>DASXDE010000131.1:0-29900 GCA_036490825.1 Gaiellaceae bacterium
CGAGGAAGCGGCTCGTGTCCTCCGGCTGCTCGTCGTGGAGGCCGAGCTCGTTCGGCAGCCCCGCGTTCGGATGGCAGGCGACCCAGGTCGACGCGATCTCCGCGAGATCCTCGACGAAGGGGCGCATCTCGGCGGCGCCGAGCGAGCAGTTGACGCCGACCACGAGCGGCTCGGCGTGCTCGACCGAGAGCCAGAACGCCTCCACGGTCTGCCCGGAGAGGTTCCGGCCGCTCTTGTCGACCGCCGTGAAGGAGAGCCAGAGCGGCAGTTCGGGCGCGACGTCCTGCGCGGCGACGATCGCCGCCTTCGCGTTGAGCGTGTCGAAGACGGTCTCGATCAGGAGCAGGTCCACCCCGCCCTCGCGCAGCGCCCGCATCTGGTGCGCGTACGCCTCGGCGACCTCGTCGAAGGTCGCGGCGCGGTAGGCCGGGTCGTCGACGCGGGGCGACAGCGAGAGGGAGACGTTGAGCGGCCCGACCGAACCCGCGACAAAACGGTCGCCGCCCGTCCTCTCGGCCCACTCGTCGGCGGCGGCGCGCGCGAGTCGCGCTCCCGCGAGGTTCATCTGCTCGACGACGTCGGCGTCGAAGTAGTAGTCCGCCTGGCCGATCGTCGTCGCGGTGAACGTGTTCGTCGTCGCGATGTCGGCGCCCGCGGCGAAGTAGTCGCCGTGGATGCGGGAGATCAGGTCCGGCTGCGTGAGGTTGAGCAGATCCGGGTCGCCGGCGACGTCGTGGCTGTGGTCGCGGAACCACTCGCCGCGGTAGCCCTCCTCCCCGCGCACCTCGCGCTGCAGCAGCACGCCCCACGAGCCGTCGAGGACGGCGATGCGCTGCCTGAGGATGGATTCGAGCCGTTCCCGTGTGTCCTGCACCTGGTCTCCTCGCAAAGGCCCGGGAGCGGTGCTCTCGGGCGCTTTAGGCGTTTGTTGACCCGGTCGCCAAGCTGCCTGTCAAAGCTCTCCGGGTACCCCCAACGCTAGCAGCCACGCGCCACCGCACCCGGCGCGTAGCGCCCGGGGCGAACGTTAGGGTGCCGCTTCGTGAGCGAGGTGCACGACGGCGCGACGCTGCGCGAGGCGCTCCTCGCGATCGCGAGCGACTTCTCCTTCACCTGGATCGCCGAGGCGCGGCTCCTGTTCGCCGACCTCGAGCCGCGCCGCTTCGCCGAGCTGCACCATAACCCGACCGCGCTGCTGTCCGAGCTGACCGACGAGGATCTGGCCCGGGCGCTCGCGCCCGGCTATCTCGAGCGGCTCGCGCGCGTCGAAGGGCGGCTCGCACGCGACCGCGGCGAGGACACCTGGTGGCGGGAGCGGGGCCGCCCGACCGACCTCCTCGTCGCCTACTTCTCCGCGGAGTTCGGGCTCGACGAGAGCCTCCCCGTCTACTCCGGCGGGCTCGGCGTGCTCGCGGGCGACAACCTCAAGGCTGCGTCGGAGCTCGGCGTGCCGCTCGTCGGGATCGGCCTCTTCTATCGCCGCGGCTACTTCCGGCAGCGGCTCGACGAGAACGACCGGCAGGTCGAGCGCTACCCGCGCAACGATCCGAGCCGCCTGCCGCTGGAGCTCGTGCCGATGGCGCCGGTGGTCGAGCTCGCGGACGACAGCGGCAATCTCGTGCCGGTGCGTCTCGGCGTCTGGCACGTGCGCGTCGGGCGCGTCTCCCTCTACCTCCTCGACACGAAGGTGGAGGGCAACCCGGAGTGGGCGCGCGACGTCACCGACATCCTGTACGGCGGCGACCGCGAGAACCGCCTGCGTCAGGAGCTCGTGCTCGGCGTCGGCGGGGTGCGCGTGCTGCGGCGGCTCGGCCTCGAGCCGACGGTATTCCACATGAACGAGGGGCACTCCGCCTTCCTCCAGCTCGAGCGCATGCGCGAGCTCGTCGAGGAGCAGGGCCTCTCGGCCGCCGAGGCGCTCGAGCGGCTCCGCGCGTCGACGGTCTTCACGACGCACACACCCGTGCCGGCAGGGAACGAGGTCTTCGCGCCGGAGCTCGTGCGGCGCAACCTCGAGGGGATCGTCGAGCGCTGCGGCCTGACGTGGGAGGAGTTCGCGGCGCTCGGCAAGGTAGAGCAGAGCGAGACGAGCTTCGGGCTCACGCCGTTCGCGCTGCGCACGTCGCAATACGCGAACGCCGTCTCCGAGCTTCACGGCGCCGTCTCGCGGGAGATGTGGCACGGCCTCTGGCCCGAGCGGAGGATCGACGAGGTGCCGATCACCTCGGTCACGAACGGCGTCCACCAGCGCACCTGGATCTCCGGCGAGCTCGAGGGGCTGCTCGGCGACACCGACCCGCAGTTCGAGCGGGCGCGCGAGCTGCCGGCGGAGGACCTGTGGGCGGCGCGCCGCGGCGCGAAGGAGCGGCTGCTCGAGTTCGTCGTGAGGACCCGGCACGCGCGCGAGCTCGACCCGAACGTGCTCACGATCGGCTTCGCGCGGCGCTTCGCCACCTACAAGCGCGCGAGCCTCCTCTTCAGCCGGCCCGAGCGGCTCGCGCAGCTACTGGCCGACCCGGAGCGGCCGGTCCAACTGCTCGTGGCCGGGAAGGCGCACCCGGCGGACGAGGGTGGCAAGGACGTGATCCAGCTCGTGGTCGACTTCGCGCGAGAGCCCGCGGCGGCAGGGCGAGTCATGTTCCTCGAGGACTACGAGATGACGCTCGCGCGGCGCCTCGTGCAGGGCGTGGACGTCTGGCTCAACACGCCGCGGCGCCCGCTCGAGGCGTCGGGCACCTCGGGGATGAAGGCGGCGCTGAACGGCGTCCTGAACTGCTCGATCCTCGACGGCTGGTGGGCCGAGGCGTATTCGCCCGAGTGCGGATTCGCGATCGAGGGCATGGCGGAGGACGGCGCGAGCGATGCGGAGCAGGACGAGGCCGACGCGGACGCGCTCTACGCCGTGCTCGAGGAGCAGGTGCTGCCCGCGTACTACGAGCGGGACGAGGCGGGGCTGCCACAGCGCTGGATCGCGCTGATGCGGGAATCGATCGCCGAGCTGGGGCCGCGCTTCGGCACCGCGCGGATGGTGGCGGAATACGTCGAGCGGCTCTACCTACCCGCGCACGAAGGCGCCTCGCGCGTGGCCAGCCGCGTCGCCTAGCGCTCAGCCGAGCTCCGGCACGGGTTCCAGGAGCTCGTTCTCGATCGAGCCCTGAACGGCGTGCTGGGCGCACTGTCTCCATGCCTGCATGAACTCCGCGTCGGCGAAGCGCGCGTCTCGCTCGGCGACGTACGTCGCGAGGTCCGGGTAGTCGCACGTGAGAATGACTTCGTTCTCCTTGCCGCTGAACGGGGCCCACGCCGTCCACTCGGCCCAGCCACGGTCCCGACACACGGCGTTCACCGCCTCGACACCTGCGATGCCCTCCCTGGCCTGGCCGTACGCAATCTCCCAGCGGAGCGCCGCCCGCACCATCGTCCACCTCCGAGTCGAGTGGGCGATTCTGGGCGCTCGTGGCCCGGTGCGTCAAGGGCCGAGTGACAGGAGGCGCGCCCGACCCCTGAGGCGCGCCTCCTTTCCTCCCCCGTGTCAGGCGGCAGCTGCCGCCGACCGCATGCGCTCGGGAGAATGCAGCAGCACGAAGAGGCTCGTCCCGAGCGTCCAGATCGGCAGGCCGAAGATCAGGCCGATCCACCCGATCGGCCCGACGATGAGCACGACGACGACGAGACCTCCGAAGGCCGCCCACCAGCGCGGCAGGATCCGCGTCCGCCAGGCGATGATCGCGACCGCGGCGAGCGGCAGGATCGCGGCCAGCTCAGCACCGACGAAGAAGATGTCGGTGGAGTGATGGAAGGTCGCGGCGGTCGCCGGGTCGATGTCGTTCTTGTCGATCCCGCCGGCGAGGTCGACCGCTGCCGTGAGCATCCCGCAGACGCCGGCCATCGCAGCCCCGGCGAGGGCGAGCGCCGGCAGCTGGCTCGCGGGGCCGACCGCCTCCGCCAGCCGCACGCGCAAGCCGGCGACGAAGGTGACGAAGCCGAGGCAGCCGAGCATGAACAGCCAGCCGCCCAGGACGATCGTGTCCGAGTCGGACTTGTACCAGGCGAGGATCTGGCTTCCGGTGGCGTGGTCGGCCGGGCCGTTGTGGTTGAGGAGGATGATCCCGATCACCCAGAGGCCAACGGTGAGCAGGCCGGCAAGGGCCCAGCGGCGGTTGTCGGAGGTGTTCACAGTGCGGTGCTCCTTTCGAGGGCGAGTGAGGGCGTCAGGACGAGGCGTACGCGCCGGACGAGCGAGATCGACGCACCGAGCGCTGCCAGCAGCAACGTGGCGACGACGAGCGCGCCGATGAAGAGGCGGCGGCCCATCACGCGGCCGTCGCGGCGGTCGCGCCGACCGCGGCCGGCGAGGGGACGTAGACGGGCTGGTAGCCGAGCGCGCGGCCGAGCGGGCTGCCGAGCGCGAGACCGATCCGCTGGACGATCGCCGGCGGGAACGGCAGCCGAACCGTGTCGAAGTGAGCCTGCGCGATCACCGCGAGGTGCAGTGGGTTCGGCATCCCCTTCCGGTTCGTGCGGCCGTCGGCGGCCAGCGCGAACATCGTCTCGATCAGCGACTCGAACTGCAGCGCGGGGCGGATCTCGCACACGAAGTGAGCGACGTCGTCGCCCGTGTTCCAGAACTTGTGCGGCGTACCCGCAGGCACCGTGAGGCGCTTGCCGGGGCCGGCGACGAGCTTCTGCCGGCCGACCTTGAATCCGAGCGTGCCCCGGAGGACCTCGAAGCGCTCCTCCTGGCTCGGGTGCAGGTGCGCCGCGGCGACGAAGCCGTTCGGCTGGACGTACGTCTCGATCACGACGGCCGCGCCGTTCGTCTCGCGGCTCGTCTGCCGGAAGACGATGCGCTCGCCGGTGACCGGGTTCTCGATTGAGTCTCCTGCGCGGATCATCGTTCTCTCCTTCTCGTCGGACCGCTTGCGGCGGCTGTCGGAAGGAGCGTCGGAGATGCCGCTTAAGATCCGCTTGAGGAGGACTTAAGGGGCATGGCTGCGCAGTTCCGGATCCTGGGGCCGGTCGAGGCGGTCCTCGACGGTGGGCCTGCCGCGCTCGGCGCGCCGAAGCAGCGGGCGCTGCTCGCGCTCCTGCTCCTGAATCGCGGACGAGTCGTCTCGGCCGAGCGGCTCATCGACGGGCTCTGGGGGGAGAGCCCGCCGGCGTCGGCCCTGCAGTCGCTGCAGGTCTACGTGCACGGCTTGCGGCGCGCGCTCGGGGGCGGGCGGATCGAGACCGCAGGCCAGGGCTACCGCGCCGTCGTCGACGAGCAGGAGCTCGACCTCGACCGCTTCGAGGGTGCGCTCGCGCGCGGTCGCGCGGCCCTGGCGGCCGGCCGCGCCGAGGATGCGGCGGACGAGCTGCGGCAAGCGCTCTCGATGTGGCGCGGGCCTCCGCTCGCGAACCTGCCGGACGAGCTGCGGCGCTCGACCGAGGCCGAGCGGCTCGAGGAGCTGCGCCTCACCGCGCTGGAGCTCCGCTGCGACGCCGAGCTCGCGTGCGGCCGGCACGAGGCGCTTGTCGCGGAGCTCGAGACGCTGACGGTGGAGCACCCGTATCGCGAGCGCTTCCTCGAGCAGCAGATGCTCGCGCTCTATCGCTGCGGTCGCCAGGCGGACGCACTCGAGGCGTACCGCGCTGCGCGCGGCGTGCTCGCCGACGAGCTCGGGCTCGAGCCGGGGCCCGGGCTGCAGGAGCTGGAGCGGGCGATCCTCCGCCAGGAGCCGAGCCTCGCCGCGCCCGAGGCGGCCGCGCGCGCCACACGACCCCTGCCGGTGCCGCCCACGCCGCTCGTCGGCCGCCGGCTCGAGCTGGCGGCCGTCAGCGCGCTGTTCCGCGACGAGGGCGCACGGCTCGTCACGCTCACGGGACCGGGCGGGACCGGGAAGACGCGCCTCGGCCTCGCGGTCGCGCAGGCGCTTGAGCCCGAGCTGCGGCACGGCGCCGTCTTCGTCGGCCTCGCGCCCGTCACCAGTCCGGAGCTGTTCCTGCCCACCGTCGCTGAAGCGCTCGACGTGCGAGAGAGCGAGGTGGTCGAGCACCTGCGAGAACGGCGGCTGCTGCTCGTCCTGGACAACTTCGAGCAGCTGCTCGCCGCCGCGCCGGCCGTCGCGGAGCTGCTCGCCGCCGCGCCGCGCCTGTGGGTGCTGGCGACGAGCCGTGCGCCGCTGCGGCTCGCGGCCGAGCAGGAGTACCCGGTGCCGCCGTTCGAGACGCCCGATGCCGGCCTTCGCTTCGAGGCGCTCGTCCAGACCGACGCGCTGCGGCTCTTCGCGGCGCGCGCGCGTGCGGTCGATCCGGACTTCGACCTCGACAGCGCGACGGCCCCCGACATCGCGCGCGTCTGCGGCCGGCTCGACGGGCTGCCGCTCGCGATCGAGCTCGCGGCCGCCCGCTCGAAGCTGTTGGCGCCCGCCGAGCTCCTCGAGCGGCTCGAGCGCGAGCCGCACCTCCTCCCCGCCGGCCCGCGCGACGCGCCGGCCCGGCAGCGGACGCTCGCGGCGACGATCCGCTGGAGCTACGACCTGCTAGGCCAGGACGAGCGCGTTGCGTTCGCCCGGCTCGGCGTCTTCTCCGGCGGCTGCACGCTCGAGGCCGCCGAAAGCGTCTGCGACGTCTCGCTCGAAACCCTGGCCTCGCTCGTCGACAACAACCTCCTGCGGCGGCGCGACTCGCGCTTCACGCTGCTCGAGACGGTTCGCCGCTTCGCGGCCGACCGGCTCGAGGAGGACGGCGCCGCCGAGGTGCGGAGGCGGCACGCGCGGTGGCTGGCGGACCTAGCCGAAGCGACGAAGGCCGCGAACCTCGCCGGCGAGGATCCCGTCCCGTGGCTCGACCGGCTCGAAGCGGAGCACAACAACATCCGCGCGGCGCTCGGCTGGGCGATCGACTCGGATGTCGAGCTCGCGCTGAAGCTCGTAAGCGCGCTGCGGCCGTTCTGGGAGGTGCGCGGCCACTGGACCGAGGGGCTCCGCTGGGCGGAGCAGGCGCTCGCGGCCGGCGGCGCTGCGGCGCCGGAGACACGGTCCGCGGCGGTCGCCTTCGCCGCCGGGGCCGCGCTCCGCGTGGGCGACCTCGAGCGGGCCGACCAGCTCTACGAGGAGGTGCTCGAGGTTGCGCGCGAGCAGGGCGACGCGGAGGGCGAGGCGCGCGCGCTCAGCGACCTCGGCACCGTCGCCTCCGTCCGTGGAGACCTCGCGAACGGGCGACGGTTCCTCGAGGAGAGCGTCGAGCGGTACCGCGAGCTCGACGTGCCGCGGGGGCTCGCGATCGCGCTCTCCAACCTCGGAGACGCCGCCGGACAGGAGCAGCGCTTCGACGAGGCGATCGCGGTCACCACCGAGGCGCTCGCGATCCAGCGGGAGCTCGGCGACCGGGGACGGCAGGCGATCTCACTCAACAACCTCGGCTACTTCTCGCTCCAGGCCGGCGCCGTCGAGCCGGCGCGCGGCTGGCTCGAGCAGGCCGTCGCGCTGACCTTCGAGCTCGGCTACAAGGAGGTGATGGCGTACGCGCTCGCCTCGTTAGCGCGCATCTGCCTGATCGACGGCGACGCCGCCCGCGCCGCGCGCCTCGCCGGCGTCGCCGACCGGCTGCAGGCGGACGCAGGCGTCCTCATCCAACCCGTCGAGCGGGCATTGTTCGACGAGGCAAAGGCGGCGGCCGAGGAGGAGCTCGGCGAGGAGTACGCCGCGATCCACGAGGCGGCGATGGCGGCGCCGCTGGACCAGGCGCTACAGGAGGGCGACGTGCTGGCGAAGACCAGAAGCTCGTGAGCGAGGAGAGCGAAGCCGACTTCGAGCGGCTCGTCGGCGAGGCGCTCGACGACGTGCCCGACGACATCTCGAAACTCATGTCGAACGTAGCCGTGACCGTCGAGGACGAGCCGCCTCCCGGGCAACCGTTGCTCGGCCTCTACCAGGGCGTCCCGTACGGCAGGCGCGGCCCGTACTACGCCGGCGCGCTCCCGGACAAAATCACGATCTACCGCGGGCCCATCGAGCGGATGACCGGCGGCGATCCGGAGCTACTCCGGCGTCAGATCCGGCGCACCGTCTTCCACGAGATCGCGCACCACTTCGGCATCAGCGACCAACGGCTGGTCGACATCGACCGCTACTAGTAGCCGGGCGAAGAGCTTCGCTCTTCGCCCGGAGAAAAGGGAACTGCGCCCACGGGAGAGCGCGGTCTCCCGTGGGCTTCGTGCTGAGGGCAAATTGAGCTTGCGCGGGTTCGGATGCCCGGTTCTGTCGCGAGCGCGCAGGCCTGCGGCGTGCGCGCTCGCTGGTTCGCGGCGGCGTAACGCGACGTTACGCCGCCGCCCCGGCCAACACCGGGTTCGAAACGGCTGAACCCCGCAAAGACGAAGGGCCGGAGGCTAAGACATCCGCGCTCGCGGGGGCTTAGCCGGAGGCCGGACCGCGCTCGCGCCGGCCCCTCTTGGGCCGCGCGCGAGCGCACCCAAGAAAACACCCCGCCCAAGGACTGGCAAACCTAAACAGCACGAAGCGGGCCGGGAACCGCGCTTCCCGGCCCGCGCAGTTCCGTTACCCAGCGAGGAAACGCGAAGCGTTTCCTCGCTACCCGCCGCGGACCGTGAGCTGGTTCTCGGCGTGCCGGATCCGCTCCTCGAGCTGCCAGCGGTCGGCGGTCGAGTCTCCCGCGTCCACGCGCGCCAGCTCTTCATGCGCCTCCTCGAGCTGGCGGCGCGCCCGCTCCTCGTCGATGTCGCCGGCCGCGACGGCGTCGTCGACCAGGGCGATCGCCCGGTTCTCGAGCACCTGGAAGAAGCCCGGCCCGGTCGCGAACTCGCGCACCTCGCCGTCGCCGAGGTGAACCCGCGTCGAGCCCGCCTTCAGCATCGCGACGAGCGGCGCGTGGCGCGCGAGGACGCCGATCTCCCCCGCGTCGCCGGGCACGATCAGCATCTCGGCCTCACCCTCGAATGCCGGCCCCTCGGGCGTCACGACCGAGACGGGGAACAGCGGATGGTCGGGCATCCGTCCCTAGGCCGCGGCGCCGGCCGGCTCGGGCTCGGTCTCTTCCTCGGCCTCCGGCTCCGCTTCCTCGCCGCCGAGCTGCTTCGCCCGCTCGACCGCCTGCTCGATCGAGCCGACCATGTAGAAGGCCTGCTCCGGCAGGTCGTCGTGCTTGCCGTCGAGGATCTCGGTGAAGCCGCGGATCGTGTCCTCGAGCTTCACGTACTCGCCCGGCGTGCCCGTGAACTGCTCCGCCACGAAGTTCGGCTGGGAGAAGAACCGCTCGATCTTGCGGGCGCGGGTCACGATGAGCTTGTCCTCGTCGGAGAGCTCGTCGATGCCGAGGATCGCGATGATGTCCTGCAGGTCGCGGTAGCGCTGCAGCACCTCCTGCACTCGCGTCGCCGTCCGGTAGTGCTCCTCGGAGACGATGCCCGGCTGCAGCGCGCGCGACGTCGAGCGCAGCGGGTCGACGGCCGGATAGATCCCCTTCTCGACGATGCTGCGATCGAGCACGGTCGTCGAGTCGAGGTGCGCGAACGTGTTCGCGGGCGCCGGATCGGTGAGGTCGTCGGCCGGGACGTAGATCGCCTGCACGGACGTGACCGAGCCGGTGCGCGTCGAGGTGATCCGCTCCTGGAGCTGGCCCATCTCGGTCGCGAGCGTCGGCTGGTAGCCGACCGCGCTCGGCATCCGGCCGAGCAGTGCCGACACCTCGGAGCCCGCCTGGACGAAGCGGAAGATGTTGTCGATGAAGAGGAGGACGTCCTGGCCCTCGTCGCGGAAGAACTCGGCCATCGTCAGCCCGGAGAGCCCGACGCGCAGCCGCGCGCCCGGCGGCTCGTTCATCTGTCCGTAGACCATCGCCACCTTGTCCATGACGCCCGACTCCTCCATCTCGAGCATCAGGTCGTTGCCCTCCCGCGTCCGCTCGCCCACGCCGCAGAAGACCGACACGCCGCCGTGCTGCAGGGCGACGTTGTGGATGAGCTCCTGGATCAGGATGGTCTTGCCGACACCGGCGCCGCCGAAGAGGCCGACCTTGCCGCCCCGGACGTACGGCGCGATCAGATCGACGACCTTGAGGCCGGTCTCGAAGATCTCGATCGTCGGCGAGAGGTCGCCGAACGCGGGCGGGTCCCGGTGGATCGGCCACCGCTCGCCCTTGGACGGCTCCTTGCCGTCGACCGGGTCGCCGATCACGTTCCAGATGCGGCCGAGCGTCACCTCGCCGACGGGCACCGAGATCGGCTGCCGTGTATCGACGACGTCGACGCCGCGCGCGAGACCGTCGGTCGAGTCCATCGCCACCGCGCGGACGCGATCGTCACCGAGGTGTTGCTGCACCTCCGCGATCAGCTCTCTCGTCCCGCCGTCCTCCTCGGGGACCTGGATGCTGAGCGCGTGGTAGATCTCGGGGAGCCTGTCCGGGAAGACGGCGTCGAGCACGACGCCCTTGATCTCGACGATCTTCCCCGTGTTCTTGCCGTTGCTCTTGTCGGCCACTGAGTCTCCCCTGATGCTCGAGGTCGGCGCCGCTTGCGGGCGGCCCCAACAAGGCACACTGCCACGCGCACTCTAGCCGAGCCGGTTTTGCGCTCCTCGGTGGAACCGACCGCTCTTCCTAAGCTTCCGCGATGGCCGAAACAGACGTCGCCGCGACTCCCTACAGCGGCCGGACCGCGTGGACGCGCAGCCTGCAGACGCCGCTCCGCTCCTTCCTCCGGACGGAGACCGGCAGCGCCGCGGTCCTGCTCGCCGGCGTGATCGCAGCGCTGGTCTGGGCGAACGCCGACCCCGCGTCCTACGAGCGCGTGTGGAGCACGACGCTCTCGATCCGGATCGGCGGCGGCAGTGTCTCGCAGGACCTGCGCGGCTGGATCGACAACGGCCTGATGGCCCTCTTCTTCTTCGTGATCGGCCTCGAGGCGCGGCGCGAGTTCGACCTCGGCGAGCTGCGCGAGCGGCGGCGGGTGGCGCTCCCGCTCGTCGCCGGCGTCGGCGGCATGGTCGTGCCGGTCGGGATCTACCTCGCGATCAACGCCGGCCACGGCTCGACCCACGGCTGGGGAGCGGCGATGTCGACCGACACCGCGTTCGCGCTCGGCCTCCTCGCGCTCGTCGGACCGGGCCTGCCCGAGCGCCTGCGCGCCTACCTGCTCACCGTCGCGGTCGTGGACGACATCGTCGCGCTCCTCGTGATCGCGATCGCGTACAGCGGCTCGGTCTCGATGACGGCGCTCCTCGTCGGGCTCGGCCTGTTCGGCTGCATCCTCGCGATCCGCGCCGCCGACATCCACTTCGGCCCGCTCTACTTCCTGCTCGGCACGGCGGTCTGGGTCGCGTTCTTCAAGGCGGGCGTCGACCCGGTCGTGGCCGGCCTGATGGGCGGGGTGATTGCCCTCGCCTACCCGGCGCAGCGGAGCGACCTCGAGCGGGCGAGCGACCTCTTTCGCGTCTTCCGGGAGCAGCCCACGGGCGATCTGGCGCGCTCGGCGCGCTCGGCGCTGCGCACGGCGGTCTCGCCGAACGAGCGCCTGCAGACGCTCTGGCACCCGTGGACGAGCTACGTGATCGTGCCCGTCTTCGCGGTTGCGAACGCCGGCGTCCACCTGAGCAGCGGCTTCCTCGGCCGGGCGTTCACCTCGCCCGTGACGCTCGGAATCCTGATCGGCTACGTGGTCGGCAAGCCGGTCGGGATCGCCGGCGCGACCTGGCTCGCGGCGCGCCTCAGCCACGGCCGCCTGCGGCCGCCGGTCGGCTGGGCCTCGGTCGCCGGCGCCGGGACGATCGCCGGGATCGGCTTCACCGTCTCGCTCCTAATCGCCTCGCTCGCCTTCCACGGAGCCGACCTCGCGGAGGCGAAGGTCGGCGTCCTCAGCGCGGCGCTGCTCGCCGCGGCGCTGACCTGGCTCCTCGTCGCCGGGACCAGACGGATGCCGCGACGGATGCGCGTCCGTGCGCTGCTCGGCACGCCCGACCTGATCGTCGACCTCGCGGAGCCGGTCGACCCCGAGCGCGACCACGTGCGCGGCCCGGCCGAGGCGCCGGTCACGGTGCTCGAGTACGGCGACTTCGAGTGCCCCTACTGCGGGCAGGCGGAGCCGGTCCTGCGGGAGCTGCTGCGCGAGCACGGCGAGGTCTCCTACGTCTGGCGGCACCTGCCGCTGAACGACGTCCACCCGAGCGCGCAGCAGGCGGCCGAGGCTGCGGAGGCGGCCGCCGAGCAGGGTGCGTTCTGGGAGATGCACGACCTCCTGCTCGACCACCAGGACGCGCTGGGCTTCGGCGACCTCCTCGGCTACGCCGGGCAGCTCGGGCTGGACGTCGAGAGGTTCGAGGAGGGCCTGCGAACCCGCACGGGCGCTGGGCGCATCGCGGAGGACGTGGACTCGGCCGACCTCTCGGCGGTCTCAGGCACGCCCACCTTCTTCATCAACGGCCTGCGCCACTACGGCGCCTACGACATCGCGACGCTCTCGGCGGCGGTGAAGGCCGCGCGCGCCCGCGAGCTCGTGCGGCCGACTGCGTAGGGTGCAGGCGTCTCGTTTGGACGAGCGTTCGGGAATGTCACCCAGAGGCGAAGTGGGCTAATCCTCGATCTGCGTCTTTCCGGCGCGCTGCGATGCATCCACTGCGGCCCGCATGGCCGCGAGCTTCTCCGGCGGATGACCGGCCCAGTCGAGGAGCTCACCCACGACGCGCAAAGGCTCACGGCTACGGAAAGACTGGGTTGGATTCCCCGGAAACCTCTTGTCGGTCAGGTTCGGATCGTCCTCGAAGTCCCCGGTGGGCTCGACGATGTAGATGCGCGGGCGGTCCTCCCCGCCGGCGAGCTCGGCGCCCCAGGCCGCGGCGTCGAGCGTTCCGGTGAAGTAGACGTAGTTCATCACGCGGCCCGTCTCGAAATTCGACCCGCGCCCTGGGACAAGCAGATCACCCACCACGAGATCTGCCTTCGTGCCGTGGAGGTACACACCCCCCTCGTACGCCTCGAACGGCACAGGCTCGCGCGAGGCGTTCATACGACGATGTTAGGTGGCGAGCGAAGCGGCGACTGCGCGACGCCGGGAACCGTGCTCGCCTTGGATATTGCTCCGGAGGGCTGAGGAGGGGCGGGATTTGCACCCGCCCCTCCGACAGGTCAGGTCAGCCCGTGCAGCCCGAGACGGAGCCGGGTGGCTCGCAGTTGTCGGGCGAGTTCGAGTCGACGGTGGTGTGGTGGAGGGTCACGGCTCCCGCGGGGGCGGTCGCCGCGAAGCTGATGTTGACGATCCCGCCGCCGGCGTCGGCGCTGTTATCGGTGACCTGGCTGTTGTTGATCAGCAGGGTCGGTTCCGGTTGGCCGTCGAAGAAGATCGCGTTCACGATCCCGCCGCCGAGTCCGCCAGGTGCGCTATTGCCCGAGACGACAGTGTGATTCAGCGTCGCGGTCACGTGGTTGAGCAGGCCTGCGCCGGTCTCTCCGGGGGCGGTGTTGTTGATGATCTGGCTGTTGTTCGCCTGCAGCGTGCCGCCGTTGGAGATGCCGCCGCCGCCGCTCTCGAAACCGCCGACTGCGGTGTTGTTGCTGATCACGCTGCTGTTGAGGGTGACCATGCTGCCGGGGCCGCCTCCCTGGCCGTTACCGCTGGCGATCCCGCCGCCTCCCGGACCAGTGTTGTGATCGACGATGCTGCCGTTGAGCGTCAGCGTCGAGGCGAGGCTGAGGAGTCCGCCGCCACCGCTGCCCGTGCTCGGCACCGTGTTCCAGCTCACCTCGCTCTTGTTCAACGTCGTGGTTGCGCCGAGGGCGCTCGCGATCCCACCGCCCGCGTCGTTCGCAAAGTTCCCAGTCACCACCGCGCTGTTCAGGGTCAGCGTGCCCGAGAAGTTCAGAATCGCGCCGCCCGCGCCGGCCACCATCGACCCCAAGATGCTGCCGCCGGTGATCGTGACCCCGTTCAAGATCAGCGATCCACCCGCGGGACCGTTGATCGCGACGATCCGGAAGTTGCTGCTGTTACCCGCGATCGTCGCCCCATTGCCGTTCACCGTGATCGGTGAAACAACAACCGGCAGTCCATTCCCTCCGATGGCCGTGTTGTTTCGCGTCGTCAGCGAGTACGTGCAGCCACCGGCGAGGTTGATCGACCCGCCACCACCTGCGTTGACGGTGTTCACCGCCGCGACCAGTCCGGCGCTATCACCGCAGGCCACGTTCACCGCTGTGGCTGCACGTGCTGCTGTCGCGGCGACCAGCGCCGCTACCGCAGTGCAAACCCCCAAGACACCGAGACGCCTCGCGTGTCCGAGCACATTTTGAAGCATTTCCTAGCCCCCTTCCAAGGTGTGTCCGCAGTTGAGAATGAATCCGGCGACCTGCACGGCCGCCAGCGTGGTCCGATTGTCCCACTATCCAGCGCTCCTTCCAACTCGCCCAGGACGCTCGCTTGGGCCAGTGTTTCGGAATGACCCTTGACGAGTCAGTACCGAGGCGGCGGGCGGGAAAGGGGTTGCGGAGGCGGACGCTCTCGCGTCCGCCTCTCGCTGTTGGGTGTCAGTTAACGACGATGCCGGTGGGCGTTGCGCCTGCCGGGCCGGGTAGGGAGGAGAGCGGCGTGAGGTTGCCGCCGTTGACGGTGAAACCGACGACTGCGTCGGCTCCTGCTTCGACGACCCAGAGCGTCGAGCCGTCGGGGGAGAGTCGGGCGTCCTCGGCGCCGGCGCCGAGCTCCCCGGACGGCGTGCTTGTCAGGAAGGTCAGGGACCCGTCTGCGGCGATCTGGTAGCTGGAGACCGTGGCGGAGCCAGTGTTGACGACGAAAAGGTAGGCGCCGTCGTGGCTGATCTCGACCCAGCAGGAGGCGATCCCGTCGTTGGAGACGGGCGAGCTGCCGATTGGAGTGAGTAAGCCGTCGGCTGCGTCGGTGAAGCTGGACACGAGGCCTGGCGCGCCCGTTCCTGCCGCAGTGTGCGCATCCGACACGAATAGCTGGTCCGGGTTGGTGGGGCTGAACTCGCTGCCGAGCTGACCAAAGCCCTGGGCTGGCGTGAATCCCTGGGCGGCAAACGGCGAGCCGGCGGCCGCGGTCAGCAAACCGTCGGCGCCAACCGTGAAGCTGTCGATTTCCGAACTGCCGACACGCGTGCCAACGAGCTTGCTGCCATCAGCGTTGAAGAGGACATCAGCCGGCAAGGAGCCGTTTGCTACTGGAACGGTCGAGCCTGCGAGCGGCGCGAGGTGGCCGCCGGCATTGAGGGTGAAGCCCGTGTAGTTCGAATCGCCGACATTGGCTCCAGGGCCCTGGTTCGCGACATAGACGAGCCGGCCGTCGACGGCGATGCTGACCGGGTTGACGCCGTTCGAGGAGACAGGCGATCCCCCGGCAGCCTGAAGCGACCCGTCCGGCTTGATCCGGGCCACCGAGATCTGGTTGCTCCCGGCATCGACAGCGAGCAGATAACGACCGTCCGCACTCAACTGCAGCGATCCCTGCGAGGCGTCACCCTTTCCGAGGCCTGCGCCTCCGACCGCGAACGGCGACCCCGGGATCGGCGTCAACGACCCATCAGCGTGACGGTCGAAGCCGGCGATCGTGTTCACGCCGGCTGCGTTGTCATTCACATACACGTGCCCCACAACGTCGGACGATGCCGACGCTCCAGCGGCCGCGATCAACGACAACGCCGCCGTCCCGAGCACAAGCAAAACGGCAAAACGGAACCTTCTCACTCCAACCTCCTAGTCAGCCGTGGGCCGATTCCCCCCGGAGCCACCACACTGCCAACAGACTCTGCCCTGGCAATTACGAGCCCCTGAACGTTCCCTTAACTGCCGCCAAGCCGTCTTGCCCCCAGAAGGAAGGCATCAGCCGCTCCCGCCACTCCACAGCCGTCCGCCCAACGACCAAAACCAGCAGCGACAACCCTCGCCCGCGCGAGCGTCCTCACGCCCGACAGCGGTAGGGCGCGGGCGTACGCCAGCCGCAGGCGGCGTACGCCCGCGCCGAAAGAGCGACGGCGGACGTGACAGGTTCGTCTCCGACCGATGAGCCCCACCGCGAGCAGCGCCGCCGAGACGGCGCTCTCGGCGGCGCGAAGTTCCTTAGCCCCAACGCGAAACGCGAAGTGTTTTCCCGGCTATCCGGTGAGCGCGTCCGCACCGGCGACGACCTCCAGGATCTCCTGGGTGATCTCGGCCTGGCGGGCGCGGTTCAACGAGAGCGTGAGGGTGTCGATGAGCTCCTCCGCGTTCTTCGACGCGTTCCGCATCGCCGCCATCTGCGAGGCGAGGAACGCGGCCGCGGACTCGAGCAGCGCGCGGTAGATCTCCGTCTCGAGGTAGACCGGCAGGAGCCGCTCGAGGATCTGCTCGGGCTCCGGCTCGTAGATGAAGTCGCCGCTCACGCCTCCCCCGCTCTCCTCGGCGGCGTCCTCCTCCCCGGCGAGCACCTCCTCGCGGATCGGCAGCAGGTCGGTCGTCGTCACGCGCTGCACGAGCACCGACTCGAAGCGGTTGTACACCAGGACGACGCGGTCGACCTCCTCTGCCTCGTACAGCTCGGCGAGCCTGTGACCGACCGCCTGTGCGTCGTGGTAGGTCGGCCTGTCGGCGAAGCCCGCCCACTGCCCCGTCAGCTCGTAACGGCGAAAGCGGAGCGTCGAGGCGCCCTTTCGCCCGACGGCCAGCCAGAGCACCTCCTGACCTTCGGCCCGCGCGTGCCGCTCGAGCTCGAAGGCCCGCCGCAGCACCTGGCCGTTGAAGGGCCCGGCGAGCCCGCGGTCGCCCGTCACAACGACGAAGGCGACCCTCCGCACCTCGTCGCGCTGCTGCAGGAGCGCGAGGTTGCGGAAGGAAGACGCCGCCCGCGCAGTGCCGATCATCAGCTCCTGCATCCGGTCTGCGTAGGGGCGCATCTCCTCGATCCGCGTTTGGGCGCGGCGCAGCCGGGCGCCCGCGACGAGCTCGAGCGCCTTCGTGATCTTGCGCGTGTTGCGGACGGAGGAGATCCGCCGGCGGAGGTCCTGGAGCGACGCCACGGCCGGCTAGACGAGCGCTTCTTCCTCGACGTTGAAGCCGTTCTTGAACTTCTCGATCTCGCCGTTCAACTTTTCGGCGAGCTCGTCGGGCAGGTCGCCCGTCTCCTTGATCTCGCCGTAGATCGACTTCTCGGCGCGCAGGTGCTCGCGCAGCTCGTCCTGGAACCGCGACACCTGCGGAGTCGGGATGTCGTCGAGGTAGCCGTGGATGCCGGTGTAGATCGCGGCCACCTGCTCCTCCATCGGCCACGGCTGATACTGCGGCTGGTTCAGGGTCGCGACCATCTTCTCGCCGCGGGTCAGCGCCTGCTGCGTCGCCCTGTCCAGCTCGGAGCCGAACTGCGCGAACGCCTCGAGCTCGCGGTACTGGGCGAGATCGAGCCGCAGGCGGCCGGCGACCTTCTTCATCGCCTTCGTCTGCGCCGAGGCGCCGACGCGCGAGACGGAGATGCCGACGTTCACGGCCGGGCGGACGCCCGAGTAGAAGAGCTCGGACTGGAGGTAGATCTGCCCGTCGGTGATCGAGATCACGTTGGTCGGGATGTACGCGGACACGTCGCCGGCCTGCGTCTCGATGATCGGCAGCGCCGTGAGCGAGCCGCCGCCCTCCTCCTCGTTCAGCTTGCACGCGCGCTCGAGCAGGCGGGAGTGGAGGTAGAAGACGTCGCCCGGGAACGCCTCGCGGCCGGGCGGCCGGCGCAGGAGCAACGAGAGCTGGCGGTACGCGTCGGCGTGCTTCGAGAGGTCGTCGTACAGCACGAGCGCGTGCTCGCCCTTGTAGAGGAAGTATTCGCCCATCGCGCAGCCGGCGAACGGCGCCATCCACTTGATGGGCGCGGCCTCGCTCGCCGAGGCGGTGACGATGGTCGTGTAGTCCATCGCGCCCTCTTCGCGGAGCCGCTCGTAGATGCCCGCGACGGTCGACTCCTTCTGGCCGATCGCGACGTAGATGCACTTCACGTCCTGGTCGCGCTGGTTGAGGATCGTGTCGATCAGGATCGCGGTCTTGCCGGTCGAGCGGTCGCCGATGATCAGCTCCCTCTGACCCCGGCCGACGTTCGTCATGGCGTCGATCGCCTTGATGCCGGTCTGGAGCGGCTCCTTCACGGGCTGGCGCGCGATCACGCCCGGCGCCTTGAACTCGAGCGGGCGCGTCTCCTCGGCGTCGATCGGCCCGCGCCCGTCGAGCGGGTTGCCGAGCGGGTCGACGACGCGACCGAGCAGCGCTTCGCCAACCGGGACACTTGCGACGCGACCAGTGCGGCGCGCCGGCTCGCCCTCGCTCACCAGCGCCCAGTCGCCGAAGAGCGCCGCGCCGACGTCGTCCTCCTCGAGATTGAACGCGAGGCCGGTGACGCCGTGCTCGAGCTCGAGCATCTCGAGCGAGCCGGCGTTCTCGAGCCCGTAGATCCGGGCGATGCCGTCGCCGAGCTGGAGAACGGTGCCGACCTCGGCGAGATCGGTCTCGACGTCGTACTGCTCGATCCGCTGGCGCAGGATCGACGTGATCTCTTCCGGTCTCAGTTTCAAAGCGCTCTCAGCTCCTCACGAGTTCGTGTCTCAACCGTTCCAGTCTCCCGCGCACGCTTGCGTCGACGCGGAGCGAGCCCGCCTGCAGCACGATGCCGCCCACCAGATCCGGGTCGACCTTCTGCGTCGCCTCCACCTTGCGGCCGGCCGCCTGCTCGATCTGCTTCAGGATCGCCTCCGCCTCGGCCTCGGTCAGCTCGCGCGCCGTTGTCAGCTCCACGGTCAGGCGCCGCTCCTCGCGCGCCATCAGCCGCTCGAACTCCTTCGCGATCTCCTCGAGCTCGGCCGCGCGGCCCTTCTCCGCGACCACCTGCAGGAAGTGCGTGAAGAGGGGCTCCTCGTCGCCGGCGAGGTCGGCGAGGATCGCCGCCTTCGCGCTCGACTCGAGCTGCGGGTTGCGCAGCACGGCGCGCAGCTCCGGCGACTCGGCCGCCGCCGCGGCGAAGTCCGTCAGCGCCTCGTGCACCTGCGCGAGCCGGCCCCCGTCCTTCGCGGCGCCGAAGAGCGCCTCGGCGTAGATGCGGTGCGCGACGGCTATGCCGACTCCTCGAGCCGCGAGAAGTCGAGCCCCGCGATCGCCTCGGAGATGAGCTCGCGGTCACGCTCCGCGTCGAGCGTGCGGCCGACGACCCGCGAGGCCGCCTCGAGCGTGAGGTCGGCCACCTCGGCGCGGATCTGCTGCAGGGCGCGCGCCGTCTCGGCGGCGATCTCCTTCCGCGTCTCCTCGAGGCGGCGCTGCCGCTCGGACTCCGTCTCCTCGCGCATCCGCTGCTCCATCGACTCGCGGGTCTTGCGCGCCTCGGCGAGGATCGCCTCGCCCTGGCCGCGCGCCTCCGCGATCAGCTTGCGGTGCTCCTCGAGCAGCCGCTGCGCCTCGTCGCGCGCCTCGTCGGCGGCTTCAATCGCGCGCCTGATCGACTCGCGGCGCTCGTCGATGAGCTTCTGGATCGCGCCGAACGCGTACTTGCGGAGGATGAGGAAGACGATCAGGAAGAAGACGATCGTCCAGATCATCAGCCCCGGAATGATCCGGGTGAGCGGGCTCGAGACGGCGACGAGCATCTACTTGACGAGCACGAAGCCGAGGAAGCCGCCGACGAGGCCGTAGAACACGACTGCCTCGGTGAGCGCGAAGCCGAGCCACATGATCCCCTGCAGCTCGCCGCGGAGCTCGGGCTGGCGGGCGACCGACTGGATCATCGACGCGAACACGGTGCCGATGCCGATTCCGGCGCCGAGCGAGCCGAGGCCCATGCCGAGACCGAAGCCGAGCGCCTGCGCGGCCTTGATGGTTGGTGAGGTTGCAGCGAGCAGGTGGAGCACCGTTTCCTCCTTAGTGGCCCGGCTCGATGGCCGTGCCGATGTAGATGGCGGTCAAGGCGGCGAAGATGAAGGCCTGGATCGTGACCACGATCACGACTTCGAAGATGTAGAAGGCGATCCCGATCGGCAGCGAGACGACGGCGACGATCCAGAACGTGACCCCGCTGAGGATGAAGAGCAGGCCGATCGAGACGAGGATCAGCATGTGCCCGGCGAGCATGTTCGCGTAGAGCCGGACGCTGAGGCTGATCACGCGGAAGACGTGCGAGATCATCTCGAGGACGGCCATCACGGGCACCATCCCTCGGGGGACGCCGGACGGCACGAAGCTCTTGAAGTAGGAGAGACCGTGGGCGCGGACCCCCTCGACGTGCGTGAAGATCACACTCAGCAGGGCGAGCACGAGTGTCACCGAGAGCTGCGAGGTGACGGCGTAGATCCCCCAGGTCGGCACTCCGTGCCAGGTCTCGCCCGTGAGCGGCAGCGGGATGAAGCCGACCATGTTCATCGTGAAGATGAAGAGGAAGAGCGTGGCGACGTACGGGAACCAGCGGCCGATCGCTTTCGTCGGCAGGCCCTGCTCCGCGATCTGCGTCTGCGCGAGCTCGTAGATCGCCTCCCCCACCGTCTGCCGCTTGCCGGGCAGGAGCGCGAGGCGGCTGCGCATCGTGAACAGCCCGAGCGCGATCGTGAGCAGCGCCGAGATCGCGAGGTAGACGACGGCCTTGTTGATCGACATGTCGATCGGGCCGAGGTGGATCGAGACCCACTGCTTGAGCTCGAACTCGTTCGCGGGATTGAACGTGCCGGCGGCGAGGAGGCCGTTCATCCGAGCTTCTCCCCGCCGAAATACTCGAGGAGCGACACGCCGAGCGAGAGCGAGTACGCGAGCGCGTAGACCGCGAGCGCCGCGACGCCGACGCCCCGGTCGGCGACGGTCACGGCGGCGAGCACGACGATCACGCCGATCCCGCGCACGGAGTGCGCGAGCGCGACGAATCCCGACGTCGCGAGGTGGTCGGCGCCGATCGGAAGGCGCGCGAGCCAGAGCCCGAGCGCCTCCCCGGCCGCCCAGAGGACAGCGGCGATGGCCCAGCCATCGAGCGGGAAGCCGGCGACGAGGAAGACGGGCAGCGCGAGCGCGACGACGCCCGCTCCCGCGAGCGCGGGCATTCGGCGCCCTGGGACCGGCCGCGGCGTGGACAGGAGCCCATTCATCACGAGAAGTAGCCCTTGAACCTGCGGTAGACGGCGTAAACGCCGGCAGGAAGCCCGATCATCACGCCGGCGAGCGCGCCGTAGCCCGTGTTGCCGGCCGCCCAGCCGACGAGCGCGCCCGTGCCGCCGCAGACACCCATGGTGCCGGCCAGCACTGCACCCGCCTCCACGGGCTGGAAGGACGAGCGTGGTGTCCCCTGCATCCGGGGCGAGAATAGCAGCGTCGGAAAGCCCACGAGGGGGTACATTGTGACACCTGAATCCCGCATGAATACTCAACCTCGCCTTTTGTTCGTTCACGGTTCCGTCGTCAACGCGGAGCTGACCTGGGGCGCCCAGAAACCGCTCTCGGAGCGATTCGAGATCGTGGTGCCGAACCGGCGCGGCTTCCCGCCGGGGCCGGACGTCGAGCGCGTCGACTTCGAGGACGAGGCGGTCTGGTTGGAGCAGTTCCTCGAGCCGGGAACGCACCTCGTCGGCCACTCGTACGGCGGCGTGATCTCGCTGTTCGCGGCGGCACGGCATCCCGGGCTGTTGCGTTCGCTGACGGTGATCGAGCCGCCTGCATTCGGGGTTGCGCGGGGCAATCCGGCCGCGGACGAGTTCGTGGCCGCGATCGAGGAGCACTGGACGAACGGTCCGCGCGACCCGGCGGAGTTCCTGCGCGGCTTCCTCGCGCTCGTCGGCTCCTCGATTCCGCCGGGCAACTTCTCGCCGGAGCTGCTACAGGGCGCGCGGACGCTGATGGTCGAGCGCTCGCCCGCCGAGGCGGTGATCCCGTTCGAGGAGCTCGCGGCGGCGCCGTTCCCGAAGCTCGTCGTCTCGGGCGGGCACAGCGCGGCCTTCGACGCCGTGTGCGACGTGCTCGAGGAGCGACTCGGCGCCGAGCGCGCCGTCCTCCCGGGCATGGGTCACTCCGTGCAGCGACTCGGCGACCCGTTCAACGACCTGCTGGCGAGCTTCGTGGCGCGCGCCTAGGTCGGCTCGAGGCGGTCCTGGAGCTTCTCGCCTGCAAGCACACCCGGCACGAGCAGGAAGGAAAGGACGAGCACCGCGCCTCCCAGCCCGGTCACCGCGAGGAGCGCCCGCGCGCCGAACGCGTCGGCGAGGGGTCCGACAACCGCGAGCGCGACCGGCATCAGGCTCGTCGAGACGAGCCAGTCGATGCTGTTGACCCGGCCGAGGAGCTCGCCCTCCACCCGCTCGTGGATCAGCGTCATCCAGACCACCAGCCCGACCGTCGAGAGCGCCCCCATCAGGAAGCTGGCGACCATCGCCGTGGCCGCGCTCGTCGCGAAGCCGAAGAGGCCGACCGCCGCGACCTTCCCTGCGAGGACGACGAAGAGCACGAACACCGGGCGCCGCGGGCTGCCGCGCGACCCGGTCGCGAGCGCCGCGACGACCGCGCCGACGCCTCCCGCGGCATAGACGAGCCCTAACGTCTCGGCGCTTCCGCCCAGGTCGTTCCGCACCACGAGCGGGACGAGCGCCTGGACGCACCCCCACGTCGCGAGCGTGCCGATCGCGTCCGCCCCCATCCCGGCCCAGAGCCACGGGACGCGCCGGACGGCGGCGATCCCCTCCCCGACCTCGCGCAGGACTGCGCGCACGCTCGCCTCCGCACCCTCGAACGCGGTGCGCGGCACGCGCATCCGGGAGAGGATCACGGCGGACACGGCGAACGTGCCGGCGTCCACGGCGAGCGCCGCTCCTGCCCCGAGGCCGCCGACGAGAAGCCCGCCGAGCGCCGGCCCGGCCAGCCGGAGCGCGAGCGGCCGGTTGAGCTGGTTGAGCGAGTTCGCTTGCGTGAGCACCTCGCGGTCCACGAGCTCCGGGACGATCGCGCCGTAGGCCGGCCCGAACACCGCCTCGCTCGCGCCGTAGCCCGCCACCAGGATGAGCAGCTTCCAGAGCGACAGCACTCCGGCCAGGGAGAGGACGGCGATCGAGCCGACGAAGATTCCGGAGACGACGTTCGCGCCGAGCAGGACGCGGCGCCGCGACAGCCGGTCGGAGAGCACGCCGCCGAAGAGCAGCATCGCGATGTGCGGCAGCGTGAAGGCGAGCCAGACCACCGCGAGCGCGGTCGCGCCGTTAGACAGCGCGAGGGTCTGCCAGCCGATCGCGACGTACCAGACCCCGTCTCCGAGCAGCGAGATCGTGCTCGCCGACCACAGCAGCCGGAAGTCGCGGCTCGCGAAGGGCGCGAGGAAGCGCCTCATCCTGGCTTGCGCCGGGCGTCCGCCGAGCACCCGCCGGAGCCGCCGAGAGGACGGCCGCGTCCACTGGCGGCTCCACGCAGGATGCGTTCGTTATGCCGCAGGACCGGGGCTAGCTGCCCCAGGCAGCAAGGCGAACGTCCATTGGCGCGAACCTCCTTCCCACTACTCCCATTCGGGGTACCCCGTTCGAGGCAGGCTGGCACACCCGTTGACTTTCGTCAACCGGTGCGGAGACCAGGGTTAGGCCCGACCTTCGGACTGGGTCAGGCGGTCTTCCGCAGCGGGTCTTCCGGCTTACGCCGTTTCTGGATGCGGTTTCCGAGCTTCACGATCTCGAGCACGTACACCACGTAGACCGAGAAGAGCACGGCGAGGAGGCCGATCGACGCCGCGAGCAGCGTCCACCAGGGGTGCCAGACGCCGTGGGCGCGGAACGGGACGAAACGCGTGGCGAAGGCGGCCGCAGCGAGCGTGAGGCACCAGGCCCAGATCGTCACGGCCGCCCGTCGCTGCGAGAAGCCGCGCCGTAGGAACCGGTGGTGCAGATGGGCTTGGTCGGCCTCGAACACCCGCTCCCCGTGCTTGATGCGCCGCACGACGACGAACGTCGTGTCCACGATCGGGACGGCGAGGACGAGCAGCGGGAAGAACAGGGCCACGGTCGCGGCCGTCTTGAGGAGGCCCTGCACCGAGACCGCCCCGAGCACGTACCCGAGCAGCAGGGCGCCCGAGTCACCCATGAAGATTCGCGCCGGATAGAAGTTGTGCCGCAGGAAGCCGACGCAGGCGCCGAAGACGATGGCGGAGAGCACGGCCGCGTCGGCCTTCCCGAGCGAGAGCGCGATCACGCTGAACGTCAGGCCGGCGATCGCGGCGACTCCCGCGGCCAGCCCGTCGAGCCCGTCGAGGAAGTTGACCATGTTCATGATCGCGACGATCCAGACGATCGTCACCGGGATCCCCACGCTCGACGGCAGCGTGTGGATACCGACGAACGGCAGCGTGAAGCGGTCGACCCAGATCCCGAAGCCCGCCACGACCCCGGCCGCCGTGGCCTGCCCCGCGAGCTTCGCGTACCAGGGCAGACCGCGGAAGTCGTCGACGATCCCCACAGTCACGGCGACCGCGGCGCCGAGCAGCAGCCCGCGGTTCTCGTGACTCGCGTGGAGGAAGGCGAGCGCGGGGACGAGCAGACCGAGGAAGAGCGCGAGCCCGCCGAGTCGCGGCACCGGGAGCTGGTTGACGCGCCGGCCGCCGGGCGCGTCGACGACCCCGAGCCGGCGGGCCATCCCGCCCACCGCCGGCGTCAGCAGCACAACGACGGCGAAGGCGACGAGCGCTCCCCAGAGGACGCCGAGGTGATCGCCGAGCTGGTCGAGGACGCTCAGGTGCGGGCTGGTCGCCGCAAGCACGTCGTCAGCGTACTTCGCCGCCGGGACGCACTCTCCGCTCGCGTCAGCCGCCCCAGCGGACGGCGATCTCTCCCTCGACCCCGGGCAGCGGCAAGGAGTGCGCTTCCCCTTCGACCGCGTCGCGCTCCGCGCCGGTCAGGCGGCGCCAGGGCTCGATCGTCAGATTCGCCCGAGCCCGGCGCCACGTGCCCACGATCTCGCCGGAGACGAGGAGGGAGCCCGGCCAGACGCGGGAGGTCCACAGCAACGCGCGACGGCCGGCGTCCGGAACGAGCAGCTCCCGGTCGGCGCCCTGGAGAAGGTAGTACGCATCCCCGCTCGGCAGCAGGCGCGCGGCGGCCTCGGGGCCAGGCGATTCCCGGAAGCCCGGCTCGTCCCGGGCAAGGATCCATGCGTCGCCGATCGGCGTTCGCACGGCGGCGAGCGTCCCGCCCAACGCCTCGAAAGCTCCGCGGGCCTCTCCGGCTCCGATCCCGGCCCATCTCGCGAATGCCGGCGGCGTAGTCGGGCCGAAGACGTGCAGATACCGGCGCGCGAGCTCGCGCCGCGCCTCGAGCGGATCGATCTCTGGCCGCGGCACTGTCCAGACCAGCGGCGCCCGGGCGCCTTCCCACCGGATCAACAAGGTGCCGGTCGCCGCCGCGTACCGCAGCGCGTTGTGGACTCCGAGCCCGGAAGCGACTTCGTTGTCGCTCGTGCGCCTGCCCCGGACGAAGCCGTCAATCCGAGCCGACATGTCTTCCGCCCTCGACCTGCCACGATCGTCGTCCGGCAGCCGCGCGACGGTGAAGAATGCGTGGTCGCGCGCCGGCACGACGTAGACGCTGAAGCGCGGGCCCCAGACCTGCACGAGCGACGGGTCCTCCCAGGTCGACGGATGCGTCCCCTCGACCCGCGCGTGGATGGACAGGAGCGCGGCGCGAGGCATGCTGTCCTGCAGGCCCGCCCAGGCAGCCCGGCGCAGGGAGCGCGCCCCTCGCGGCAGGCGCTCGTCGAGCGCGCCGACGCGCCGGCGGAACGCGAGGATCTGGTCCCGAGTGAGCTCGAGCATGGGCCGCAAAACGATACGGCAGTAGGATCCGGCGGTGGCCGGCTTCGAGACCCCGAGCGACCTGACGAACAACCGTGGGCTGATCGACGATCCGGAGGCCTTCGCGCGCGAGAAAGGCGCGGCGTCGTGGCTCTATCTCTGCGGCGAGGAGTTCGCGTCGATGGAGGGCGGGTTGTCGTACGCCGACGTGCAGCGCGCCGTCCCCGTGTCGGCGAACGTCGTGTCGGACCCGCCGACTCCGCTCGACCTCGATCTCGCCCGCCGACAGATCGAGGCGCTGGACGGTCTGCCGAGGCCGACCCTCGTCACCTGCCGCACCGGGCCGCGTTCATCGGCCCTGATCTACCTCTACGCCGGGCTGCAGACCGGCGCGTCCGCGGAGGACGTGCTCGCCCGCGCCGAGGCGGACGGAGCGGTGTTCGTCCAGTCCGACGAGCTACGCGCGTGGGTCACCGACGGGCTCGCGCAGCTGTCCTGACTCGGGCGACAGATCCGCCAGCCAACGAGACCAGCCACGTCGTGCGTTGACCCGCGGGCGGCCGATCCGAGAGAATCGGCGCAACTCAGGCGACGAGGGAGGACTCAAATGTCGTGGCGGATCGCAGGCTCCTACTTCGAGACGTGCTCGTGCGACGTCGTGTGCCCGTGCACCGCGTCGCTGTCGTTCGGCGCGACCAACGACTATTGCCGTGTGGTGCTCGTCTTCAACATCAAGGACGGCGAGGTCGAAGGCGTCGACGTGAGCGGCCTCAAGGTCGCCGCGGTCGCCGACACGCCGAGGGTCATGACCGACGGCAACTGGCGCCTGGGCGTCTTCATGGACGCAGCCGCCTCCGAGGAGCAGGCGGAGAAGCTCGGCGGCGTCTTCTCGGGCGCACTCGGCGGGCCGATGGAGGCGCTCGGGCCGCTGATCGGCGAGAACCTCGGTGTCCAGCGCGCGCCGATCGAGGTTCGCGAGGACGGGCTGACGCACTCGGTGAAGATCGGCGACTCGGTCGACTTCGAGGTCGAGGACATCGTCCCGTTCGGTGTCGAGAGCGGTCAACCGGCGCAGCTCGTCGGGATCTTCCATCCGGCGGGGCCCGAGCTGACGGTCGCCCATGCCACGCGCTCGCGGATCGACGCCTTCGGCATCTCCTACGAGGGGAAGTCCGCGTTCTCGCGCTCCGAGTTCGCCTGGGCGGCGTGAGCTCACCGGAGCTGCAGGCTCTCGCCGCGGCGCGTGCGCGGCTCGGGCTCGTCGCGTTCCTGGTGGGGCTCGCGGCGCTCGCGTGGTGGTCGAGCGTCCGCGCGATGGCCGGCATGGGCGCGAGCCCGGGTGTCGAGCTCGGCACGCTCGGCTGGTTCGTCGGCGTCTGGGTCGTGATGATGGCCGCGATGATGCTGCCGGCGGTCTCGCCGACCGTCGCCCTCTACGCGCGGATGACGCGGCAGCGCGGCCTCGCCCGCCCGCTCGCCTTCACGGGCGGCTACGTCGTGGTGTGGGGCGCAGCCGGCATCGGCGCCTACGGGCTGTACGCGCTCGGCCGCCACGCGCTGGGCGGCCAGCTCGCCTGGAACGCCGGAGGTCGCTGGCTCGCGGGCGGCGTGCTCGCGGTTGCAGCCGTCTACGAGCTGACGCCCCTCAAGGACGTCTGCCTCAGCAAGTGCCGGAGTCCGTTCGGGTTCCTCCTCGGCACGTGGCGGGACGGCATCCGCGGCGCCTATGCGATGGGCTCACGACACGCCGCCTGGTGCGTCGGCTGCTGCTGGGCGCTGATGGCGGCCCTGTTCGCGCTCGGAGTGATGAGCATCCTCTGGATGGCCGTCGTCGCCGGCCTGATCACCATCGAGAAGATCGTGCCGTGGCGACGGGTCGCCGTCTGGTCGACGACCCTGCTCCTGCTCGCGCTGGCGGTCGGCGTCCTGGCCGCGCCGGGCGCGGTTCCCGGCTTCGTCGTCCCGGGCGGCGGCGGCATGGCTGGGATGTAGCGCTCCGCGGGCGGCGCGTACACTCGAGCGGTGCCGCCGGCGCTCGAGGTCGAGCACCTGACCAAACGCTTCGGCGACCGGGTCGCCGTCGACGACGTCTCGTTCGAAGTCGCCGCCGGCGAGGTCTTCGGCTTCCTCGGCCCGAACGGCGCGGGCAAGACGACCACGGTCCGGATGCTCGGGACGCTGCTCTCGCCCACCTCCGGGTCGGCGGTCGTGGCCGGCCTTCCCCTCGCGCCGGCGAACGGGGTCGAGATCCGGCAGCGCATCGCGGTGATGCCCGAGGCGCCGGGGCTCTACCTGCGCCTGACCGTGAACGAGAATCTCGAGTTCTTCGCCGGCCTGTACCGGATCCGCGAGCCGGGCCGCATCCCCGCGGCCCTCGAGGCGGTCGGCCTCGAGTCGCGCGCGGACGACCTCTGCGGCAACCTCTCGAAAGGGCTACGGCAGCGGGTCGGGCTCGCGCGAGCGCTCCTCAACGACCCCGCCGTGCTCTTCCTCGACGAGCCGACCTCGGGCCTCGATCCCGTCGCGACGCGCGAGGTGCACGGCCTGATCGACGGCCTGCGGGAACGCGGCGTCACCGTTTTCCTGACCACGCACAGACTGGACGAGGCAGAGCGGCTGTGCGACCGGGTCGCGATCCTCAACACGACACTGCGCACGATCGGGCGCACCGAGGAGCTGCGCGACCGGATGTTCCGGAAGCGCCTGCTCGTGACGACGCGTGCGCCGCTGCCCGACGCAGCGTCCCTGCTCGACGGGCTCCCGGGCGTGACGGGCTGGAAGGCGAACGGCTCGAGCACGTACGAGATCGCCGTCACCGACACGCAGCTCGCGGCGCCGGCCGTCGCCCGCGCCCTCGTCGGCGCGGGCGCCGACATCCTCTCGCTCGGCGAGGCGAGACACTCGCTCGAAGACGTCTACCTCGGCCTGATCTCGGAGGACGTGGAGGCGAACCGGAGATGAGCCTGGAGCGGATCCGCGCCGTCGTGCGGAAGGAGCTGCGCGACTTCCGGCGCAACCGGTTCCTCGTCGCGACGATGGCGGTGCTGCCGCTCATCTTCCTCATCTCGCCCACGCTCACGCTGCTGCGCATTCCTTCCGACTCCCAAGCGTCGGTCGTCGCGCATGCGGTCCGAGCCAGCTCGCTTCTGCTGTTCGTCGTGCCCGCGGTGATCCCGCCGATCATGGCCGCCTACTCGGTGATCGGCGAGCGCGACCAGGGGACACTCGAGCCGTTCCTGACCACGCCGATCCAGAGCGCGGAGCTCCTTCTCGCGAAGGCGACAGCCGTCTTCCTGCCGTCGGTCCTCGTCGCCTACGGCATCTACTTCACCTTCGCGCTCGTCATCCGGTTCGGCGCCGCTCCCGCCGTCAGCGCCGCCGTCTGGCATGCGCCGCAGATGCTCGCGCAGCTCGTCTTCACGCCGCTGATCGCGACGTGGGCGATCTGGGTGGGGATCGCGATGTCCGTCCGCGCGCGCGACGTGCGGGTCGCCCAGCAGCTCGCCACGCTCGCGAGCCTCCCCACGATCGGCGTCACCACGCTGCTCACGCTCCGGGTGATCACGCCGTCGGTGAAGCTCGCCGTCGCCCTTGCCATCGGGCTGCTCGTGATCGACTTTCGCGCGTGGCGCTTCGTCGCGAAGCTGTTCGACCGCGAGCGCCTCATCACCGGAAGACCCGCGCAACCTTCATAGTTCGACCCATGACCGCGCGGGCGGACGCCTTCCGGGCGCTGCACGACACGGGCTGCTTCATGCTCCCGAACCCGTGGGACGTGGGCAGCGCGGTCGCGCTCGAGCGGATGGGGTTCAAAGCGCTGGCAACCACCAGTGCCGGCTTCGCCTGGACGTTGGCCCGTCCGGACAACGGAGTCCGGCGCGACGAGGCGCTCGAGCATCTCCGCCAGATCGTCGAGGCCGTCGGCGTCCCGGTAAACGCCGACTTCGAGCACGCGTTCTCCGACGATCCCGACGGGGTCGCGGTGAACGTGAAGCTCGCCGCGGCGACCGGGATCGCGGGCCTCTCAATCGAGGACTCGACGGGTGAAGCGGGCGAGCCGCTGTACCCCTTCGAGCTCGCCGTCGAGCGGATTCGCGCGGCGCGGCGTGCGATCGACGAGAGCGGCACGGGGATCGTCCTGACAGGCCGCTCCGAGGGCTTCGTCGTC
>DASXDE010000132.1:0-11645 GCA_036490825.1 Gaiellaceae bacterium
ACCGTCCGTCTACCGGGACCGGCCGGACGCCGAGGTACTGCGGCGTACTGAGGGGACCCAGCGGACATCAGAGCCCGTTCGGGACGGACTGAGCGGACACAGGCGTACATGACCGGACGACTACGGCGGGCTTCCTAAACCACGTGCGCATGTTCGATTCATGCCGGGGGCATAGCCGCAGGGCCGTTCAGGAAGCTAGGCGACAGGGCCTCCCGTCTGCGGCGAATTTCGGAGCGGAAGCGCCCTGCTACGGTGGGCGCGCGGCCGTCGGCTTGAGGCTCGCACCTTTCCTATGTGTGCCTTTTCCTTCCAGCGTCCCATGCGCTAGTGGTGCTCGCTCGCCGCGACGACCTGCGCAATGTCGCGATCATCGCGCACGTCGACCATGGGAAGACGACGCTGGTCGACGCGATGCTCTGGCAGTCCGGCTCGTTTCGCGAGAACCAGGACGTCGCGGAGCGCGTGATGGACTCGATGGATCTCGAGCGGGAGAAGGGCATCACGATCCTCGCCAAGAACACAGCGGTGTCGCTCGGCGACACGAGGATCAACATCGTCGACACGCCGGGCCACGCCGACTTCGGCGGCGAGGTGGAGCGCGCCCTGACCATGGTGGACGGCGTGCTGCTGCTCGTCGACGCGTCCGAGGGGCCGCTGCCGCAGACGCGGTTCGTCCTGCGCAAAGCCCTCGAGCTGAAGTTGCCGGTCGTGCTCGTGATCAACAAGGTCGACCGCAGCGACGCACGGCCCGCCGAGGTCGTGAACGAGGTGTACGAGCTGTTCCTCGACCTCGACGCGGATAGCTCGCAGATCGACTTTCCGATCGTGTACGCGAACGCTCGCGCGGGTCGCGCGGGACTCGCCGCGAACGAGCTTGCGCCCGATCTCGGCCCGCTGTTCACGACCCTGCTCGACGCGATCCCCGCACCGAGCTACGACCCCGAGCATCCGCTGCAGGCGCTCGTCACGAATCTAGACGCGAGCCCGTACGTCGGCCGGCTCGCGCTGCTGCGGATTCGCCACGGCACGTTGCGCAAGGGCGCGCCGATCGCATGGTGCCGCTCCGACGGGACGATCCAGCAGGCACGGGTAACCGAGCTGTACGTCACGGAGGCACTCGACCGCGTTCCCGCCGCCGAGGCGGGGCCCGGCGAGATCGTTGCGCTCGCCGGACTGCCGGAGGTGACGATCGGGGAGACGATCGCCGACCCCGACGATCCGCGGCCGCTGCCCGTGACGACGGTGGACGAGCCGAGCTTGTCGGTGACGATCGGGATCAACACGAGCCCGCTCGCCGGCACCGAGGGGACGCGGCTGACCGCAAGCCAGGTGAAGCAGCGCCTCGATGCCGAGCTCGTCGGCAATGTCTCCCTGCGCGTCCTCCCGACGGCGCGCCCCGACGCGTGGGAGGTACAGGGACGGGGTGAGTTGCAGCTCGCGATCCTCGTCGAGCTGATGCGCCGCGAGGGGTTCGAGCTGACCGTCGGCAAACCCGAGGTGTTGACGAAGGAGGTCGACGGCAAACGGCTCGAGCCGGTCGAGCGTGTCGCAATCGACATTCCCGAGGAGTTCATCGGTGTCGTCACGCAACTGCTCGCACTGCGCAAGGGCAGGCTGCAGGAGATGGTGAATCACGGCACCGGCTGGGCGCGGATGGAGTATCTCGTGCCCGCACGAGCGTTGATCGGCTTTCGCACGGAGTTCCTGACCGAGTCGCGCGGCACCGGGATCCTGCATCACGTGTTCGAGGCGTGGGAGCCGTGGCACGGTGAGCTGCGCACGCGGCCGACCGGCAGCCTGGTGGCCGACCGGCGCGGTCAGGCGACCGCGTTTGCGATCGCGAACCTGCAGGAGCGCGGGTCGCTGTTCATCGCCCCGGTTGACGAGTTGTACGAAGGGATGATCGTGGGCGAGAACTCGCGCGACAACGACCTCGACGTGAATGCGTCCAAGCCGAAGAAGCTGACCAACATGCGCGCCGCTTCCGGCGACGAGCTCGTGCGGCTGATTCCGCCGCGACCGCTGTCGCTCGAGCTGGCGCTCGAGTTCATCCGCGAGGACGAGGCGATCGAAGTCACCCCGCGGTCGATTCGGCTCAGGAAGGTCGAGCTCTCAGCATCGAAACGACAAGCCCTCGCGTCGCGCGCCAAGCGCGAACGCACACCCACAGCGAAGGCGTAGGCGCGCTTCGCCTCGGCGATCCCGCGCGCCTCGGTGGGCCATTGCCATGACCGGAACCGACGCTTCGACCTCTCCCCCTCCCTTGCCGCGGTGGTTCGGACCTAGAGCCAGCCCAGATGACCTGGCTGTCTCGGCCCTGATCGCCCGCGTCGCGCGAGGGGCCGGATGGGCGGACATTGGCGGTGGGTTCAACCTCAACGTGCGGATAGACGCTGTGCCGCCGGTTGTCCTCCGGGTTCATAGGCCCTGGGTCCGCCGCGGCCGGGTCGCGGGACTGCGGCGCTTGCGGGAGCGGCTGCAGCGGACGCAAGTCCGCGTTGCTCGGCCGATTCGGATTTCCGGCTGTGACCTGCTCAGGGTCGCTGATCGTTGGGCTGAGGTTGAGGAGTTCGTCGATCACGTCCAGCCACGGGCGGGCGAGGACTCCTCCGTCCGCCTCTTCGAGGAGCTCGGACGCCTGCACACTGCGCTCAAAGCAGTCTGGGAGCCCAGTCCGCCCGAACCCCTCGACGACCACAGAACCTTCGGCCAACTGCGTTACTCGGTCGGCTTCACACGCCGTAGGCTCGGACCCCGCAGCGAGCCGGTCGTGCATCGAATGCGCCAACTGACCGGCGAGCTCTCCAAGCTCCGGGAGGGCCTCGAACTCCCATGCACTCCGATTCATGGGGACTACAAATTGGGCAACGCAGGAGAGCTGTCAGACGGCTCATGGGCCACCTTCGACCTGGATTTCGTGAGGGTCAGGGAGCGGCTGTACGACATCGCGGGCAGCCTGAACCATGTCGCACAGAGCTCCCCCGATGGCGTGGGCCAGCCCGTTGAATTACTCGAGCTGCGACGACTGCTCGACGCCTACGAAAGCACGGCTCCGGAACCGCTGACTCCCGACGAGCACCGTTGGCTCCCCGGGGCTCTGGCCCTCGTACCCTTGCACTGGGCCGCCACCGCAGGACTCGTGGGCGACTCGATCCACCAGGCCGAGACGGCAATGACCGCCGCCGAGGGCTGGTGGTCCCGCCGGGCTGAACTCTCGTCGTAGTCCGGCGGCCGAGGCCGCGGCGCTCGCGGTGCGCCACCGCGACGAGGGTCCAGCTGATCCAACGCGAGAATTTCCACGTCACGATCCATGCCGGCTACGCGCACCTGCGAGCACGCGAGGCACGCGTTCTCGGTGACGCCCCGCGCCTGTCGCCTGAACACCCGGCCGGTTTCAGCCTAGACGGGCACTTGCAGCGGCTTTGTCCCAGCGCCACAGGTTCTGCGGTGTGACGTGGGTCCCCCCGACCCAGCGGTCGATCCCGAGCAGGTCGACCCGGTCGGCGCGGGAGGCGAGCACGCGCTCTCCGTCGGCCGTCAGCCGGAGTCGAAGGCGCGGGAACGTCTGCCCGTCGGTGAGCGGAGGCGCCTCCGGCAAAGGGGCGCCCTCGTCCGTCTCGACCAGGCGGGACCGCCCGCACCCGACCGTGGACAGCGCGCGGTAGAACCAGGCGTCCCCGAGGAAGGGCGCATCCTCCAGCCGCTGGGCGGCGACGAACGCCGCGACGGGCGTCCGCGCGCCGCCGGCGACCGCCTCCAGCGCCCGCCGCTCGGTCGCGGACAGGCCGTCGCGCGCATCCGGCAGCTCCTCGAGGAGCCGCCGGAGCGCCGGAGCGAGGAGCGGCAGGCCGGGCGACTCGGCACGCGCCAGCCCGGCGAGCGCGGTCGGCTCCTCGGCCCGGAAGGCCTCCCAGGCACTCGCGGCCGCCGCGAGGGCGTCCGGAGGCGCGGCACGCCGCAGCGGCCACAGCGTCGCGAGCTCGTCGGCCGTGAGCTCGCCGAGCCCGCGAAAGGAGGGCTTGCCGGGAAACGAGTCGACCACGATCAGCTCGGGCGACGCGCCGGCTTCGTGCGCGAGCGCGAGCGCGTCGATCAGCTGCAGCTGGTCGTAGAGGTCGTGCTCGAACCACAACACCACCGGCACTCCGTCGTGGAGCGCTTCGACGAACGTCCGGTCGCGCCGCTCGAGCGAGGAGAGAAGCGCCCGCGAGCTTCCCCACCCGCACTCGGAGAGGAAGCGGGCGCGGGCGCGCAGCAGCTCCGGCCTGGCCCCGGCGGGAACCGGCCCTTCGTGGAGGGAGTCCTGCCAGCACAGCACCGCGCCGCCGAGCCCCGTCTGGCGGAGCGTGTTGCCGGCGCTCTCGCCGTTCGTGACGTGCAGCAACGCCGGACGCGCGCTCGGCTCGCGCCCGCGGCGGGCGAGGTACGCGGCGCCGCACGTGCAGTGGTCGAGCGACTCGCAGGCGCAGCCGACGATGCGCGCCAGCTCCTCTCGCATCCGCCGCAGGCCGGCGATGCGCGCGTCGATCTCGTCGATCTTCGCCGCCATCCGCACGCGCAGCGCCTCGGGCGCCGCCCCGGGCCGCCGCGACGCCTTCAGGTACTCGCCGATCTCGGCCAGCGTGAAGCCGACCGCCTGCGCCTCCTTGATCGCACGGAGGAAGCGCACCGTCTCCTCGTCGTAGCGGCGGTGGCCGCTCGGGTCGCGGTGGGGAGCAGGCAGCAGGCCGCGACGCTCGTAGTAGCGGAGCGTCTCCACGTTCACGCCCGCCCGCGCCGCGACCTCGCCGACTCTCACCCGGCGACTATAGACCCGTACCTAGGTACGGAAATCAAGCCGGGGCGAGCGCGTAGATCCGGCCCTGGCCCACGAGGTAGAGGCGCCCGTAGCCGGCCACGGCGGGCGAGTACTCGCCGTCCGGCCACTCGCGCACGACGCGGCCGCTCCCGGCGGCCAGCGCGTAGGTTCGGTGCGCGAATGTGGAGAAGTAGACGACGCCGGCGACGACGGAGGCGGCGCCCGAGATCGGTCCGTTCGCGGGGAAGCTCCAGCGGAGCGAGCCCGAGTCGCCCTCCACCGCATAGAAGCCGTGGTCGTACGAGCCGACGAGGACGAGGCCCCGCCAGACCGCCGGGGCGGCGTAGACGTATCCGCCGGTGCCGAAGCCCCACACCAGGCGCCCGGTGCGGGCCGAGAACGCGTAGACGTGGCCGTCGAGCGAGCCGACGAAGACGCGGCCGGCGCTGACGGCGGCCGTCGAGTAGAAGTCGCCGTACCCGCCGCTGCGCCACTCCAGCCTCCCGCTGCGTGCGGCGAGGGCGAAGAGCTCGCCGGCGTAGTTGCCGATGTAGATGCGCCCGTACGCGAGCGAGGGAGAGGCCTTGATCGGGGCGCCGGTGTCGAAGCGCCAGCGTCGCCTTCCCGAGCCGGCGGCGAAGGCGGAGACCCGCCCGTCCTGGTCGGCGACGTAGACCAGACCGTTCGAGACGAGCGGCGACGACTCGGAAGGGCCGATCCCGCGGCGCCAGCGGATGCGGCCCGTCCCGGGTGAGAAGGCGAGGAGCTCGCCGCTCCGCAGCGGCGACGAGCAGCTGCGGTGGGCGATGAAGGTGGCGAAGACGAGGCCGTCGGCGAGCGCTGGCGACGACCAGCCGCAGCGGTGGGCGTTGTAGCGCCAGCGAACCCGGCCGCTCGCGGGATCGAGCGCGTAGAGGCGCCCGTCGAACGCCTCCTCGAAGAGGCTGCCGTAGCCGACCGCGGGCGGGAACTCGAGCAGCGCGCGCCCGTGGAACGTCCAGAGACGCCGGAACGGCGGCCGCAGGCGCGGGGCGGCGACGGCCCGCAGGCGCGCGTTGTCGGCGCCGTACGTCGGCCAGGGCACGGCGGCGTTCAGCCGCGGCGTCCGCGCAGGACGCGTGTGCGCCGGAGGCGGTGGTGCTGCCGTCGCCGTGGTCTGCGGCCGAGCGCTCCCGCAGGAGCAGAGCGCGCCGGCCGCAGCGATCAGCCCGGCAACCGCCAGGCGGCTACCCGTCCGGCGTCTCACCGCTGAGACGGCTCCAGAGGTTGTCGACCAGCCGCGAGACGGCGGGCCAGTGCGCGCTGGCGCCGAAGTTGAACGCGCCTGCGTCGAAGACGGTCGATCTGCCCACGGTGTAGATGGTCATCTTGGCGGGCTTGCTCGGCCCGAACTCGTGCGGGATCACCGCGAGGACGTGCGTGCCCTGGGGCGAGACGTCGTTCGGCTCGTCGATCTCGATCCCGTAGTTCCCGAAGCGGCTGCCGACGTGGAGGCTCGTGCCCGCGAAGAGCCATGGCGCGGCCCCGGTATTGACGACGTGGTACGGGTGGTTCGTGTACCTGTCCTCGTCCCAGCCGACGTACTGGGCGCCGATCAGCGCCGCCTCGGGCCGGCCGATGTCGCGCCAGCGGGTGCGGCCGACCATCGTGTCGCCGTGCACCTCGACCTCGTAGAAGAAGTTGTTCGCCGAGAGGAAGGCGAGGTTGCCGCCGGCGTCGCGGTACTGCGTGATCAGGTCGTAGACATGGGACGTCACGTACTCCTCGTGCCCGGCGAAGACGATCAGGCTGTAGCGGCTCAGCTGGGCGGCGCTCGAGATCCGCTCGAGGTCGTCGTCGGCGAAGAAGTCCGCCCGGAAGCCGCTCGGCCAGTACCAGCGGAGGAAGCCGAGGTCGAGCTTCCAGAACTGCTCCGGCAGGCCGGCCGGCACGCGCTCCCCGCGCACGTCGTAGGCGGCGAAGGGATGTGTGAGGTCGACGGCGTGAACCTTCGGGTCGAGGTACCAGCTGTCGTCGCCCACGACGTCGTAGGCGTGCCACGTGTTCGTCGGCTCCACCACGAGGACGGGCGCCGTCCCGAGCCGGCTCGGGCGGAGGACGAATGGCGCGTAGTCGGTGTGGCCGCTCCACGTCAGGCGCGCGATGTAGTCGCCGCTCGGCCAGCTCGACGCGAGGCGGACGTGCGCGAGCCAGGGCCCGCTCGCCGGCCGCCGCAGCAGTTGCGGCGCGCCCATCGGCTTGCCGAACGTCACCTTGTCCCAGCCCTGGACCGCCGCGCCGGGCGCCGACGCGCCGCCGGCGAGGAAGAACTGCAGCGTGACGCGGCTCGTCGTTCCGCCACCGATGTTCAGAGCGGCCACCTGGCCGGGCGCGTAGCTGCGCGCCTCGAAGCCGGCGAGCAGCGGCGGCGTGCCGGCGCGGCTCGGGCCGAGCACCGCTCCGAAGACGACCACGCTCGCCGCCGCGACGGCCGCGCCGGAGGTGAGACCGCGGACGGCTGCGCGCTGCCTCCGGGCCTGCGGAGAGCCCGGAGCCCGGCGCAGGCGAAGGCGGTTGGGCGCGACGGTCACGCCCGCACCGTCGGATCGGGCGCCAACCGCGCCCTAACGATCGGCTAACCGCCGCTAGGAGCACGGCCTGCGGCGGTGCTACAAACGTCCGGCATTGGTCGACTACGCCCTGCTCGGCCCACTCGAGGCTCGCGAAGACGGCGAGCCGGTCCCGCTCGGCGGGCCGAAGCAGCGGGCAGTGCTGGCGATGCTCCTGCTCGAAGCGGGACGGGTCGTCTCGCTCGACCGCCTCGTCGACGCGCTCTGGGCCGGCAACCCGCCGGCGACCGCGGTCGCGTCGCTGCAGAACTTCGTCGCCCAGCTCCGGAAGGCGCTCGGGCCGGACGCGATCGAGACGCGCTCGCCGGGCTACGTCGTCCGGCTCGAGCCCGAGCAGCTCGACGTGGCGCGGCTGCGGCGCCTCGTCGACGAGGCGCGGGCGAGCGAGCCGGTGCGGCGGGCGGAGCTGCTCGACGAGGCGCTCGCGCTGTGGCGAGGCGAGCCGCTCGCCGAGTTCCGCTACGAGACGTTCGCCGGGGAGGAGATCGCGCGCCTCGAGGAGCTCCGGCTTGCGCTGCTCGAGGAGCGGGCCGAGGCGAGGCTCGCGATCGGGGCGCACGCCGACCTGGTGCCGGAGCTCGAGGCGCTGGTGCGCAGCCATCCGCTCCGTGAGCGGCTACGCGCGCAGCTGATGCTCGCCCTCTACCGCTCCGGCCGCCAGGCGCAGGCGCTCGAGGCCTACCGGCAAGGGCGGGAGCTGCTCGTCGAGGAGCTCGGGCTCGAGCCGAGCCCGCTCCTGCGCGGCGTGCACGCGTCCATCCTGCGCCAGGAGGCGTTCGCCGTCGGGCGCGGCGCCATCCCCGAGGTGGAGCATTTCGAGGAGGTCGCGGAGGCGCTGCTCGCCGGCAAGGTGACGGTCGTGGTCGGCTCGGACTCGGAGTCGCTCGCCTCCGAGCTCGCCCGGCAGTTCGGCGTCGAGGCGATCGCGCCCGAGCTGGCGCGGATCTCGCAGGCCGTCGCCGTCCTCAACGGGTCCGGGCCGCTGTACGACGCGCTGCACACGCTCGTCGCGAGCGACGGAGAGCCGACCGGGGTCCACCGCTTCCTGGCCCGCCTGCCCGGGCTTCTGCGCGAGCGGCAGAGCGCGCAGCCGCTGCTCGTCACGAGCGGCTACGAGCTCGCCCTCGAACGCGCGCTCGAGGAGGCGGCCGAGTCGTACGACACCGTCTGCTACCTGGCCTCCGGAGATATGCGCGGCAGCTTCTGTCACATCCTCCCCGACGGCGCAGCGAACGTGATCGAGCGGCCGAACGCCTACACGACGGGTCTCGACCTCGACGAGCGCACCGTCCTCCTCCACCTGCAGGGGCGGGTCGACCAGACGGCCGGGCGCGCCTGGGAGAGCTTCGCCGTGACCGAGGACGACTTCATCAACTACGGCAACGTCGCCCGCCGGCTGCCCGTGTCGCTCGCGGCGCGGCTGCGCCGCACGCATCTCCTGCTGCTCGGCTACACGCTCTCGACCTGGACGCTGCGGGTCGTGCTCGAGCGACTCTGGGGGAGCGAGCCGCTGCCGTACCGCTCGTGGGCGGTACACGCGGGGCCGCAGCCGCTCGAGCGCGAGTTCTGGCGGCGTCGCGACGTCGAGATGGTCGACATGGCGCCGGCCGCGTACGTCGCGGAGCTCGAGAAGGCGCTCGGGAAGCGGTGACGGGTCTCCCCGACAGCCCGTACAAGGGCCTCGCGGCGTTCGAGGACTCGGAGCTCGACGCGCTCCTGTTCTTCGGCCGCGAGCGGGAGCGCTCCGCCGTGGCCTCGAACGTGCTCGCGAGCCGGCTCACGGTGCTCTACGGCCCGAGCGGCGTCGGCAAGAGCTCGCTCCTCTACGCCGGCGTGGCGCGTCGGCTGCGGGAGCTGAGCGGCGCGCCCGTGGTCGTGCACGACTCGTGGGCGGAGGATCCGGCGGCGGGACTGATCGCCTCCGTCCACGCCGAGTGCGGCGATCTCGGCGCGACGGCGGGGCTCGTCGACACGGTCGCTGCTGCGGCGCAGGCACGTGGCGAGCTCCACCTGCTGCTCGACCAGTTCGAGGAGTACATGCTCTACCACGGTCTCGACGGGCCCTTGAGCGAGGCGCTGCCCGAACTGCTGCGCCGGCCCGGGCTCCGCGTCAACGTCCTGCTCGCGGTGCGCGATGATGCGCTCGCGGAGCTCGACGAGTTCGCCGGCCGGATCCCCGAGCTGTTCGGGAATCTCCTGCGCCTAGATCGCCTCGACCGCGAGTCCGGCCGGGCGGCCGTCCTCGGGCCCCTCGCCCGCTACAGCGAGCTGGCCGGAGAGCGGTTCACGGCGGAGGACGCGCTCGTCGAGGCCGTGCTGGACGAGGGATCGACCGAGGCGGGAGTCGAGGCGCCGTACCTCCAGCTCGTGCTCGAGCGGCTCTGGGACCGCGAGCGCGAGAGCGGCTCCCGGGAGCTGCGGCTCGCCACGCTGCGCGAGATCGGGGGCACCCGCGCCGTCGTGCGCGAGCACGTGCAGGGAGCGCTCGAGCGGCTGACGCTGACCGAGCAGGAGGCGGCAGCCCGGATCGTCCGCCAGCTCGTGACGCCCTCTGGACGGAAGGTCTCGCACGAGCCCGCGGACCTCGCGGAGTACGCCGCCGTCGAGCCGGACGAGCTCCGGCGGCTGCTCGAGACGCTCGGGCGTGAGCGGATCGTCCGGGGCGTCAACGGAACGCATGGCTCGCCGACCCGCTACGAGATCTTCCACGACGTCCTCGGGCCGCCGATGCTCGCGTGGCAGGCGGAGCACCAGCTGCGGACCGTGCGGGAGCGGGCCCGTCGCCAGCGGCGCCGGCTGCTCGCGGTCGTCGGCGCGAGCCTCGCCGCGCTCGCCGTGGTCGCGGCCGTCGCCGCGTACGCGCTCGTGCAGCGGAGCGATGCGCGTACCCAGAGCCGTCGGGCCCACGGTCGCGAGCTGGCGGCGCGCGCGGCTGCGGAGCTCGGGGTCAATCCGCAGGTGAGCGTCGAGCTCGCGCTGCGGGCTGCGAAGCTCGCCCCTGGTCAGGACACCGCGGACGTCCTCCGCTCGAGTCTCGGCGCGATGCGCGAGACGGGGATCCTGCGGCTCGGCGGCGGCATCGTCGCGGCCTCGTTTGCGCCGCACACCGGCGACCTCCTCGTGGCGAGCAGCAACGGACGCGTCGGCCTCTACGATCGCTCGGGGCGCCGGCTCGAGACGCTGCCGCGCCGCCCGGGGCTGACGACGGCTGTTTGGAGCCCCGACGGCCGCGAGTTCGCGACCGGCTCCACGACCGGGGAAGCGGCGGTCTGGCAGGTCGGCCGGAGCACTCCTTTGCGCACGATCGCCACGCCGTCACAGATCACGACGCTCTCGTTCGACCGCACCACGCTGCTCGTCGCGAGCGGAACCCATGTGCGCCTCGTCGACCTCGCGAGCGGGCGGACGAGGGACGTCGGCTTCCGCAGCGGCATCCTCGCGGCGGTCCTCGACCCGACGGGGAACGTGTTCGCAGTCGCCAACCGGAGCGGCAAGGGCTCGAGCGCGTCGATCGTGAGCGCCCGCACCGGGAGCGTGATCGCGCCTCTGCACGAGGACGGCATCCGTTCGTTCGCCTTCAGCCCCGACGGCCGCATGCTCGCGACCGGAAGCCGCGACAGCACCGCACGAATCTGGAACGCGGGCACTGGCAAGCTCCGCCACGTCCTGCGCCACCACGGCTACGTCGTCGCCGAGCGCTTCTCTCCCGACGGCCGCTCGCTCGTGACCTCGAGCCAGGACGGCGCCGCCTACCTCTGGGACGTCGCGACGGGGCAGCGCGAGCTCCTGCTCGTCGGCGCGGGCGGAGGTCTCGAGGCGGCCGCGTTCAGCCCGGACGGCAGCGAGATCGCGACCGCCTCGGACGACCGTCTCGCGCGCCTCTACTACAGCCAGGACGGCCGGCTGCTGGCGCCGCTCGCCGGACACGGCGGGCTGGTGACGAGCGTCGACTTCGACCCGAGCGGGCGCACGCTCGTGACGGGGGCGACCGACGGCACCGCCCGGCTCTGGGACGCCCTCCCGCCGGGGACGCTGCGCACCATCGAGACGCGCCGGGCGCCGGTGCAGGCGCTCTTCGCGGGCCCCCACCCGGTGACCGTCGCGGGCCGGGAGGCCGAGATCCGCACCACTTCCGGGCGACTCCTCCGCCGGGTGACGATGCGCGCGCCGATCGAGTCGGCCGTTACCGCCGGCGACCTGGTCGCGGTGGCCGACCGCAGCGGCCGCCTCGCGATCCT
>DASXDE010000133.1:0-4020 GCA_036490825.1 Gaiellaceae bacterium
GCCCGGGATGAACACGACCGCCGAGACAGCCGCCACACCCAGGCTCAACAGGAGTAGCCAGCGCCTGCGCCGGCTTCCTGTGGGCCCGATCACTTTTCTTGCCATGCGATTTTGCACCTCTCCTCCCCCCTGCCAGGCAGCGAGCCGCCGCACCGCTCGACCCAGCCGCCGTCCACAGCCTTCTGTGGACAACCATGAGCCTCGCGCTAAACGCGACGGGCTACAAGAGATGGAGAGGCACGCGGGCGCTGGTGCTTCGCAGCGCTCTTCGGCGAGTCAGTGCCTTTTCAGCTTCTCGAGGTCTCGCGGAAGAACGCGATCGCCTCGTCGCGGTCCTCGACTCCGAGCTTGCGCACGATGGCGGAGATGTGAGCGCGGATGCCGCTCGGCCTCAGCTGCAGCCGGCGCGCGATCTCGCGCGTCGACAACCCATCGGCGAGTCCGACGAGGACGTCCCACTCGCGGCTCGTGAGCCGCGGCCCCAGCTCGCCGGCGAGTGCGGTGGTGCGGAAGCGGGGATCGGTTCCGTGGAACTGCTTCACCATGCGAGCCACGAGTCCGCGCGGGATCGCAGCTCTCCCTTCGGCCGCATCGCGGAGCGCGCGCGGCAGGATGCGAAGGTCGACGTCCTTGACGAGGAAGCCGACGGCTCCGGCGCGGAGCGCGGCGAAAAGACTCGCGTCGTCGTCCGAGACCGTGAGCATCACGATCTTCGTCGTGGGCAAGCGCGCCGCGATCTCCCACGCGGCCGCCACTCCGCCACCCGGCATGCGGATGTCGAGGAGGCAGATGTCAGGTCTCGTCTCGAGCGCCAGCTGCACCGCGTGAGCGGCGTCGGCCGCCTCCGCGCAGACGTCCATGCCGCCCTCGCCGAGAGCCCGCCGCACGTCGTCGCGGGTCGGCGCGTGGTCGTCTGCGATGAGGACGCGGAGCGGCCGCTCGCGGGCGACGGCGTGGGCGACGAACGTCACAGCTCGAGCTCCACTTTGGTGCCCGCGCCGCGGTGCGAGTCGATGTGCAGCTTCCCTCCCAGCGCCTCTGCGCGATCCTTCATCGTGACCAGGCCGAAGCCGCGCCGGGGCTGCTTGGTGTCGAAGCCGGCTCCGTCGTCGACGACCTGGAGCCGCATTCCCGCCTCGACGCGCTCGAGGTAGAGCCGAAGCACCTCGGCGCCGCTGTGACGTGCCGCGTTCGCCACGGCTTCGGACGCGATGCGCACGACGGCCTCCCTCTCCTGCGGCGACAGCGCGATGCCGCTCGCCAGCTCCATGTCGACGGCCGCGCCGTACCGCCGAGCCGCGTCCTGCGCCGCCTCGGCGAGCGCCCGCTCCAGCGGCTCGTCGGGCTTGGCCGCGAGCGCGCCGATCAGCCGCCGCGACTCCTCCTGCGCCCGGTCGACGCCGCGAAGGATCCGCTCGACGAGCTGGGGCTCCGCACCCTGCTCTCGAAGCAGCCGCGCATTCCGGCCGACGAACGCGATCTCCTGGGCAAGCCCGTCGTGCACGTCGCGGGCGAGCCGTCGCCGCTCCTCCAGCGACGCCACTGCGACGACGCTGGTCCAGTAGGACGCGATCTCGCGAGCCGCTCCGATCAGCAGGGCGAGGTAGAAGCCGAGCCGGAACACGTCGCCCGTGTAGACCCAGTTCGAGTAGAGCGACGGATGGAAGAAGTAGTTGACGCGGCTCGCCCCTGAGAGGATGCACGCAATCGCGAGCCAGCCACTCAGCTCGTCCTCGGTGAAGCGATGACGCCGCGTGAAGCCGAGCGCCGCCAAGAGATAGAGCAACGCCAGGGCGAGTTGCGACGTGCCGACGAGGCTCGGACGCGCGCCGCCGTCGGGAACCGACGCGGTGATGCCGTGCGGCAGGAGGCCGTGATACAGGAACATCGGCACGGTGCCGGCAATCGCGAGCGTGAGCGTGGCGCCGAAGACCGTCAGCAGCCAGCGGCGGCCGGCGATGAGCCTTCGCCGCGGGAGGAGCGCGGCGATGCAGATGAGCACCGCCGCCAGCGCGCCGGTGAAGAGCATGCTCCAGACGGAGGCGCGGCTCGTCCGCAGGTCGAACACGGCGGGCAGGGCGGCGAAGGAGAAGTTCGAGAGCGCGAGCAGAGCCAGCCCGGCCGAGAGGATGAGCTCGTCGAGGAAGCCCGTCCGCCAGTAGCGGCCGAGAAAGAGAAAGGCCGCGGCGGAGGCGGCAATCGCTGCGGTCGTCTCGAGAGCGACGTGGAGCGCCGGGGCGCGATACGCGAAATCGAGCCGGGCGACGAACGCGATGGCAATCGTCGCGCCGGCGGACGCCACCGCACAGGCGTAGGCCAGCCTTCGGAGCCGCAGTACCACTCCCTTACTTGACGCCGAAACGCCGCTTCCTGGGAGACCCCTTCGGCTGGACCCAGCCGACCTTTCGTCTACGGGAAGATAGGCGCGCAGGGCGGAGTCGCGCGCGAGACGGCGAAGTCAGGAGTTTCGCGCATGAACATCCCCCAGCTCACACCGGACGAGCCCCTCTCGCCCGAGCTCGTGCTCGTCCTCACGCCGGAGCTGCGCGCGCAAGCGCTCGCGCTCCTGGGGCCCCCTTTCTGGCCCGCGCCACAGCCGCGCGCCGTCGCCCGGGCCGTCCCGCCGCGCGAGCCGTTCGTGCGATCCGTAGGTGTGTTCCTTGTCGGGCGCGTCGCGCAGCTCGGCGTGATCTTCGTCGCCGTGACGATCCTCACGCTCGCCATGTCAGTCGTCGCCCACGCGGTCCGGTGACGGAGTGCCTGCAAACCTGGCCAATCGATCCGGCGGCGCGGTCTGGTCCTTCGGGCCGGTCGGAATCTCGCGCGCGAGGCTACACAGGAGGGGTATGGAAGCCCGCCTGACCCCGCGGCGCCTCCTGTGCGCCGCAACGATCGTGGCGCTCGTCTCGGCGATGAGCGCGTGCGGCGGCGGGGGCGACGCGCAGGCGGCGGCGAAGGATCCGCCGCTCCAGAAGTACTCGGCGCCGGGCCTCAGCTTCAGCTATCCGACGGCGTGGACGGCATCCAAGGCGATCCTGCCCGCCGACACGCTCCACTTCCAGCCGCTCGCCTACGTGAGCACCCAGCCGGTGGGGCCCCCGTGCACGACGCACGGAAACGAGACCGCCTGCGGCTTTCCGCTCAAGCGCCTTCGGCCCGGAGGCGTCCTCGTCATGTGGCAATACCCCTATGCCTTGCCGGGCTTCACGCTCGGCGGCGGGGCACGGATCAAGGTCGACGCCCATCCCGCCACCCGCACGACCACGAAGCCCGGAGTGTGTCGCCAGGTCGGCGCCGACCGGACGATCGACGTGTTGATCCAGCTCGTCCCCCACTCGAGCTACGTCGAGCTCACGGCGTGCCTGCGCGGGCCGAACCTCGTGCAGGCCGAGAGGAGCGTCGACGCAATGCTCGCCTCGGCGACCTTCCCCTCCTACGCGCGGAGCTGAGAAAGGTCCTGCCCGGACCAGACTTTGGTCCAGGCTGTGATTCCGTGGAAGTGGCGAAACCCTAGGCAGACGCACGGACAATGCACGGCATCCACTGACGGTGATGTCTCCTCGGACCCGGCGGGTCAGGACGTGTCACTCGAACTCGATGCCGTGCACGGCCCGCGCCCCTGACGAGGACGGTTCGCCGTGGCTAAGTCCTGGCGAACCAGCGATAGATCGGTAGCTCCTGGTTCGTCACGGGCTCTTCCTCTTCCAGGGCCGTCTCCACGCCGCCAGGGTCGTACTCCGATTCGCGGTTTACCACTGCCGGCGCGGAGTTGGTCCTGGGCGGGTCCGGTCGAGAAACGAGAACGGGTTGCGGCTCCCGTGCGGCCCGCACCTCAGCCTGCTCGGCAGACTCTCGCTCGAGCTCAGCGTGGGCGGCCCGGCGCGCCTCGTCTTCGGCAGCCTCACGCTCACGCTCGCGCTCCGCCTCGGCAGCGCGACGTGCCTGTTCCTCGGCCTCCGCAACACGACGCGCCTCCAACTCCGCAGCCTCACGCTCACGCTCCGCCTCGGCAGCGCGACG
>DASXDE010000134.1:0-1886 GCA_036490825.1 Gaiellaceae bacterium
GGGGAGGGTGCATACCCGACATGGATGACGGCGTTGCCATGTGGACGTCGAACCAAAGTCGATCCGCCTGGTCAGAACCCGTACCGCTCCTCCTGCCAGGGGTCCGCGTCGTTGTGGTAGCCGTAGCGCTCCCAGAAGCCGGGTCGGTCGGAGGGGACGAGCTCGAGCCCGTTCAGCCACTTCGCGCTCTTCCAGAAGTAGCGCGACGGGACGACGAGCCGCACGGGGCCGCCGTGCTCGGCCGTCAGCGGCTCGCCGTCCGCCTCGTACGCGACGAGCGCGTTCTCCTCGTCGAGCGCGGCGAGCGGGAGGTTCTCGGTGTAGCCGGCCTCGGCGTGCGCGATCGCGAAGCGCGCCGACGGCTTCGGCCGGCAGAGCTTGGCGAGCTCGCGCCAGTGGACGCCGCGGAAGCCGGCGTCGAAGCGGCTCCAGCGCGTGACGCAGTGGATGTCGGTCGTGATCTCCGCCGCAGGCAGGGCCCGTAGCTGCTCGTAGTCGAGGGTGACTTCCTCCTCGACCTCGCCGAAGAGCCGGAGGCGCCAGGTCGCGAGGTCGACGTGCGCCACGTCGCCGGCGTGGAGGACGGGCCACTTCTCGGTCAGGTATTGGCCCGGCGGCAGGCGGGCGGGGTCGTAGCCTGCGGCGCGGACCTTGTTCTCGGCCTTGGAACGGAAGAGCGGCATGGGTTCCTACACTAGATCGGGTGGAGGTGGCTACGAGAGAGCGGGAGTTCGTCCGTGTCGAGGGGCCCGACGCGGCGGACTACCTGCAGCGAATGGTCTCGAACGACGTCGAGTCGTTACGGTCCGGCGACGCGTGCCCTGCGCTGCTTCTCACCGCGAAGGCGCGCGTGATCGCCCCGCTCGTCGTCCTGCGGCGCGCCGACGACGACTTCCTCCTCCTCACCGAGCCGGGCCTCGGCGAGGTCGTGCGCACGCAGCTCACGCGGATGCGCCTGCGCGCACGGTGCGAGATCGAGCCGGAGGGGCACGACTCGGTGCTCGTCTTCGGCGGCTCCGCCGGCTTCGCGACCGACTGGCCGGGCGCGCGCGAGGCGGTCGACGCCGGGCTCGAGCCGACACTCGGCGAGGAAGAGCTCGAGCTGCGCCGGATCGAGGACGGCGTGCCTCGCTGGGAGCGCGAGCTCGACGACCGGATCCTGCCCGCGGAGGCGGGCCTCGACGCGACGCACGTCTCCTTCTCCAAGGGCTGTTACCCGGGGCAGGAGCCGGTGGCGCGTCTTCACTTCCGCGGGCACCCGAACCGCGGGCTCCGAGTTCTCGAGCTGGACGAGCTGCCGGACCAGGACGCGCCGTTGCTGCACGAAGGGCGGGAGGTCGGGCGCGTCACGAGCGCCGCGCGGCGCGAGGACGGCACGGTCGTCGCGCTCGCGTACGTGCGGACGGAGGTGCCGGATGACGCGCCGCTCGCGCTCGCGGCTCGAGCCGGCTGACTGGTACTCGATCCGTCCGGTCCGCAGCCTCAAGCCGGCCACGTACACCTGCCCGCTCTGCGGCTACCACCTCCATGCGATGAGTGACCACGTCATGATCGCGCCGGAGGGCGACACGACCCGCCGGCGGCACGCACACCTCGAATGTGTCGCCGCGGCGGATCTGCCGGGGCCGCCGCCGCGCCCGGGGCTCCTGTCCCGGTTGCTGGGCCGCAGCTAGAGCCTCGCTACACTGGCTCTCCCGAGCGCCCGTAGCTCAGGGGATAGAGCGCTGCCCTGCGGAGGCAGAGGTCGCATGTTCGAATCATGCCGGGCGCACTTTTCCGTGTCTGGCGGCGAGAATCCCCAAGTGCCGCTGTATCTCACAGAGCAGGACGTGGCGGAGCTCCTCACGCCGGCGGACGCTGTCGAGGCGATCGAGGCATGCTTACGC
>DASXDE010000135.1:0-11059 GCA_036490825.1 Gaiellaceae bacterium
GTACGCCTTGCTCAACGGGCCGTCGGTGACCGTGCCATCGGTGGCCACCATCGTCGCCTGCGCCGACAGCCCGCCGCCGAAAACCCACACACCGGCGTCCATTGCCTCCTGGACCACCGCGTGCGCAGCGTCGGCCACCGCTGGCATGTCCTCCTCGGGGATGTGGTCCATCGCGTGGGCATCGAACGAGATCAGGTACCTCGGCATCGCATGACTCCCCTCTGGCGACCCTTCAGCCGCACATAGACGTGGCTCTGGGGATAGACCGCTCGGCGACCCATAACTCATCGGCTCGGGGTCCGGTCTCGCGCGTGGGCCGAGCCGATGCGCCGACTCGGCTACACCCGCTACGTCGCCCAGGGCGGTGACGTGGGCGCCGGCGTCACCGATGCGATGGGCCGTCAGGCACCCGAGGGCCTGGTCGGCATCCACACCAACGTGCTGGTGCCCGCGCTGAGGCGGCGCAATGCCGACGAACACGGACGAGGAAGGCTCGGCAGCCGCGCAGATCGCCAGCTTCGGGCAATCCGGAAACGGCTGCTTCGCCGCGATGGCCACTCGCCCGCAGAACCGCCTCGTGGACGGCTCGTGTGACGATGCCGGTCCCCACGGCTGTTTCGACAATCCGCGCCGGTCGAAGAAACGCCACACGCTTCGCCACGTGCTGCGCGTAAGGCGCGAAAGCTCAGGCAGCGAGCTCTGCCAGCCGTGAGAGCAGCTCGGCGCCGTAGCGCTCGAGCTTCGCCGGCCCGATCCCCGGTACCGCGGCGAGCTCGGCGATGGTGCGCGGCGTCCGCGAAGCCAGCTCCGCGAGCGTGCGGTCGCTGAAGACGACGTACGCCGGCACCTCGTCCGCGCGCGCTCGCGCGAGCCGCCATTCCCGCAGCGCCTGCACCGCCGGCGTCTGCTCGAGCACCGGCCGCTCCCGTTTCGCGAGCGGCGGCGCCGCCGCACGGACGCCGAGCTCGTCGAGGAAGCGGCTCGGCCGCCCCTCCCAGGTCACAAGCAGGTGCCGCCTGGCCCGTGTCATCCCCACGTAGAAGAGGCGCCGCTCCTCGTCGACGTCGCCGCGGCGCACCGGCAGCTCGCCTTGCTCGACGCGCGGCAGGAAGACGGCCTCCCACTCGAGGCCCTTCGCCCGGTGCAGCGTCAGCAGGTGGACGCCGCGGCCCGCGCTCTCGCCGAAGCGCTCCCGCAAGAGCGCGACGTACCCCTCCACGTCGCCGGCGAACTCCGCGGCGAGTCGCACGAGCCGCGCCAGGTCGGCCTGCCGTGTCTGCTCGCGCTCGCCGAGCTTGTCGGGCACCTCCTCGAGCAGCCCCTGACGGACGGCGAGCTCGCGCACGATCTCGGCCGCCGGCCCGCGCCGGCCGCGCAGCGCCTTCAACAGCTGCCGAGCCGCGTCGCGCGCGAGCAGCGAGGCGCCCTGGAAGGGGATCGCCGCCTCGTGGAACGCCTCCTCGAACTCGCTCGTGCGCGCGTTGGTGCGCACCAGCACCGCCATCTCCTCGAGCGGGAGCCCGCCGGCGTGGAGCTCTCGCACGTGCGCGACGACGTCCAGACCCGGGCCGACGACCGGCTCGGGGCCGTCGCGGAGCGTCGGCGCGAGCGTCTTCGCCGATCCGCCGAGCCGCGGCACGAGGCGGTTTGCCAGCTCGAGCACCTGCGCCGTCGAGCGGTAGTTGCGCTCGAGCCGCACCACGCGCGCGTGCGGGAACCGCTCCGGCAACGCGAGCAGCCACCGCGCGCTGGCGCCCGTGAAGCCGTAGATCGCCTGGTAGTCGTCCCCGACCGCGCAGAGCTCGTCCCGCTCGCCGAGCCAGAGATCGAGCAGCGACTGCTGGAGGAGGTTGACGTCCTGGTACTCGTCGACGGTGAAGGCGCGCCAGCGCTCGTGCACCGTCGCGCGCGCCTCCTCGTCCTCCTCGAGCCGGCGCACCGTCCGCTCGAGCAGGTCCTCGAAGTCGATCTGTCCCTCCGCCTCCTTCCGCCGCTCGTACTCGCGGAAGACGCGGCGCGAGAGGTCCGGTGGGATCGGCGGCTCGTGGTCCCCGAGGCCGTCGTAGTACGTCTCGGGGGTGAGGCGGCGGTTCTTCGCCCACTCGACCTCGGTCGCGAGATCGCCGGCGGGCCTGAAGCGGAACGCGCCCGGGAGCGTGTTGCCGATCCGGCGCAGAAGCGGCGCCTTCGAGGCGAGGATCCGGCCGGGATCCCCTTCGAAGTGGCGAAGCAACGCCAGCGCGGCCGAGTGGAAGGTCGAGGCGCGGACGCCTTCGACGCCGAGCGCGCGCAGCCGCGCGCGGAGCTCCCCGGCCGCCTTGTCGGTGAACGTCACCGCCACGATGTGCTGCGGTGGGAAGGCGCCGCTCGCAACCTGCCAGGCGATCCGGCGCGTGATCGTGGTCGTCTTGCCGGTCCCCGCCCCGGCGAGGATGCACAACGGCCCGCGCGTCGCCTCCACGGCGGCGCGCTGCTCGGGGTTGAGCCCGTCGAAGATCCTGTCCTCGTCCAGGGCGCGCACGCTAACGGCGCCACCGGCCGACCAGCGTCACGGAAGGCTCAGAGCTGCGTGAACATCCCGTGCAGCGTCGTCACTCCCGTGCCGTGGGAGCGCGCGGCCATCACGAGCGAGTCCCCCTCGCGCTCGATGCTCCAGGCGGCCCAGCTGCAGCACTCGTTCTCGACGGCGACGAGCGCCTCGAGCTCCTCCTGGATCTGCGGGTGGTAGCGGAAGCCGAGGCGCAGGCCGTCGGCGGTCTCCTCCCGGCTGAGGCCGAAGTTCTCGCCGAGGGCGAGCCACCGTTCGCGCTGGGTCTTCAGGTCGGTCTGCGTCAGCGTGCACGCGACGAGCTCGGACAGCTCCATGGATTCTCCCTCCTGGGATCGCGGACAGCTCCATCGTGCAAGTTAAAGTTGGCTTGATGTCAAGTGGGCTGCTCGGAATCGGCGAGGTCGCGCGGATCAGCGGTAAGGCTCCGTCCGCGATCCGCTATTACGAGTCGATCGGCCTGCTGCCGGAGCCTGTGCGCGTCAGCGGCCGGCGCCGCTACTCGGCCGAGGTCGTGCGGGGCCTGGCCGTGATCGACACGGCCCAGCGGGCGGGCCTCACCCTCGACGACATCCGGCTCCTGCTGCGGGCGTCAGCCGATGACGGGCGGGCCGTCGAGCAGCTGCGACAGGTCGCCGAGCGGCGGCTCCCCGTCTTGCGCGAGGCGATCGCACGCGCCGAGCTCGTACGGGAGTGGCTCGAGCAGGCCGCCGACTGTTGCTGCCCCACGCTGGAGACCTGCCCGCTCTTCGAGCAACCCTCGCCGCTCCCCGCGCGCGGCTTAGAGCTCCTAACGGAGTGACCACGCGCTGACTGGGCGCGATGGGCGAGTGCGATGCAAGGACGCAGGGAGCGCGCGGCAGCGCGCCGCCCAGCGCGTCCCGGCGGCCCGTGCTTCATTGCGTTGGGAGCTCAGCCTGAGCTCAGTCCGCGGCGTCGACCTTGAACCGCGGTGGCGACAACAGGTCGTCGACGGCTGCGGGCTCGACGCTGCTTTCCGCCGGCACCGGCGGGCCGAGGCGCTTCGGCTCCCGCACGACGTTGCGGAGCTTCCCGACGACCTCGAGCGTGTCTCCCTCGTCGGCGAGCCGTTCCAACTCGGCGAGCTGCTCCGAGAGCCAGTCCGGATCGACCGGCGGCCGGCTGAGGCGCAGGATCTTGGGGTGCGTCGTCGCGCCGACCGACTCGTCCTTGCTCCAGAGCTCCTCGTGCCTCTTCTCGCCGGGCTTGGAGCCCGTGAACACGATCCGCACGTCCCGCGACGAGGTCGCGGGGTCGTCGGGAAGGCGCGGCTCCTTGCCCGAGAGGCGGATCATGTTCTGCGCCAGATCGATGATCCGCACGGGGTCGCCCATGTCGAGCACGAACACCTGGCCGCGGCCGCCGATCGCGCCCGCCTGCACGACGAGCGAGACGGCCTCCGGAATCGTCATGAAGTAGCGCGTCATCTCCGGATGGGTCACCGTCACCGGGCCGCCGCGCTCGATCTGCTTGCGGAAGATCGGGATCACGCTCCCGGACGAGTTGAGGACGTTGCCGAAGCGCACGGCGACGAAGCGCGTCGCGACGTCCCGCCGGTGGCCGAACGACTCCACCACCCACTCGCAGAGCGCCTTCGACTGGCCCATCACCGTCTTCGGGTTCACGGCCTTGTCGGTCGAGACGAAGACGAACCGCTCGACCCCGAACTCGGCCGCGAGCTCGACGAGGACCCGCGTGCCCACCACGTTGTTGCGCACCGACTCGAGGGGGTGCGTCTCCAGCATCGCGACGTGCTTGTACGCGGCCGCGTGGAAGACGACGGTGGGCTGGTACTTCTCGAACACCTCGCGCCGCAGCGCCTTCCGGTCCTTGACGTCGATCAGCTTCGTCAGCGCGGCGGTGAAGTCGCGCTCGCTGACCAGCTCCCGCTCGATCTCGAAGAGCGGCCCCTCGGCATTGTCGACCAGGATCAGCCGCGACGGGCGGACCCGCGCGATCTGGCGGCAGAGCTCCGAGCCGATCGACCCGCCGGCGCCCGTCACCAGCACCGTGTGCCCCTCGAGATAGCCGGCGACCTCGCTGAAGTCGACCTCCACCTGCTCTCGCCCGAGCACGTCTTCCACCTGCACAGGGCGGATCTGGCCGGCGAGCCCGAGGTCCCCGGCGATGAGCTCGTAGAGGCCGGGCAGCGTCTTGACCACGATGCGCAGCTGCTGCGCCGGCTCGATGATCCGCCGGCGCACCTCGCCGGAGACGGAGGGCATCGCGATCAGCACCTCGTCCGGCCGGTGCTCCCGCAGGACCCGCGGCAGCTCGTCGATCGTGCCGAGGACGCGCACCCCGAGGATCCGGGTGTGCCGCTTGCGCGGATCGTCGTCGATGAACCCGATCGGCGTGTAGTTGAGCATCCGGGACCGCTGCATCTCCTGCACGATCAGGCGCCCGGCGTCCCCGGCCCCCACCACGACGACCTCCTTGCCCCGCGCGACCATCGTCAGGCCGGGCCGCTCGATCACGGTGCGCGCGAGGAGGCGCGAGCCCGTGACGAGCGCGAGCGTGAGGAGCAGGTCGGTGGCGGCGATGGAGCGCGGCAGGCGGACGCCGTGCACCGGCGAGACGAGGTAGACCGTCACGTCCGCGATCAGGCAGGCCACCACCACACCGCGCGCCGTCGCCCACATGTCGCGGATCGAGACGTAGCGCCACCAGCGGTTGTAGAAGCCGAAGGCGATGAAGACGATCAGCTTGATCCCGACGACAAGCAGGATCGTCCGCGTGAACAGCGTCTGGTAGTAGATCGGGAGCCCGTGGTCGAAGCGGAGCTCGAACGCGAGCCACCACGACGCCGCGACGATCGCCGCGTCGACGAGAAGCTGCCAGATCCGGTGCAGCGAGAAGAGGCTGCGCATCAGACTCGACTCGTCACGCCAACGGCCGAACGCACCACGTCGACGACCCGCTCCTGGGCCTCCGGCGGGATTCCCGGCCAGAGCGGCAGCGAGAAGTTCTCCAGGCCCGCCTGCTCGGTCGCCGGCAGCGAGCCCGGCTCGTAGCCGAGATAGCGCAGCGACGGCTGGAGGTGGAGCGGCGTCGTGTAGTAGGTCGCCGAGGCGATGCCCGCCTCGGCCAGCGCGGAGCGGATCGCGTCGCGCTCGCGCGAGCGGCAGACGAAGAGGTGATAGACGTGGCCGGGGTCGTCCGGCGGCAGCTCCACGAGCTCGCCGAGCCCGAGCTCGGCGTAGCGCGCGGCCGCGGCGCGGCGCGCCTCGTTCCAGCCCGCCAGCTCGGGCAGGAAGACGCGCAGGAACGCCGCCTGCAGCTCGTCTAGCCGCGAGTTGTAGCCCACGAGCTCAAACGCCGACTTGTCGCGCGAGCCGTGGAAGGCGAGGAGCTGGACGCGCTCCGCGAGCTCCTCGTCGTTCGTCGCGACGAGCCCGCCGTCGCCGAGACAGAAGAGGTTCTTGGTGGGGTAGAAGCTGAAGGTCGAGATCGCCCCCTGCTGGGCGACGCCGGGCGCGCCGAAGGCCTGCGCGGCGTCCTCGAGCACGGGCACCCCCAGCTCGAGCAGCGGCCGCACATCGAGCAGCCGGCCGAAGAGGTGGACCGGGAGGATGGCCCGGGTGCGATCCGTGATCCTCGCGGCGGCGTCGTCGAGGTCGAGGTTGAGCGTGACCGGGTCGATCTCCGCGAAGACGGGCGTGGCGCCCCGGCGCACGACCGACTCCGCGGTCGCGTAGAAGGTGAACGCGGGGCAGATCACCTCGTCGCCGGGCCCGACGCCGAGCGCGTCGAGCGCGAGCACGATCGCGTCGGTGCCGTTCGCGACGCCGATCGTCCGCTGCACGCCGAGGTGGGCGGCGGCCTCCTCCTGGAACGCCCAGAAGTGCGGGCCGCGGATGAAGCCCTTGCCGTCGAGCACCTCCCGGAAGGCCGCCTCGAGCCGCGGGATCAGCGGCTCGTATTCGGCTCGTACGTCAACGAGTGGAATCGTCTGCACGCGCGGCAACTCTAGCTGCGGCCATCCTCCGGTAGACGAAATACGCCAGCAGCAGCAGGACGCCTGCGACGACCGCGTATTCGGCGTAGTGGAACCCGCGGTCGAAGCCGCGATAGCTTGCGCCGAGGCCGTAGCCGGCGCCTGCGAAGGCGAACGCCCACACGGCGGAGCCGACGAGCGTCAGCAGCGTGTAGGGCGCGAGCCGCATCTCGAAGATCCCCGCCGGGATCGAGACGAAGGAGCGGACGACCGGCGTGAGCCGGCCGACGAGGACCCCGAGATTCCCCCAGCGTCCGAACCACGCCTCGGCGCGGTCGAGACGCTGTGGCGAGAGGTGGAACAAGCGGCCGCGTCGCTCGAGCAGGGGCCTGCCGCCGTAGGAGCCGATCGCCCAGCCGACGAGGGCGCCGGCGAGATACCCGAGCGTGCCTGCCAGGGCGAGCACCACGAGCGCGCCCGCGCCGAAGCCGATCCGCGAGCCGAACAGCGTCACCCCGTGACCCGGGAAGACCCCGGCCGCCACCGCCCCCGCGTAGAGCATCACGAGCTCCGAAAACGCCGGAAACACGGCGTCGATCGCCATCAGGCCGAAGACGGCGTAGACGCCGTGATTCGCCACCGCGGACGTGAAGCTCGAGGAGACGCTCGCGAGGAGCACGCTCGCGAGTCTAGTGAGGGCGAAATGAGAAAAGAGTCGCGAGCGAGCTCGTGCCGACGGAGCTCGTCGCCACGACATCGACCCTGTAGCGACCGCCCGGCGCCCTGCTCTTTCCGATCAGGCCGCGCCAGGTAGCGTGCTGCGGCCCCGCCGCGAGCGAGCCCAGACGGAGGGTCGCCACCGGCACCCCGTTGGCGCGCTCGATCCGCAGCACGACGGTCGCCGCGCGGCTCAACTGGAACGCCGCCGTGGGCAGCCCGCGGCTGCCGGTCGTGACGGCGAGCGACGAGAGCGTGTCGTCGAGCGAGAACGTCCTCCGGGCGCTCGTCGTGACGCCGCGGTCGTCGGTGGCCGTGACGTCGAACGTCCAGGCGCCTTCGGGCGCGCCGCTGCCGCTCCACGGGACCGTGTACTGGCCGGGTGGCTGGGCGCCGTTCGCGAGCGTGATCTTCGTGCCCCCCGGGCCCGAGAGGATCGCGACGACGTTCGAGGGGCGGGCGAGGCGATAGGAGAGCGTCTGGCTGTCGCCGAAGCCGTCCCCGTTCGGCGAGAGCACCGGCGTCGCCGGCGGCGCGGCGTACACACCGGAGTAGGAGAGGACGAGCGCATCGGACAGCCTCGCCTCGAAGCCGGTCGAGGGCCGCGTGAGCAGCTTCCCGTCGAACGCGATGCCCGCCGCGGCGCCGGCGCCCAGCCCGAAGGCGGTCGTGGCGCCGAGCCGGGAGAGCTCCACCGCGAGCTCGTAGCTCGACATGCCGATGCTGTAGGCGGGATTCGTCCCCTCCACGGCGACGAGGACGATGCGCCCGTCGGGGAGCTGGCCGATCCCGGTGCGCGGCTGGCGGCTGTTCAGCTGACGCGGGTCGAACGACTCGTTCGCGTGAAAGACGGGCTTACCGTCCTTGACGAGCAGCGGCCCGCCGCCCATCGCGCTCGCGAGCCCGCTCCAGTCCGGAGAGAGGGACAGCCGGGCCTCGATCTGCTGTCCGGCCGGCGCCTCCGCCGTGAGTTGCGCGGCCGACTGCGCGCCGCGCGCGACGAGGACGGCGCCGCCGGGCGGGATCCGCGTCGGCCCGCCGCTCGCGACCTGCGTCACCGTGCCGTCGAGCGCCACCCCCGCCCGCGCGGATGGAAGCGAGCTGAGGACCGCCTCGACGACTCCCGACTCGTTCGGCGTCGCCGTACCGTACGCCGGCGTGTAGAGCGTGAACTTCCCCTTCCCGGCCGGCGTGTTCAGCGAGAGCGGCCGGCGCTGGCCGTTTCCCTGCCAGGCGCCGGCGAGGGACACGCGCCCGGCTGTGAGCGTCCCGTCGGCGCCGATGCCGAGGCTGGAGCGGCCGGCCGCCGGCGCGCTCTCGAGCACCCCGTTCTGGATCAGGATGCCGTTCGGCGCACCGGTCGTGCGGTTGAAGTAGTCCCCGTCGATCGCGACGGTCGTCGCTCCGCCGGCGACCCGGCTCTCGAGCTGCGTCAGCTTCTCCGTCGCGCGCAGGGTGTCGTTCGAGAGCGCCGGGGCGAGCGAGAAGATCGCGCCGTCCGGCTTCGGCATCGTGACGACGTCGAGAACGATCGGGCCGCGGGAGGTGAAGTCGACCTCGCGCGTGTAGGTCACGCCGGGCATGAGCGTCGAGGTCGAGACCGACTCCTGGCTCGAGCGCCGCTGCGAGCCGCTCGCCGCCGAGGCGAACGCGGACCCGAGGAGCGCCGCGAGCGCGACGACGATGAGAGGCTTGCGCAGCACCAGCACGACCCGCGGGCCAGGGTAGCTCGTTGCCGGGTGCCTTCTCTCAGCGAGCGAAGCGCCAGCTTCGCGAGCTACGTCCAGACCTTGACGGGGCGGTACAGCGTGTCGCGCTGCACGGCGACCTTGCCGAGCGAGCGGATCAGGTGGACGAGCTCCTCGGCGCTCGTGCGGTGCGTGGTTCCCGCGGCCGAGACGACGTTCTCCTCGATCATCACCGAGCCGAGGTCGTCGGCGCCGAAGCCGAGCGCGACCTGGCCGATCTTCTTGCCCTGCGTCACCCACGACGAGCCGATGTGCGGCAGGTTGTCGAGGTAGATCCGCGAGACGGCCTGCGTGAGCAGGTAGTCGAACGAGGTCGGCCGCGCCTCGACCGGCACGAGCGTGACGAGCCGGTTGCCGTCGTCCTGGAACGTCCACGAGAAGAAGGCGCGGAAGCCGCCCGTCTCGTCCTGCAGCTCGCGGATCCGGCGGAAGTGCTCGACCCGCTCCTCGAGCGTCTCGACGTGGCCGTACATCATCGTCGCCGTGGTCGAGATGCCGAGCCGGTGCGCCTCGCGCATCACGCCGAGCCACTCCTTCGTCTTGACCTTCTTCGGCGCGATGATCTCGCGCACGCGGTCGACGAGGATCTCGGCGCCGCCGCCGGGGATCGAGTCGAGACCGGCGTCGCGGAGCCGGGCGAGCGTCTCCGGCACGGTCAGCTTCGAGCGGCGCGCCGCGTGCACGATCTCGGAGGGGGAGAGCGCGTGCAGGTGGACCGGGTAGCGCGCCTTGATCGAGGAGAAGAGGTCCTCGTAGTAGTCCACGCCGAGGTCGGGATGGTGGCCGCCCTGCATGAGCAGGCCGGTGCCGCCGAGCGCGAGTGTCTCCTCGATCTTCTTGAAGATGACCGGCTTCGGCAGGAGGTAGCCCTCGCGCTGGTCGCCGGGCCGGCGGTAGAAGGCGCAGAAGTCGCAGTCCGTGACGCAGACGTTCGTGTAGTTGAGGTTCCGGTCGATGATGAACGTGACGCGCTCCGGGTCGTGGAGCCGGTTGCGGACCTCGTTCGCGGCACGCCCGACGGCGACGAGGTCGCGGGAGCGGAGCAGCTCGACGGCGTCCTCGTCCGAGATCCGCTCGCCCGAGGTGGCCCTCTCGAGGATCTCGGCAACGGACGTGCGCTCGGCGGCGACGCTCATGCGACCGCGGCCCCTGCCTTCGTCTGGACGAAGCGGAGCTCCGGCACCGTCTCGAGCAGGCCGGCGTCGCGCGCGAGCTCGAGGAACGTGTACAGGCCGGCGCGCTCGCGCGGGCCGAAGCGATACCGAAGCTTCTCGAAGTAGCGCGCCAGGAAGCCGGCCGGATAGCCGTAGCGCTCGGCCGCCTCGAACGCGAGCTGCTCGGGCTCGGCCCGGGCGAGCCGCACGGAGGAGACGAGCGCGTCCTCGAGCTCCGCGAGCCCTTCGGCGAGCGGCTCCGGGCAGGCCCAGACCGCGAACACCATGGGCAACCCGGTGCGCTCGAGCCAGAGCCGCCCGAGGTCGTGGTGCGGCGTCGGGTCCTCGAAGGCGGAGCGGAGCGCAGCGTCGCCGATCAGGAGCTTGGCCTCGGCCTCGCCCGACTCGTACGCGTCGAGCGGCGCCTGCTCCGCCTCGGGCAGGAGGACCCTGATCAGCGCGACCGAGGTGGCGGACTCCGGCGTGACGGCGACTGTGCGCACCTGTTCGAGCGGCTTCCTCGAGACGAGCTGGATCGAGTCCACGGCGCCCTCCGAGGCGACGCAGAGGCGCGGCAGCAGCCGCAGCTTGTCCGCGTCCTGCGCGTACGCGATCGAGGAGATCGGCGCCGTGTCGAGCTCCCCCGCGACGAGCATCCGGTTCAGCTCGGTCGGGACGCCCTGCACCTCGTCGACCTCGGCGTCGACCCGGTAGAAGACCGGCGCCATGTTCACGTAGCTGATGCGGCCGAGCCTGATCACCAGGGCCTGCCCTCCACCGCCGCGAGAGCCGCCGCGCGGTCCGGATAGGCGCGGATCTCGGACACGAGCCCGTCCCCGAGCACGAACACCTGGTGCCGATCGGAGTCCGGGAGGTGCGGATCGACGACCAGCACGTCGCCGCGCTCGAGCACGACCTCGGGCGACATCTGCCG
>DASXDE010000136.1:0-2190 GCA_036490825.1 Gaiellaceae bacterium
GTACCCGAACGGCTTGGTGGCGGCGGCGTCCACGACCTCCCAGATGTCGATCCCCATCCGGTCGCAGAGGATCGCCAGCTCGTTGACGAGCGCGATGTTGACGGAGCGGAAGATGTTCTCGAGCAGCTTGGTCAGCTCGGCGGCCTCGGGGCTCGAGAGCTCGTGCACCGTGTCGACCGCCCGCCGGTAGAGGGCGGCGGCCCGCCGCGTGCACTCGGGGGTGATGCCGCCGAGCACCTTCGGCGTCGTCTTCGCCGTCCAGTCCTCGCGGCCCGGGTCGACCCGCTCCGGCGACATGGCGAGGAAGAAGCCGTCCCCGGCCTTCAGGCCGCTTCCCGCCTCGAGAATTGGCTGCAGCACCTCGCGCGTCGTGCCCGGCCACGTCGTCGACTCAAGCACGACGAGCTGGCCTTCGCGCAGCACCTCGGCGAGGCGGCGCGTGGCCCCCTCCACGATCGAGAGATCCGGCTCGCGCTGCCGGGAGAGCGGCGTCGGCAGCGCGACGAGCACGGCCTCCGCGCCCGGCAGCTCCTCGTAGCTCGTCGTCGCGTGGACGAGGTCTTGCTCGACGAGGGGCGCCAGCCGTTCGCTCGGGACGTCGCCGATGTGGGACTCGCCGCGGTTCAGCGCGGCGACGACGTCCTCGACCACGTCGACGACGAGAACACGGCAACCGGCCTCCGCGAACGTGGCCGCGAGAGGCACACCGACATAGCCGGCGCCGACGACCGCGACGTCGTAGTTGGCGCCCTCAGCCATGCGGCGCAAGGCTAGCTGCGACCCGTTCGGCGGCGTGTCCGTCTCCGTAGAGCGGCGGCCGCTCGTCGGGCATCCGCGCCGACGCGACCGCTGCCGCGAGCTGCTGCGGGTCGTCGTCGACGAGGACGTTCGCGCCCAGCTCGACGGTGTCCACCCACTCGGTCGACGGCCGGGCCGTCACGCAGGGGACGCCGTACCAGTACGCCTCCTTCTGCAGGCCGCCCGAGTCGGTGACGAGCACGCGGGCCTGCGAGACGAGCGCCGCCATGTCGAGGTAGCCGAGCGGCGAGATCACCTCGACGTTCGGCCGCAGCTCGGAGTCGCCGAGCGCGGCGCGCGTGCGCGGGTGGGCGGGGAAGAGCACACGCTCGTCGACGCGGCCGAGCCCGTCCACGATCCGTGCCAGCCGCTCGGGCTGGACGTTCGCGGCCCGGTGGATCGTCGCGACGACGTACGCGCCGGGCTCGAGCTCGTGGCGCCTGAGGACGGTCGATCGCTCGCGCGCGATCGGAGCGAGGGCGAAGCAGGCGTCCGCCATCACGTCGCCCACCACCTCGATCCGGCCGGGCACGCCCTCCGCGAGCAGCGTCTCGCGCGAGCGCTCGTCGGGACAGAGGAGGAGCGCCGCGGCGGCGTCGACGGCAATCCGGTTGTGCTCCTCCGGCATCGACAGATCGCCGCTGCGGAGGCCGGCTTCGACGTGGGCGACGGGGATCCCGGCGTCGCCGGCCGCCTCGGTGCCGGCGAGCGTGGAGTTCGTGTCGCCGAAGACGAGCGTCCAGTCGGGCCGCTCCTGCGCGATCGCGGCGGCGATCGCCGGCCGCATCGTGGCGGCGTCGGCGGTGTGGAGATCGAGCCGGTAGCGCGCCTCCGGCAACCCGAGCTCCTCGTAGAAGACGTCGGAGAGCTCCGGATCCCAGTGCTGCCCGGTGTGGAGGCCGACCTCCTCGACGCCCGCCGTGCGCAGCGCGGCGCTGACGGGACCGGACTTGATGAACTGCGGACGGTTCCCGACGACGGAGAGGACCTTCATCGGGGCGAGGCTACAATGGCGCGCCGTTCGGGCCGTTAGCTCAGCTGGTAGAGCAGGGGACTCTTAATCCCAAGGTCGCAGGTTCGATCCCTGCACGGCCCATCGCGAAGGCGCTGGAAGCAGCGCCTTTTTGCAGCGCCGGTCCGTCAGGTGCTTCGAAGAAGGCGCAGTCGGCGGCGCGTTCGAAGCGGACGATCGCCCATCTGCCCGAGCGCACCCGGCGGGGGCTGCAGGCGGAGGCGCGCAAGGGCGCCCGACGCGGCGGCGAGGCCGGTCACGCGTTGGAAGATCGCAACCGGCAGCAGCTGTACGAGATCGCGAAGAAGCAGAACATTCCCGGCCGGTCGCGGATGGGTAAGTGGGATCTGATCGACGCGATCCGCCGGAGTCGGTAGGAG
>DASXDE010000137.1:0-9742 GCA_036490825.1 Gaiellaceae bacterium
GTACGCGCGCTCCAGCGGATCGTCGTCGGAGATTCCGGCCGAGGCCTTGACCATCTCGGCGATCGACCAGTACGTCACGCCTTCTCCATACGGGAGGCAGCGGCCGCGGAGCACGGTCGCGCGCTCGAGCCCGTCGACGAACTCCCGCGCGAGCCGGCTCTTGCCGACGCCGACGTCCCCGTAGAGCGTGACCAGGGTCGCGTGGCGGTCGCGGACCGTGCGCGCGAACGTGTTCTCGAGCAGCTCGAGCTCCGAGTCGCGGCCGACGAGCGGCGCCTGGAGTGAGCGCATCGGACGGCCCGTCTCGAGAGCGCCGACGACCCGACTGACGGCGATCGGCTCGCGCCAGCCGCGCAGCTTTAGCGGCTCGAGCGGCTCGAGCTCGACGAGGTCACGGACGAGCCGCGCCGCGGTCGGGCCGATGACGATCTCGTTCGGCCCGGCCTGCTGCTCGAGGCGCGCTGCGAGGTTGACCGCCTCGCCCGTGGCGAACGTCGACTCCGACTCGTCGGCGACGACCTCGCCCGACTCGATTCCGATGCGGACCTCGAGGCCGAGCTCGCCGACGCGATCGAGGGTCACGAGTGCCGCACGAACGGCCCGCTCGGCGTCGTCCTCGTGCTGGAGCGGCACTCCGAAGGCGGCCATCACGGCATCGCCGGCGAACTTCTCCACCGTCCCGCCGTGCGTCGTGACGCAGTGCGAGACCTGGTCGAAATAGCGCCCGACCCGCCGCCGCACGACCTCCGGATCGACGTCCGCGAGCTGGTCCGTCGACCCGACGAGGTCGACAAAGAGCACGGTCGCAAGCTTCCGCTCCACCATGGTGCAATCGTAGTGGCCGACGTCCCCTGGCTAGGATCGCGCGCGGCGGTGTTGGACCCAAAGGTCTTCAAGGCGTACGACGTGCGCGGGCTCTATCCCGGCGAGCTCGACGAAGCCGGCGCGGAGGCGATCGGCCGTGCCTACGTCGAGCAGTTCGAGCCGCGCCGGATCGCGGTTGGCCGCGACATGCGGCTCTCGTCGGCGGGAATGCAGGAGGCGCTGATGCGCGGCGCCGCCGCCGCGGGCGCGGACGTCCTCGATCTCGGGCTCGTCGGCACGGAGATGGTCTATTTCGCGGTCGGCTCGCTCGGGCTCGAAGGCGGCGCGGTGGTCACCGCCTCCCACAACCCGAAGCAGTACACGGGCATGAAGCTCGTCCGCCGCGGCGCGTTGCCGGTCGGCGGCGAGTCGGGCCTCCTCGACGTCCGCGACCGGGCACTGGCCGCTGCGGACACGTCCCGGTATCAGATACGGAGCCAGGTCCGACCAGGACAGGTGGAGCCGCACGACATCTGGGCGGCGTACGTCGAGCGGGTGCTCTCCTTCGTCGACGTCGACGCGATCAAGCCGCTCAAGGTCGTGATCGACGCCGCGAACGGGATGGCCGGGACGATGCTTCCGCCGGTGCTCGAGCGGCTGCCCGTGGAGACGGTCCGCTGCTACTTCGAGCCGGACGGCACGTTCCCGAACCACGAGCCGAACCCGCTCCTGCCCGAGAACCGCGAGTTCATCGTGCGCAAGACCCTCGAGGAGGGCGCCGAGCTCGGCGTCGCCTTCGACGGCGACGCCGACCGCTGCTTCTTCGTCGACGACACGGGCGAGTTCGTCCCGGGCGACTTCGTCACCGCGCTGTTCGCCGAAAGCCTGCTCGAGAAGGAGCCGAGCGCGAAGATCATCTACGACGTCCGCGCGAGCCGGGCGGTGCCCGAGACGATCGAGCGCGACGGCGGCGTCCCGCTCGTGAACCGCGTCGGTCACGCCTTCATCAAGGCGCGGATGCGGAAGGACGACGCGGCCTTCGCGGGCGAGGTCTCGGGCCACTACTACTTCCGCGACTTCACCCAGGCCGACTCGGGCGTCGTCCCGTTCCTGCTCATGCTCGAGCTGATCTCGAAAAGAGGCCGGCTGTCGGAGATCCTCGCGCCGCTGCGCTCGCGCTACTTCATCACCGGCGAGCTCAACACGCCGGTCCCGGACGTCGCGCTCAAGCTGCAGGAGCTGAAGGAGCGGTACGCCGACGGGCGGATCTCGCACCTCGACGGGATCTCGGTCGACTTCGACGACTGGCACTTCAACGTTCGCCCCTCGAACACCGAGCCGCTCCTACGCCTCAATCTCGAGGCGACCTCGCAGCAGCTGATGGAGGAGAAGCGGGACGAGGTGCTCGGCGTGATCCGGTCGTGAAGCCGCCGTTCAAGTTCAGCGCCCGGACCCGCGTCGGCTTCTCGGACACCGACGCACAAGGGATCGTCTACTACGGCCGCTACAACCCCTACTTCGACCTCGCCCGCGTCGAGTACCTGCGTGCGCTGGGGCTTCTGCAGCAGCGAGGCGGGGCCGGCGACTTCGTGATGCGGGCGAACGACGTCGAGTATTTCGCCCCGGCGGTGTTCGACGACGAGATCGAGGTCTACGTCCGTGTCTCGCGCCTCGGCCGCACGAGCGTCACGTTCGAGTTCGCGGCCTACCGCGTTCCGGGCGACGAGCTCATGGTCACCGCCCACCAGACGCTCGTCTACGTCGATCTCGCCGAGCGGAAGGCGTGCCCCGTCCCGGACGCCTGGCGCGCGCCGGTCCTAGCGTTCGAGGCGCTCGATGTCGACGCCTGACGCCGACGAGCTCCTGCGCCGGGCCGTGTCGGAACTCGCCGCCCGCGAGGAGTGCGCCTGGGCCGGGATCTTCTTCGTCGAGGACGACAACCTCGTGCTCGGGCCGGAGGCAGGCTCGCCGGATCCCGGCCGCCGCACGACCGTCCCGGTTGTCTGGCGCGGGACCCGGGTCGCGGAGCTCGCCGCCGACGGAGCGGTCACCGCCGGCGAGCTCGAGACCGTCGCCGCCGGCATCGCCGACCTCTGTCTCGTCGGCTGGGACACGGGCGGCGAGGTGTGGCAAAGCTGACAAGGCGTCCCTCGTTCGAGGGAGACGAGCCGCACCACAGGTGGGGGATCCCTCGAACGGGGTAACCCGTACCCCGAGAGCCTTGATCCCTCGAACGAGGGAAGCTACGAGGGCGTGACGCGGCGGGCGTCGAAGACGCCGTCGACGTTGCGGAGCGAGGTCAGCAGGCCGCGGAGCGCCTTCACGTCCCCGACCTCGGCCACGTACCAGTTCCGGGCCATCTGGTCGTCGACGGTGCCGCCGTAGGAGACGATGTTGGAGCCGTGCTCGGCGAACGTCCGGGCCACGTCTTCGAGCAGGCGCGGGCGGTCCCAGGAGTCGACGGCGATCTGGACGCGGAAGCTCTGGCTGCCGCCTCCCTCCCACTCGACCGGCGTGAACCGCTCCGGGTTGCGGCGGAGCGCCCGCACGTTCGGGCAGTCGCCGCGGTGGATCGTGATCCCCTTGCCGAGCGAGATGTAGCCCACGATGTCGTCGCCGGGAACCGGCGTACAGCACTTGGCGAGCCGGACGAGGACGTCTTCGACGCCGATCACGTTGATGCCGTAGCTGTCGCTGCCGGCCGCGTCGCGGGCGCGCGGCTTCTTGACCGGAACCTGCTCCTCTGCGACCTCGCCGACCTTGAGCTGCTGGAGGACCTTGTCGACGATCTTCGAAGCGGTCAGCTTCCCCGAGCCGAGCGCGATGTAGAAGTCCTCGGCCTTCTTGTAACCCGACTCCCGGATCACCCCCGCCAGGACGGCGGAGCCGGCGAGCTTCTTGTACGGGAGGTTCTGCGCCTTGAGCGAGTTCGCGAGCGCCTCGCGGCCCTTCGCCTCGAGATCCTCCTTCTGCTCCCGGGAGAAGAACTGGCGGATCTTGTTGCGCGCGCGGGACGAGGCGACGAGGGAGAGCCAGTCGCGCGAGGGGCCGCGCGCCGCGGACTTGCCCGTCAGGATCTCGACGCGGTCACCGCTGCGCAGGCGGTAGTGGAGCGGCACGATCCGCCCGTTCACCTTCGCGCCGACCGTCCGGTGGCCGACGTCGGTGTGGACGGCGTAGGCGAAGTCGATCGGCGTCGCGCCGGCCGGCAACGTCTTCACCTCGCCCTTCGGCGTGAAGACGAACACCTCCTCGTCGAAGAGGTCGGTGCGGAAGGTCTTGACGAACTCGCTCGCGTCGTCCTCGTCGGCGTTGATGTCCATGAGCTGACGAACCCACTCGTTCCACTCCTGGTCGGCGCTCTTCGGGCGGCGGCCGTCCTTGTAGGCCCAGTGCGCCGCAACGCCGAGCTCGGCCGTCTGTTGCATCTCGCGGGTGCGGACCTGGATCTCGAGTGGCCGCCCCTCGGGGCCGATGACCGTCGTATGGAGGGACCGGTAGCCGTTGAACTTCGGCATCGCGACGTAGTCCTTGAAGCGGCCGGGCATCGGCTTCCAGAGGGAGTGGATGAGGCCGAGCGCGCCGTAGCAGTCGCGCGTCCCCTCCTCGCCGTCGCGCTCCACGATCACGCGCATCGCGGTGAGGTCGTAGATCTCGTTGAACTCGCGGCCCTTGCGGGACATCTTGTCGTAGATCGAGTAGAAGTGCTTCGCGCGGCCGGAGATGTCGACGGGGATGTCGACCTTCTCGAGCTCGCGCAGCAGGACGTCGGTGGCCTCCGCGACGTGGCCCTCACGGTCGGCGCGCCGCTCGGCGACCATCGTCTTGATCTCGGAGTACTTCCGGGGGTGCAGCGTCTGGAAGGCGAGGTCCTCCAGCTCCCACTTGAGCGCATGGATGCCGAGCCGGTGGGCGAGCGGCGCGTAGACCTCGAGCGCTTCCCGCGACTTCTGGATCTGCTTCTGCTTGCCGAGGTACTCGATCGTGCGGAGGTTGTGGAGGCGGTCGGCGAGCTTGACGAGGATCACGCGGACGTCCTCGGCCATCGCCACGACCATCTTCCGGTAGTTCTCCGCCTCAGCTTGCTCGCGGGTCTGGAACTGGACGCGGGTCAGTTTCGTGACGCCATCGACGAGCGCGGCGATCTCTTCGCCGAACTCCTCGCGGACGGCGTCGAGCTCGACGCCGGTGTCCTCGACGACGTCGTGGAGGAGCGCGGCGGCGATCGTCTGCTCGTCGAGACGGAGGCCGGCGCAGATCGACGCGACGCCGACCGGATGCGTGATGAACGGCTCGCCGGAGCGGCGCTGCTGCCCGTCGTGGGCGGCGGCGGCGAACCGGAAGGCGCGGGTGACGAGCTCGACGTCGACCTCTGCGTGCTGGGCGGCGAGCTCGGCGAGCAGGCCCTCGAGGAGCTCCTCGTGCCTCTCGCCTGCTTCCAGCGTCGTCACCGTCTCAGTGTACTCCGGGGTTTTCGGGCCAACCCGCGGGGGAGGAACGGTGGTTGAGTGATCGAAGTGACGCGTTCCATGCCCGGATTTCGCCAGTGGTGGAGGCGACGTCTCGTCCTCCGCCTCGCACGCGCTCTTGCGCTTTCGCTGAGCGAGCGGTAGCCGGCTACGCCGCTGCCGCGAGCGGTGGCTCGGCCGTGAGCAGCTCACGGAACCGCTGCGACTCGAGCAGGTCGCGGCGAGGACCGCCTGCCACGACGCCGAGCTCGGCGAAGACGGCCTGCGCCTCGGCGTCACGGGCCGCTGCGGGCTTTTTCCACTCCGCCGCGAGCCAGTCGCGCAGCTCGCGGTAGCGGGGGGCGCCGGTGAAGATCCGGCGGACGACGAGTTGCGGTGCGACCGTGCCGTTCCAGCGGTTTTCCTCGAGCCGGAAGGCGACGTCGTACGCCACATCCTGCCGCAGCACGTCGAGCCGCGACCCCTGGCCGAAGGCGATCGCGCTGCCGCCGTCTCGTCCCCCCCGTCGGATGCGGAAGCGGAGATGCTTCCCCTCGCCCACGGTTGCGAGGTTCGAGAGCCCGCAGCCGGGGGCCAGCAGCGTCGGCGCCGGGTTCCCGAGCCCGAACGGCGCGAGCCTGGCGAGCTCACCGCAGAGGCCGAGGGAGAGATCGGCGCCGCGCGCGACGACGGCGTCGATCGACGTCACCGGCTCGAGGTCGTCCTCCGTCAGCGCGGCGGCCGCCTGCTGCGCGAACGCCTCGGCGAAGGCGTCGACGTTCTCCTCGCGAATCGACAGGCCGGCAGCGGCACGGTGACCGCCCCAGCGCCCGAGCAGGCCGGCGCAGGCGCCGAGGGCGCCGTGGAGGTCGAAGGAGGGGATCGACCGCCCCGATCCCTTCCAGTCTCCCTCCGTGCCGGCGATGAGCACGACCGGGCGGTGGTACCGCTCGACGAGTCTCGAGGCGACGATTCCGATCACGCCCTCGTGCCAGTCGGCGCCGGCCACGGCGTAGGCACGGCGAGCGCGCTTCTCCGCCGGCCACTCTTCGACCTGGGCCACGGCCTCGCGGAGGATGCGGGCCTCGACCGCCTGGCGCTCGCCGTTCAGCTCCTCGAGGGAGTCGGCGAGCCTGCGCGCCTCGGCCTCGTCCTCGGTGAGCAGGAGCTCGAGCGCCTCGCGCGGGTGGCCGAGACGTCCGGCTGCGTTGAGGCGGGGGGCGAGGCGGAAGCCGACGGCGCCGGCGTCGACGGCGGCCGCATCCACTCCCGCGCTCTGCATGAGCGCGCGAAGTCCGGGTTTCGACGTGCGCCCGAGCGCGCGCAGCCCGGCGATCGCGAAGGAGCGGTTCTCGTCGACGAGAGGGACGACGTCGGCGATCGTCGCGAGCGCGACGAGGTCGAGGTGTCGCCGAGGCACTTCGGACTCGACGCCGAAGAGCGCCTGCCCGAGCTTGTAGACGACGCCGGTCCCGCACAGCTCGGGGAACGGGTAGGACGAGGGGCGGGTCGCGACGATCGGGCAGTCCGGCAGCTCCTCCCCGGGCCGGTGATGGTCGGTGACGATCACGTCGAGGCCCCGCTCCCTCGCCTCGGCCACCTCCGCGGCCGCTGTGATGCCGCAGTCGACGGTCAGGACGAGCCCGCAGCCCTCGTCCGCGAGGCGCGCGAGCGTCTCGGTGCGGACTCCGTACCCCTCGTCGAACCGGCTCGGCAGGTGCCACGCGACGTCGGCGCCGAGCTCGCGCAGCAGGAGGACGGCGAGCGTGGTGGCGGCGATGCCGTCGACGTCGTAGTCGCCGTGGACGCAGATCCGGCGGCGCTGCTCCACGGCGGCGCGAATGTGTGCGCACGCAACCTCCATGTCGCCGAGAAGGAAGGGATCGTGCGGAGGCTGCTCGCCGTCGAGGAAGCGGCGCGCGACGGCTGGGTCGGAGTAGCCGCGGCGGACGAGCACGGCGGCGGTCAGCTCCGAGATTCCGAGCGCGCGAACGAGCTCCGCCTGGGCGGCGGGCGAGCAGTCGGCGAGTGTCCAGGTGCCGTCGGGCATGTGCAGCCAAGCTACGGGGACGGGCGGACGGAATCGGGCCAGGCGCCTGCCCGAAAACGACGGCTGGACGACGATTGCCGGCGTTTCGTGACGGAGCCACGACCCCCGCGTCACCGGAGAAGCGGCACGCTTCGCCGGTCCCCCGGGTGGGTGGGGGTTTGGGATGGAGTAGAAGAAGGCCTCCATGCCCGCGCCCTCCGCCGCCGAGCTACGCAGCGAGTACCTGCTCGATCCCGAGGTCGCGTTCCTCAACCACGGCTCGTTCGGCGCCTGCCCGCGGCCCGTGTTCGAGCGCTACCAGGCCTGGCAGCGAGAGCTCGAGCGCGAGCCCGTCGACTTCATCGCGCGTCGCGTCCGAGGCCTTCGCGACTCCGCTCGCGCCGAGCTCGCCGGCTACCTCGGCTGCGCCGCGGAGGATCTTGCCTTCGTCCAGAACGCGACGACGGGCGTCAACCTCGCCGCTCGTTCGCTCGACCTCCGACCAGGTGACGAGGTGCTCGCGACCGACCTCGAGTACGGCGCCTGCGACCTTGCCTGGGAGTGGGTCTGTCGCCGCGCCGGCGCACGCTACGTCCGGGCGCCGATCCAACTGCCGCTCCGCGAGCCGAGTGAGGTCGCCGACGCGCTCTTCGCCGCGGCGACCGAGCGGACGCGGGCGGTCTTCGCCAGCCACGTGGCCTCGGAGACCGGCCTCGTGCTCCCGATTGACGAGATCGTCGAGCGCGCCCGGGCGATCGGCCTCGTCACCGTCGTCGACGGTGCGCACGCGCCTGCGCAGGTTCACGTGGACATCGCCGCGCTCGGCGCCGACTTCTACGCGGGCAACGCGCACAAGTGGCTCGGCGCGCCCAAGGGGGCCGGCTTCCTCCACGCGCGGTCCGAGCGCCAGGAGCGGGTGGACGGCCCGATCGTGAGCTGGGGCTACTCCCGCGGGGGAGCGAGCTTCTGCGAGCGGATCGAGCAACAGGGAACGCGGGATCCGGCGGCCTGGCTCACGGTTCCCGACGCGATTCGCTTCCAGGCCGACCGAGACTGGGACGACGTCCGGGAGCGCTGCCGCGCGCTCACGCGCGAGGCACGCCGGGAGCTCTGCGAGCTCTTCGGCGCCGAGCCGCTCGCGCCCGACGAGATGGTCGCGCAGATGGCGGCGGTGCGGCTCCCCCGCTCCGCGCCCGAGCTGTGCGACCGGCTCTTCGCAGAGCATCGGGTCGAGATCCCTGTCGGCGGCGCCGACGACGACGTCCTCCGGCTGTCCGTCGCCGCCTACACCACGCGCGAGGACATCGACCGGCTGCTAGCCGCCCTCGCTCGGGAGCTTCACGCCGAGCACCGTCAGCAGGACGAGTAGGCCGAGGCCGAGCGCCCAGTACGCGAGCACCCGCCGCGGATGGCGGGACTCGCGCAGGGACGCGAGCGCGACCTTCCCCCACAGGAGCACGAGGCCTACGGCCGCGGCGCCGCCCACCACGATCACGGGCGCGAGAGAGACCGCCTTGTCGAACGGCCACGAGAGCGCCCAGGCCGTGACGGTGACGAGCGCGAGGACGACCACGAGCGCCGCCGAATAGCGGAGTACCCGCATGCGATCAGGGTACGCTGCCGCCGTGGAAGCGGCCGGCAACTACCACTCCGGCGACGACTACGTGGTCGAGTTTCTCGGCTACCGCTTCTCGTTCAGCAGCTTCGACTTCGAGGAGCGCGTGACGGCTGCCGCGGTCCGGCTCGGCCTCGTCGCCGGCCCCGAGCTGGACGAGGACGAGACCGCAGACCTCGTCGAGCTCGTGGAGCGGGACGCGATCGAGACGCCCCGCAGCGCGCTCGGCGAGTACCTCGTGCGCCACTGGGACGCGGTCGCCCTCGTCCGCGGCGAGTCGCTCGTCTACTGGCTGAAGAAGCTCGTCTTCCGCGGCGCCTGGCTCGACCACCGGGTCAAGGAGGGTCTACTCGAGGTGGACTGGGACGAGGAGCGGCAGGACTTCACGTTCGCCGACACCAACGGCGGCCGTGCCCTCCTCGAGCTCCTCCCCACCCCGAGCTGGCACGAGCTCCAGTACCGGCGATGACCGTCCCCCGCTGGTACGCGGTCGTGGTACCGGCGTACCTCGCCGGCCTGCTCGCGGTCGATACCCAGGTCTCGTACCGCGGGCAGCTCACGCTCGGCGCGCTCACGTTCGCCGTCCTCGCGGCGGCGCTCCGACCGCTGCCGCCGCTCGTGCGCGCCCAGGCCGTCGGCGTCGTCCTCTTCGCCACGATCGGGGAGGCGACCGGCTCGCTCGTCTGGGGCGTCTACCACTACCGGCTGCACAACCTGCCGCTCTTCATCCCGCCCGCGCACGGGCTCGTCTACCTGAGCGGCGTCGCCCTGAGCCGCAGCCTCCGCGCCCGCGCCGTGGTCTGGGCCGCGGCGGTCGGCGCCGCCGCCTGGGGGATCGCCGGCCTC
>DASXDE010000138.1:0-2453 GCA_036490825.1 Gaiellaceae bacterium
GCTACTGCCTGTCCGACACGCAGGGCACCCACACTGCGAAGGTCGTCGGGCCTGGCGGCGCGATCGTTCAGAACACTACGGCGTGCGCCACCGCCGCCGGCTAGCGTCACCCGTTCGATCAGCCTGACCGAGGGCGCGGGAGACCGCGCCCTCTCTTTTTGCCACGAGATCTCGGCGTATCCCCCGTTTCAGGGAGGCCCGCAGCTCCGGGCCTGCCGATAGGAAGGCCATGAACGCGACCCTGAGCACGCGCCAGCTCCGGCTCGTCGGCCTGCTCGTGATGGTCGTCGTCGCCGCCGCCGGTTACCTGGTCGTCAGCAAGCACAAGGCGACCACGCAGCCGAGCACGGCGCATTCCACCACGCCCGTGAGCACTCCCGCGCGGACGACTCCTGCACCGAGCAAGGCGCACAAGCACGCCGTGACGCCGGTCAAGCTCAACACCCACGGTCTGCCGGTCCACATTGCCCTGGCGCTTCGGAAGCACTCTGTCGTCGTCGTCACCCTTACCCAGCCGGGCGCCGCCGTCGACCAGACCACCGCCGCCGAGGCGCAGGCCGGCGCGCTCGAGATGGGCGCCGGGTTCGTCAACCTCGACGTCTTCCACCAGCGGCCCGGCACCGCGATCCTCCGCAAGCTGGGGGTTCTCAACACGCCGGCCGTCCTCGTGGTCAAGCGCCCGGGGCTGGTCTACTCAGAGTTCAAGGGCTTCGTCGACCGCGACGTGGTCGCCCAGGCCGTCGCCGACGCACGCTGATGAGAAGGGGCGGCCGCCCTCAGGCAGCCGAGCCGGAGCCGCGCGAGCTCTTCGTCCGCAGCGCGAGCCGGTTCGGGCGCCCCGTCGTGACGATGCGGGCCCGTGACCTCGGCGACGCGTGCGTCGTCGACGTCGAAGTCGAGGGGCACGAAGACGGCGCCGAGCCGCAGTCGTACAACTTTGCCGACGCCCAGCAGGCGAGCACGTTCGTGACCGAGGCCGTAGAGGCGCTCGTCTATCTCGGCTGCGAGATCCACGCCTGAGCGGCGCGAGCGAGGAAGCCGTGGATCCGGTGCAGAGGGACGAGGGCGAGTTCCTGGAGCACGACTCCGAGCTTGGCGCCGACATCATCGCGCTTCCGCAGCTCGAGCGGCTGCCCCCCAATCCCGACGCTCCCGACGCCGGTGGCGGCTCGGGCAGCTTCACCGCCGACAATCGCTCGGCGCGGCTGGAGGCGCTCGAGCTCGTCCGGGCTGCCGTCGAGCTGGCAGACCGCATCGAGAAGGACGCGCAGGAAACCGCGAAGGATCGACTGGCGCGGACCGAGGAGGAGGTCAGGCTTCGCCGGCTCGCCCTCGACGAGCGCGAGACGCAACTCGATCACTTCAAGCGCGACCTCGAAGCGGCGCGCCAGGAGCTGACGCGGGTCGAGCAGGAGTTTGCCGAGCAGCGGCGGCAGGCCTCGGAGGCCTCGCGTGAGGCTCAGGCGCGCCTTACGGCTGCGGAGACGGACGCTGCTGCGACGATCGCGGCCGCGGGTGAACGCGCCGAGGCGTTGCAAGCGGAGGCGCGGGCGGAAGCCGAGGGCATCGTTGCCGCTGCCCGGGCTGAAGCGGAAGCCGCAGTCGCGTCTGCCCGGACCGAGGCGGAGGCCGCCACCGAATCCGTTCGCTCCGAGGCCGAGGCCGCCCTCGGGGCCGCTCGCTCCGAGGCCGAGGAACTGCTCTCCCGTGCCGGCGAGGAGGCCGCGCAGACGGCGGAGAGCGCACGCGCCGCGGCCGACGAGCTGCTGGCGAAGGCCGGCGTAGAGGCGCGTGACATCTCGGACACGGCGCGCCGCGAGGCCGAGCAACTGCTCGCCGAGGCGCACGCTCCAATGGCCGAGCCCGAGCTCCGGCCGGAGCACGAGCCCGAGCCGCAAGCCGCACAGCACGAAGCGCACGAGACGCTGCCCGCGACTGAGCCTGAGGCAGCTACCTCTGAATCCGACGCCGCCGAGGATTCCGAATCCCCCTCAGCCGGCTTCACGCCGCCGCCCAGCTCGCTCGAGGATCTCGCCGCCGCCAGTCGGCCGAAGCGCTTCAGCTTCCGGAACCAGTAGACGAATACCTACGCGGGCAAGCGTTGGTCGCCCGGTGGCAACCGGGCCGAGTTCGAGCGGAAGCCCCCAGTCCATCCCGGGCGATCCCCGCGACGTCGTGGTGGAAGACGCCTCAAGCTGAGCTCGTGGAGTTGCCGCGGGCCCGGGAGCCGCGAGGCAAACTGCTGATCCCCTGCCGTCGGCCACAAGCCAACGGCAAGGTCGAGCGCTTCCAAACAGACCCTGAAAACGCGGATGGGGACTCGGCCAGGACCGCTCCAACGACCACCGCGCCCAGGCGCTGTCGCACTGGCTCGGCTAACCCGAGGCAGGCCAGCTAGACCGTGGTGACGCGGGCGAGCTCTTCGAGCGAAGTGAGACCGGCGACGGCCTTCT
>DASXDE010000139.1:0-3445 GCA_036490825.1 Gaiellaceae bacterium
GCCGCGAGCAGCCGCTCGAAATAGGGGATCGAATCGAGGTCGGCGGCCGGCACGCGATCGTGCGCACGATCGAGCCGCTGTTAGGTGAACCCGAGCTGCGCCTCGTCTTGCGGCTTCTGCGGGATGGGCGCTAAAGGCTCGCGAACCGTCGACCCCTCCCTAGCACGGAGGGTGTCGGCCAACGGTGGCGTCCGGCAATTCAGAGCCACCGACGTGGCTAGCCGGCAGTCACCTGACCTGGTTGTGCTTGTGAGACCGGTGCACAAGCAGCGTCCGGAAAACGCGATTTGCAGGTCTTTTGCGTTTTCGCCCTGGGCCACGAGTGGACCACAAGACGCCGCTCTGGTGTCGTGATCGACAACAGAAATTCCTATTTGCAGGAGAGTTTCGAGGCGGGAGCGACGGGACTCGAACCCGCGACCTCCGGCGTGACAGGCCGGCGTTCTAACCAACTGAACTACGCCCCCGCGGGACGGCCCAGTGTAGCTGGGTCGGGCAGCCCGGCCTCTACGCTGCAGGCGTGAACTTCGCCGACTGGGCCGCGGTCGCGATCGTGCTGCTCGCGGCGTTCGGCGGGATGCGGCGCGGGCTCGTCCTCAGTGCGTTCTCGCTCGTGGGGCTCGCCGCCGGGGCCTACGTCGGCTCACGTGTCGCGCCCCACCTCCTGCACGGCGGGTCGAGCTCCGCCTGGACGCCCGCCGCCGGGCTCGTCGGCGCGGTGCTCGGCGCGTTGCTTCTCCAGTTCGGGGCGCTGTCCGTCGGAGCGTTCGTTCGCGGCGGCCTGCGGCTGGCGCCGCTGCGGCTGATCGACACGGCCGGCGGCCTGCTCCTCGGTGCGGCGGTCGGCCTGGGGATCGTCTGGGTGGGCGCGTCGGTCGCCCTCCTCGCGCCCGGCCAGACACGACTGCGCCAGGAGATCCAGCGCTCGGCGATCGTGAAGCAACTCGACGCCGCCCTGCCGCCGCGCACGCTCCTCAACCTGCTCGCGCGCATCGACCCGTTCCCGTCTATCACCGGCCCGAAGGCGCCGTCCCTGCCGCCGAGCAAGGGCGTGCTGCGCGACCAGTCGATCCGGGACGCGACGACACGCGTCGTCAAGGTGCTCGGCACGGCGTGCGGCGTCGGGATCGAGGGGAGCGGGTGGTTCGCCGCGCCCGACCTGATCGTCACCGCAGCGCACGTCGTCGCCGGGGAGCAGGACACGATCGTCCGCATCTCCGGCCAGCCGTTCCCGCGCCCGGCGGACGTCGTCGTGCTCGACGTGCACAACGACATCGCCGTCCTCCGCGTGTCGGGGATGAACGAGACGCCGCTCCCGCTCGCGGATCCGCAGTCGGGCGCGTCCGTCGCGATCCTCGGCTACCCGCTCGACGCCGGGCTCACCGCAACTCCCGGCCGCATCGGCCCGACGGCCGGGGTACTGACCCAGGACGCGTTGGGGCACGGCCCGGTCGCGCGGACGATCACGGCCGTGGCGGGCAAGGTGGAGCACGGCAACTCCGGCGGGCCGGCGGTCGACCGGGCCGGGAGGGTCGAGTCGACGATCTTCGCGGCGCGTCTCGGCACCGCGAGCGGCTACGGCGTGCCAGCCTCGATAGTCCGCAAGGACCTGGACCAGGCGGGGACGAACGCGGTTCCGACCGGCGCCTGCGCTCCCTAGCTCCGCTCGGGGAGCAGCTCGACGACGTCGAGCGGACGCCGGAAAGGAGCCATGACGTAGACGCCGTTCGCGACCTCGCGCGCGGCCTCGATCAGCTCGCGCCCGAGCGCGAGGCCGACTTCACGGGCGCCGGCGCCCGCGGCGCGGTACCGCTCCTGCACGTGCTCGGGGACGACGATCCCCGGCACCTCGTTGTGCACGCGCACGAGCGTCTCAGTCGTCCGGATCGGCCACACGCCCACCAGCACCGGGATCGGCCAGCCGCCGATCCGCTCCTTGAACGCCTCGAGCGCCTCGAGGTCGAACAGGATCTGCGTCATCGCGAACCGCGCGCCCGCCGCGACCTTGCGGTGGAACCGCTCGGCCTCGAGGCCGAGGTCGTCGGCGGTGGGGGTCACAGCGACGCCGGGGAAGAACGTCGTCGGCGCGTCGATCGCGCGGCCATGCCAGTCCTCGCCGGCGTTGAGCTTCGCGATCAGCTCCACGAGCCCGATCGAGTCGACGTCGTACACCGCATGGGTGCCGGGGTAGTCGCCGGACTCCGGCGGGTCGCCGGTCACGGCGAGGATGTTGCGGACGCCCTCGGCGTGCGCCCCGAGCAGGAGCGACTCGAGCCCGGCGAGTGTGCTGTCGCGCGGCGTGAGGTGCGGGATCGTCTCGACGCCCGTGAAGCGCTCGATCGCGACGGACGCCATGATCCCGCTCATCCGCGCCCGCGCGCGCGGATTGTCGTTGACGTCGACGAACTGCGCGCGGCCCGACTCGCGGACGGCGCGCGCCGTCTCGATCAGCGCCTCGGGATTCGCCCCGAGCGGCGGGTCGACCTGAACCGAGATCGCGAACTCGCCCTGGCGCAGCAGCCGCGCGAGCTCGGTCTCTCCGCTCGCCGGCTCGAACGGCACGGCCTGCCTCCGCTCGTGGACGAGGAAGGAGCCGGCGGGACGGCGGTCGGCGTCGACCGCCTCGCGGATCGCGGCGACCTGCGCGGGCGTCGTGCCGCAGCAGCCCCCGATCAGCCGCGCGCCGAGCGCGCGCGCCTGCGCCGCGAACTCGGCGAAGTAGGCGGGCGTCGCGTGCGGGAAGACGATCCGCCGGCCGGTCATGCTCGCGAGGCCGACGTTGGGCAATGCGGCGAGGACTGCCCCGTCGTCGCCACCCATCCGCGCCAGCGCCGCGAGCGCCGCCGCCGGCCCGGCGCCGTGGTTTGCGCCGTACGCGGCCAGACCGAGCGGGCGCAGCCGCGCCGCCGCATCCTCCGCCGTCACTCCCGCCAGAGTCTCCCCCTGCGCGTCGAACGTCATCAGCGCCACGAGCGGCAGCGCCGAGACCGAGCGGACCGCTGCAATCGCCGCCTCCAGCTCGTCGAGGTCGAAGAACGTCTCGACCATGAACAGGTCGACGCCCCGTCCCTCGAGGATCCGCGCCTGCTCGGCGTAGAGGTCCGCCGGCTCGTGACCTGCGAGCTCGACGTCGCCGAGCGGGCCGATCGAGCCCGCGATGAAGACGTCGCGCCCGGCCACCTCTCGCGCTTCGCGCGCGAGGCGGACGGCGGCGGCGTTGATCTGCTCGAGCTCGTCGCCCAGGAACTGCCGCGCGAGCTTCGCCCGGTTGGCGCCGAAGCTGTTCGTCTCGATCAGCTCGGCCCCCGCGCGGATGTAGCCGAGGTGCACCTCGAGCACGCTCTCGGGCGCGCGCAGGTTCGCCTCCTCGGGGCAGCGCAGGCCGGGCACGGCGCTCGAGAGCAACGCGCCCATGCCGCCGTCCGCGACGATCGGCGCCTCCTGC
>DASXDE010000140.1:0-32673 GCA_036490825.1 Gaiellaceae bacterium
TGGACGCGGCCGTCTTCGACGAGCAGGGCAACGAAGTCGGCCCGGGAGGCGGCGGCTACCTCGTCCTCAAGGGGCCGTGGCCGTCGATGCTACGCGGCATCTTCGGCGACGACGAGCGGTACCGGGAGACGTACTGGTCGAAGTACGACAAGGTGTACTTCACCGGCGACGGCGCCCGGATCGACGAGGACGGCGACTTCTGGCTCCTCGGACGCGTCGACGACGTGATGAACGTCTCCGGGCACCGCATCTCGACGATCGAGGTGGAGTCGGCGCTCGTCGACCACCACGACGTCGCCGAGGCGGCGGTGACCTCCCGCGCGGACGCCACCACCGGCGAGGCGATCGTCGCGTACGTCACGCTGAAGGGCGGTGCGGAAGGCTCACTCGAGAAGCTCGAGGAGCTGCGCAACCACGTCGCGCAGAAGATCGGGCCGATCGCAAAGCCGGCGAACATCGTGTTCACCCCGGAGCTGCCGAAGACCCGCAGCGGCAAGATCATGCGTCGCCTGCTGCGGGACGTCGCGAACAAGCGGCAGCTCGGCGACACGACGACGCTCGCCGATCCGACGGTGGTCGACGAGATCAAGAACCGGGCTGAAGCGGAGCAGAGTGGCGGAGACGAGTAGCGACCGGGAACGGTCGCTCGGAATCGAGCTGTTCAACAGAGCGTGGGCGCTGATGGAGAAGCCCGATCGATCGCCGGAGGGTGACGACGAGCTTCTCCATTGCGCTCACGCGTCGGCCTACCACTGGGCGCAGGTCGGCACGATCGCGAACCGTGCGCGCAGTGAGTGGCAATGCTCACGCGTGTACGCGGTGCTCGGTCGCGCCGAGCCCGCGCTCCATCACGCGCAGCGTTGCGTCGAGCTGTGCGAGTCGGCGCCCGACGAGATGGCGGACTTCGATCTTCCGTTCGCGTTCGAGGCGATGGCACGCGCGTACGCGGTCGCCGGCGACGAGGATGCCGCACGCGACTGGCTCGACCGGGCCCGCTCTGCGAGCGAGAAGATCGTGGACGAGGACGACCGTGTCCTCCTCGAGTCCGACCTCGCGACGATCGGCGGTAGGAGTCTCCCGTCCGTCCGAGAACGGTGATAGAAGAAACGCAGCTTCCGGCCGGGTTGAAAGCACTCTGACGGGCGGCTCCGGGCGTAGGTGCTGACTGGACCGCCGACCAAGGCCGAACTCCCTCTTCACGGTTCCTCAACAATCGGCGGCCACGATGCGAGCCGTGCGCTGGGGTCTGGTCGCATCGCTCGCAGTCTTCGTGCTCGCCGTGCCGTCCGCGAGCGCCGCCCCGCCGCAGCGTTTCCTCCTGACGCTTTCGCGCGACATCGGCGGCCAACAGGCCCCTCGCCTCGTCCTCGTCGACCGCAGCGGAGCGCTCGTGCGCCGGATCGGCGACGCCGGCTACGTCGCCGTCGCCGGGAAGTGGTCGCCCGACGGCTCGACGATCGCGTGGAGCGATCCGGCAGGCGTGCACGTTGAGAACGCCGACGGGACGAACGCGCGCCTGCTCGTCCCGTTCGTCCCAGGCTGCAACACGTCCTGCACGCAGCCGTCGTTCATCTGGACGCCGGACGGGACGGCGCTCGACGTCGGCGGTGTCGGGCAGCAGACGAACGAGCTCCTCTACGTCCCGCTCGACGGCGCGCCTCCGTCGCCGCTCGAGCCCACGCGATCCTGGTCGAACCCGGTGCCGGCGGAGTGGACGACGGGCGGCCGGTCGTTCGTGTGGTCGAACCTGGCCGGCGATACGGGCACCTCGAGCTGCTGCCGCTACTCGATCTTCGAGACGACCGCCGCCACGCACAAGACGCGGACGCTGTTCACGACCCTGAACTGGCACGGGATCCTCGCGCCCGTCATCTCGCCCGACGGTCGCGAGCGTCTGATGTTCGACGAGGCCACGAAGCCCGGTGAGTGGAAGGGATACCGGCTGCGCGTCGTCGACAACACAACCGGGAAGTCCCGGCTGCTCGGCGTGACGGGTGCGATGTCCGACGTTCGCTGGTCGCCCGACGGGAGGACGATCGCCGCCGTCCTGTCCGGCGCCCGCGTGGTCACCGTGCCTTCAGCGGGCGGGCGCATCCGCGCGATCGGCCGCGGGCTCGGCGTCGTCTGGGGCCGCGACGGCACGCTCTACGTCCTCCGCAACACGTGGACCGAGGTCTGGACGAGCTGGAACGGCGCTCCCGAGCGCTTCCTCTTCCGCGCGCCCGGCCGCCTGGAGGTCTACGGGCTCGACGCGGACTAGCTAGAGCAGCTTCTCGAAGCGCGCCGCGTCGTCGAACGGGCCGATGACCGCGAGGCGCAGCTTGTCGTCGGCGAGCAGATCCTGCGCGACGCGCTGCACGTCCTCCGCGGTCACCGCGGAGATGCCGGCGAGCACCTCCTCCGGATCGGGCGCGCGGCCCTCGAGCACCTCTTTCCGCAGCCCGAACATGATCAGCCCCTGCGGGCTCTCGAGCTGGAGGACGAAGCGGCCCTTCGAGAAGCTGCGCGCCTTCTCGAGCTCGTCGGCCGGGACGCGGTCGGCGGCCATTCCCTTCAGCTCGGTCGCGATCGTCGTCAGCGCCTCGTCGATGCGGTTGATGTCGACGCCCGCCTGCGAGTACAGCGATCCCGCATCCGTGTAGCTGTGGTTCACGCCGAACACGTAATAGGCGAGCCCGCGGCGCTCGCGCACCTCGGTGAAGAGGCGTGACGACATCCCGCCGCCGAGGACGGTCGCAACCATCTGGAGCGCATACCGGTCGGGATGCTCGAGCGGGTAGCTCGGCACGCCGACGATGACGTGCGCCTGCTCGGAGGCCTTCGTGAAGACCTTCACGCGCCCGTTCATGTAGCCCTGCACGGGCGACGGCGCTCCCGTCTGCGCGGCCGGCAGGTCCCCGAGCAGCTCGCTGACGCGTTCGACTGCGTCGTCGCCGATGCGCCCCGCGATGCCGACCACCATGCGCTCGGGGTGGTACCAGCGGTCGAGGTAGGAGAGGAACGTGTCGCGGTTCGCCGCGCGCACCGTCTCCTTGCGGCCGATGATGTCCCAGCCGAGCGGCTGGTCGCCGTAGAGCAGCTCGTCGTACACGCCGCCGATGTAGTCGCGGGGCGTGTCGAAGTACATGTTCATCTCCTCGAGGATGACGCCCTTCTCCCGCTCGATCTCGCCGCCGTCGAAGCGCGAGTTGCGCAGCATGTCGACGAGAACGTCGAGCGCGACGTCACGGTGCTCCGCGGCGCACTTGACGAAGTACGCGGTCGACTCCTTGCTCGTGAACGCGTTGAACTCGCCCCCGATGGCGTCGATCTCGCCGGCGATCGTTCGTGCGTCCGGCCGCCGCTCCGTCCCCTTGAAGAACATGTGCTCGGAGAAGTGCGCGATCCCGCTCGCCTCGGCGGCCTCGTAGCGGGAGCCGGCGGCGAGCATGACCATCACCGCGACCGACTGCGCATGCGGCAGATCGGCCGTGAGAACGCGCAGGCCGTTGTCGAGCGTGTCTCGCTGGAACATCGCCACCCCGTCCGATCGTATAGACCTCCCCTGGTGCACGGCGAGCAGACGAGGCGGGCCATCGCCGCGCAGCCCGAGTGGCTGGCGCAGGTGCCGACGGACCGGCGCTTCCCCGACGGCGCCCGGCTCCTCTTCACCGGGTGCGGGACGTCGTTTCACGCCGCGATGTTCGGAGGCGAGGCCGTGCAGGCGCTGGAGCTCGCGCTGCGCCCGGAGCGGGACGCCGATCTGCTCGTTCTCGTCTCGCACGAGGGCGAGACCCCGCTCACGCTCGAAGCGGCGCGCGCGTGGCGCGGCCCTCGCTGGCTCGTCACCGGCAAGGCGGACGGGCCGATCGCCGAGCTCTGCGAAGAGATCGTCGTGTGCACGCCTGAGATCGAGGAGAGCTGGTGCCACACCGCGAGCTACACGTGCGCGGTCGCGGCGATCGCCGCGCTGCTCGGCGAGGACGTCTCGTGGCTGCCGGGCGCGGTCGAGGAGGCACTAGCCGCCGACCTTCCGCTCGTGCGCAAGCAGGAGCGGTTCCTCGTCGCGGGCGCGGGCCGTGAGCTTGCGACCGCCCACGAGGCGGTGCTGAAGCTGCGCGAGGGCGCGTGGGTCGCGGCGGAGGCCTACGAGACCGAGCAGCTCCTGCACGGCTACCTCGCGGCGGTGGACGAGTCGGTGCGGGCGTTCGTGCTCGAGGGCGATGGCCTGGCCGCGCAGCGTGGCGTCGCGGCCTCGGCGGCGCTCGGCGAGCTCGGCTGCGACGTGACGCTCGTGCCGACCCGCCATCCCGTCGTCGACATCGTCCTCTTTCAACGCCTCACGGTGGAGATCGCCGAGGCGCGCGGACGCGAGCCGGACCGCATCCGCCGCCACGAATCGCGCTGGGCCGCCGCGGCGAGCGCCGCGAAGGCAGACAACGCGGCCTAGAGCTCGGCGAGCGCGTCGAGCAGGCGGTCGACCTCGTCGAACGTGTTGTAGTGGACGAAGCCGGCGCGGACGGCGCCCTCGGGCTGCAGGCCGAGCCGGGTCATCGCCTCGAGCGCGTAGTAGTCGCCGTCCCAGACCGCGATGCCTCGCTCGGCGAGCCGTTCGGAGACGTTGCGCGTCGCGACGCCCTCCACGCGGAACGCGAATGTGGGGACACGGCCGTCGATCGTCTCGAGCCCGTAGAGGGTGCAGCGCTCCGGCAGCCCGTCGAGGAAGCGCTGCCCGAGGGCCCGCTCGTGCGTCTGGATCGCATCCCATCCGAGCTCGCCGACGTACCCGACCGCCGCGAGGAAGCCCGCCAGGAGCTCGTGGGCCAGCGTCCCGGTCTCGAAGCGAGCGCCGACCGGCTCGTCCGCGGCGGGCCGGACCTTGTACGGGCGCCAGGAGCGCAGGAGCTCCTCCCGGCCGAAGGCGAGGCCGAGGTGCGGGCCGAAGAACTTGTACGGCGAGCAGAGGAGGACGTCGACTCCGAGCGCAGCGACGTCGATCGGCCTGTGAGGGGCGAAGTGGACGGCGTCCGCCCACGCGAGAGCCCCCGCGTCGTGCGCGAGCTCGACGACGCGCTCGGCGTCGGGCGTCGTCCCGACCGCGTTCGAGGCGAGGGGGAAGGCGACCACGCGGGTGCGTTCCGTCAACTTTCGCTCGAGGTCGTCCAGGTCGAGCGTCGTGTCCGCGTGGATCTCGACGAACTCGACGCGCAAGTCGTGGTCTGCCGCGAGCTCGAGCCACGGCGCGACGTTGCCGTCGTGGTCGAGACCGGTCACGAGGATCTCGTCGCCGGGCCCGAGCGCCCGCCCGAGCGCGCGCGTCAGCGCGAAGTTGAGTGTCGTCATGTTCTGGCCGAAGATCGTCTCCTCGGGCCGGCAGCCGAGGAAGCCGGCCGCCGAGGCGTGCGCCCGCTCGACGAGCTCGTCGCTGCGGCGGCTGGCGGCGAACGCGCCTCCGAGGTTGGCGTTCGACTCGCGCAGGTAGGCGGCGATCGCATCGATCACGGACTGCGGGCACTGCGTCCCACCCGGCGCGTCGAGGAACGCGACGCCGGAGGCGAGGGCGGGGAAGCGCGCGCGCACGGCCGCGAGGTTGAGAGCCGCGGCCGCCATCTAGCCCTGCTCCAGCGGCGCCATGGTCAACCCGTGCTCGCGCAGCTGGTCCCAGTAGAGCTCGGCCTGCTCGCGCAGCCCGGACCAGACGAGCGCCTGTCCGGAGGCGTGGATCCGATTGGCCAGCCGCATCCCGTTGTCGTACGAGACGCCCGGGATCACGCGCGAGAGCGCCGCCGCGACCCCCTCGAACGTGTTGTGATCGTCGTTGAGGACGATCACGAGCCAGGGCCGGCCAAGCCCGGTGCCCTCGCCGCGGTCGAGCCGCTCTCGCGGCGGCGCCAAGGTGCCGCTCACGGCGCGATCGCCCGGTCGTTCACGGTCCAGCGATAGCTCGGCTCGGCGGTGAGGGAGGAGCCTACGAAGCAGTCGCGCTCCGCGAGCCCCAGGAGCTCGGCGAGCGCGCCGGGCTCGGGCTCGAGCTCGACCGCGAGCTCGACGCCGGTCTCGACGAGGGCATAACGACCGTCCACCTCCCGCTTCGTGACGAGCGTCCGAGCGCTGCCCGACGCGGAGCGGACCTCGACCCCGCTGCGCTTCGCGCGGTAGCGGAGGCTCTTGAGCGTGCAGCGGATCAGCGCCGCGAGCAGCAGGTGCTCGGGCGACCACTCCGCCGCCGCCTCGAGGACGACGCCGTTCTCCTCCGCGAGCTCACCGCTCGCCGCGAGGTCCACCGCATACCGCAGCTCCTTCGCCTTGACGGCCACGCCGAACATGGTCTCAGAAGGGCGGCTCCGTCCGGGACGGGTCGTACGCTGCGGCACGTGCGGCGACTGCGCTCGCTGTCGGAGACGGAATGCTATGTCCGCTTGTACGGCGGCTGGGATTCGACGGTGACCCTCGTCAAGATCGAGCCGCGGCGTCCGCGCTACGACCTTGCGGTGTCGGGCGAGGATCTGCGCCGGGACTTCGAGGCGCGCATCGAGGCCCGCACGGAGGACCTCCCGGCCGAGCTCGATGCGGCCGAGGCCGCCGCCGAGGCTGCATAGCGGCGCGGCCACTCCGAGCGACGTCCCGGACGTCCTCGCTCCGGGTCTTCGGATCATCTTTGTCGGCATCAACCCGGGCCGGGTGTCCGCCGAGGCCCGCGCGCACTTCGCGAACCCACGCAACGACTTCTGGCGCCTGCTGCACGCGGCGCGCCTGACCTCCCGCCTCTACGCGCCGCACGAGCAGTTCGAGCTCCTCCAGGAGGGAATCGGCGTAACCAACGCCGCGTACCGCACGACGCCCGGCTCGGGCGACCTCCGCCGGGCCGACTTCGCGGGCTCCGGCGCGCGGCTCGAGCGGATCGCGCGCGAGCTGCGGCCCCGCTGGCTCGCGTTCGTCGGCAAGGAGGCCTACCGCGGCGCCTTCGGCACGCGTCCCGACCTCGGCCTGCAGGAGCGGACGCTCGGCGCCACGAAGCTCTTCGTCCTGCCGTCCACCTCGCCCGCGAACGCAGCCGTCCCATGGGACGAGCGGAGGCGCTGGTTCAGCGAGCTCGCGGGTCGCGAGAGCGGCCTCTCCGAGCGCACTGCCGTCCGCGCGCTGCTGGTGGACGAGCGGGGCGACGTTCTCCTCTTCCGCTACGGAGACGACTACGACTCGTGGTGGATCGCGCCGGGCGGCGGTCAACTGCCCGGTGAGGACGACGAGATGACGTTGCGGCGAGAGCTCCGTGAAGAGTGCGGCCTGCGCGACGTCGCGCTCGGCCCCCTCGTCGCCGAGTGGCGGCACTGGGGCGTCGAGGAAGCGGGTTTCGGCTCCGGGGTGTCGCGCATCTATCTCGTCCGTGTGGCGAGGTTCGAGCCCGAGCCTGAAGAGGACCTTCGCGCGGAGGGCTCACTCGAGGAGCGGTGGTTCACCGTGGACGAGCTGGCGAGGCTGCCGACGCGCCCGCGGGATCTCGCCGAGATCGTCAGCCGCGCCAGCGGTTCGTGATCGGCGTCCGCCGGTCGCGTCCGAACGCCTTCGGCCGCAGCCGCACGCCCGGTGGCGCCTGGCGCCGCTTGTACTCGGCGCGGTCGATGAGCGCCACCGCCCGCGCCACCACGTCCGGGTCGAATCCGTCGGCGCTCAGCTCGTCGAGCGAGCGGTCCCCCTCGACGTAGGCCTCGAGTACCCGGTCGAGCTCCGGATACGGCGGCAGCGAGTCCTCGTCGAGCTGGTCCGCCCGCAGCTCGGCGCTCGGCGCGCGGTCGATGGTGGAGTGCGGGACGAGCTCGCGGCCGGCCCGCTCGTTCAGGTGGCGCGCGAGCCGGAACACGTCGGTCTTGAAGACGTCCTTGAGCAGCGCGAAGCCGCCGGCCATGTCACCGTAGAGCGTCGCGTACCCCACCGACAGCTCCGATTTGTTGCCGGTCGCGACCAGCAGCCAGCCGAACTTGTTCGAGAGTGCCATCAGGAGCGTGCCGCGGATCCGGGCCTGCAGGTTCTCCTCGGCGAGGTCGGGCTCGCGGCCGGCGAAGGGCTTGGCCAGCACGGCGCCGAACGCCTCGACGACCTGCTCGATCGGGAGCTCCTGGAAGTCGCACCCGAGGTTCTCGGCGAGACGCCGGGCGTCGCTGCGCGTCCCTTCGGAGGAGTAACGCGACGGCATCGAGACGCAGTGCACGCAATCGGCCCCGAGCGCCTCGACGGCGAGCGCGGCGGTGACGGCCGAGTCGATCCCGCCCGAGACGCCGACCACGACGTCGCCGAAGCCGTTCTTCTGCACGTAGTCGCCCAGGCCGAGCGCGAGCGCGCACCGCATCTGCTCGAGGTCGTCGTCGAGCGGTTCGATCCCCGCCGCCTCCGGCCGGTCGAGGTCGACCACGAAGAGCGTCTCCTCGAAGCCGGGAGCCCGAGCCAGCACCGCGCCGTCGCGGTCGAGCACGAGGGAATGCCCGTCGAAGACGAGCTCGTCCTGGCCGCCGACCGTGTTGCAGAGGGCGACCCGCACGCCGCTCTCCCGCGCCCGCGCGGCGAAGATCGCCTCGCGCTCCTGGGCCCGCCCGACGTGGAACGGGGAGGCGGACAGGTTGACGACGAGCTCGGCGCCCGCCGAGGCGAGCTCGGTCGTCGGCGGCCCGGGGATCCACATGTCCTCGCAGATCGTGATCCCGACCGCCACGCCGGCCAGGTCGATCAGTGCGAGCTCGTCGCCTGAGGCGAAGTAGCGCTTCTCGTCGAAGACGCCGTAGTTCGGCAGATGCCGCTTCTTCGCCCAGCCGGTCACGGCGCCGTCGACGCAGATCGCGCACGCGTTGTAGAGCTCGCCCTCCAGCAGCGGCACGCCGACGAGCGCGACGATCTCTCGCGTCCCGGCCGCGATCTGCGCGAGCGAGGCGCGCGCCGCGCGGACGAAGCCCGGTCGCAGCAGCAGGTCCTCGGGCGGGTATCCGGTCACGGCCAGCTCGGGAAAGACGACCAGGTCGGCCCCGGCGGCGCGCGCCTCCTCCATGCGCGCGAGGATCAGCTCGCGGTTTCCCTCGAGGTCGCCCACGACCGGATCGATCTGTGCGAGGGCGAGCCTCATGGGTTTCAGCCTAACAGTCGAAAACCTAAGCGCGCTGCAGCCGGATGGCCTGGAGATCCCGCTCGCGGACCTCGTCGATGCGGGCGATCAGGTCATCGACGTCGCTGTGCTCGGCGTGCAGGTAGCGACCTGCGAGCGCGTCGTAGCCTCCGCTTGCGAGCTTCGCGACGAGCCGGGGCGCGCACTCCGGCGGTGTCCACGGCGCGTCGTCTGCGAAGTGGCCGTCCGTCATGGCGGTTTGCACCAGCCCAGGGCTGATCACGAAGACCGGGATCCGGTCGCGCAGCGCGTTCGCGAGCGTCTCGCCGTAGCGGCAGACCGCCGCCTTCGAGGAGGTGTACGCGGTCTCGCTCGCACCGGGAAGATACGAGGCGCCGCTGCCGACGATGACGATCCGTCCGGCACCGCGCTCGAGCATCCCGGGGATGACCGCCCGGCAGCTGAGGTGGACGCCGAGGACGTTCACCTCGAACGTCCGCCACCACGCGTCGAGATCGAACTCCCACTCCTCGTCGTCGTGATGGGTCCCGGTGCCCGCGTTCGCCACCAGCAGGTCGATCGGCCCCAGTTCCGCGAACCAGCGCTCGACGTCCTCACGCTTCGACACGTCGCCGACGAGGGCGCGGCCGCCGATCGCCGACGCGACGCTCCCGACCTGCTCGGCGGTGCGCCCGCTGACGGCGACGTCCATGCCCGCCGCCGCGAGCTCGCGGGCGACGTTCTCGCCGATCCCACGGCCCCCGCCGGTCACGAACGCCCTCTGCCCTGCCGGCTCGGTCATGGCCGAACTCTAATTGCCGAGCTAAGTTAGCGTCCGCTAACCTAGTGGACGCTAACTTCGGACGAGGAGAACGATGAGAGCACGGGTCCTGGCCGTACTGACGGCCGAGGAGAGCCGCAAGTGGTGGACGTTGTTCGCGGTCTCGTTCGGCCTCTTCATGATCATGCTCGACAACACCGTGGTGAACGTGGCGCTGCCGACGATGCAGCGCGACCTGCACGTCTCGATCTCGCAGCTCGAGTGGGTCGTGATCGCCTACGCGCTCACCTTCGCGTCGCTCCTGATCACGGGCGGCAAGCTGGCCGACCTCTACGGCCGCCGCCGCATCTTCGTGGTCGGTCTCGTCATCTTCAGCCTCTCCTCGCTCGCCTGCGGGCTCGCTTCGAGCGCCGGCCTCCTGATCGGCGCGCGTGCGGTGCAGGGAGTGGGCGCGGCGCTGATGAACCCCGCGACGCTCTCGATCATCGTCGCCACCTTTGCGCCGAAGCAGCGTGGCCAGGCGATCGGCATCTGGGCCGGCGTCTCGGCGCTTGCGCTCGCGATCGGCCCGCTCGCGGGCGGCTTGATCACGCAGCACCTGAACTGGAACTGGATCTTCTTCATCAACGTCCCGGTCGGCGCCCTCGCGATCGTGGTCTCGCAGCTCGTGATCCGCGAGTCGCGCGACACGTCGGTCGAGCAGAGCATCGACCTGCCCGGTCTCGCCACCTCGGTCGGCTTTCTCTTCGCGCTGAGCTACGCGCTCGTCGAGGGGAACCGCCACGGCTGGACGTCGCCCGAGATCCTCGGTCTGTTTGCGGCGTCTGCGGCTCTGCTGGCCGCGTTCGTCCTGGTCGAGCACCGGCAGCGCCTGGCGATGCTCGACCTCTCGCTGTTCCGCCTCGGCGCCTTTACCGGAGCGAACGTCGTGGCGATGCTCGTCTCGCTCTCGATGTTCGGCGTCTTCTTCTTCGTCTCGCTCTATGTCCAGAACATCCTTCACTACTCGGCGACGCAGGCGGGGGCGATCTTCCTGCCCATGGTGTTGCTGATCAGCGTCATAGCGCCGGTCGCGGGCAAGCTCTCCGACCGGGTCGGCTCGCGCTGGCTGATGGGCGGCGGCATGACGCTGCTCGGCATCTCCCTGCTCCTGTACGAGCGCGTCGGCGTCCATTCCGATTTCTGGACCCTGCTCCCGCAGCTGCTCGTCGGCGGCGTCGGCATGGCGATGACGATGTCGCCGATGACGTCGGCCGCCATGGGCGCGGTTCCGGTGGAGAAGGCCGGCGTCGGCTCGGGCGTTCTCAACAGCTTCCGCCAGGTCGGCGGCTCGCTCGGGATCGCGGTGATGGGCGCGATCGTCGCAGCGTCCATCCACCACTCGCCGGGCTCGGCGGCGGGCGCGCAGGACTACGTCAACGGACTGCACAGGGGCTTCGAGGTGGCCGCGGGGATCACCTTCGTCGCGGCGATCGTCGCCGTCGCCACGGTGCGGACCCGGCCCGAGGTGGTCCGCGAGCACATCGCGGAGCTGGCCGCATGACCACGGCTGCGACGCGCATGCCGGCCGCGGAGCGCCGGCAGCACCTCGTCGAGACCGCGATCCGCCTCTTCACCGAGGGGAGCTACCACGGCACGACGACCGCGGAGATCGCGCGCGCGGCGGGCATTTCCGAGCCGATTCTCTACCGCCACTTCGCCTCGAAGCGCGAGCTCTACCTCGCCGGGCTCGAGCACGTCTGGACGAAGGTGCGCGCGGCCTGGGAGCGGGCGCTCGCCGACGCGCCCGACTCCTGTGCTGCGATCGAGGCGATCGCCAAGGGACACGTCTCCGTCCGGTCCGCGAAGTTCCAGCTCGCCGAGTTGTGGGTGCAGGCCCTGAGCGATGCGTCGGAAGATCCGGAGCTGCGGCGGCACCTGCGGCGGCACATGCGGGAAGTGCACGACTTCGTCGCCGACCTGATCCGCCGCGGTCAGGAGCAGAAGACGATCGCGGCTGAGCGGGACGCGGACTCGGAGGCGTGGATCATGCTCGCGGGAGGCATCCTCGGCATGGTGGGAAGGCGAGTTGGACTCCTGGACGACAAGGAGCTCACGGCCATCCGTGCGGCCCGCTTGTCCTGGCTCCGCGCCTGAGCTAATGCCCTTTTGCGTGCCGCGACCGACATGAGCGGGCGCGGCACGGGGGCGCGAGCGGAAAGCACAGCGCCAGCGCACGCGCGCCGAAGGCGCGCCTGCGCCAGCGAAGCGGGCGAAGCGCAATGAAAAGGCCCCGGCTGCGGCTCCGGGGCCTTCTCGAGAGGCGCACCACTCTCGGTGGGATCTGAGAAAGCGGATCTGCGGCCCACCCGCTTCCTTCCTTCACCGGGAGCCCCGGCGCGCCCCCTGCGAACCTCGGCCTGGCGTCCGGCCTGGTTGCAAGGTGCGCTCACTATAGGAGGCTCCGGCGTGCTCGTCAAGTAGCTAGGTCAAGTGATTTCGCACTTCGCATGGTTGACCGGCTTTTTGCGATGAATACGCTCGAATGGGGGATGGCCAAACCGGACAAGTTGCACTTCAGTGAAGTATGCGCTTGACTACAGCGCGCCGAGACATGCCCATGCGTGACACGACCAGTCGCACAACCCGCAGAACGAGCCCCGAGGGCGTTCGCCTGGGTGAACGCCTCCGCCAGCTCCGCGTCGCCGCGGGGCTGACGCAAAGCGAGCTCGCAGGCGACCGCTTCTCGAAGGAATACGTGTCGCAGATCGAGCGGGGCAAGACCCGGCCGACCGCGGGGACGATCGAGTGGCTGGCCGATCGTCTCGGAGTGGACGCCGGCTTCCTCGGGAGCGGCGTCGCCACCGACGAGCGCGCGCGGCTCGAAGGAGCGCTCACGCGCGCCGAGGCGCTGTACGAGGCGCAGGAGGACGAGGAAGCGGTCGAAGCGTTCGAGCCGCTCCCCGCAGCGGCGCGCGCAACCGGCGTGCCGGAGCTGCAGGTGCGGGCGCTCGTCGGCGCCGGGCTCGCGAAGATGCGGGTCGGCGACCACCGCGCAGCCCTCGCGCTCCTCAACGATGCGCGGGCGATCTCCGAGACAGGGTCGTTCTCCGACGTCGAGCGGGCCGACGTGTTGCTCCGGCTGGGCGGCTGCCGCGTCATGCTCAGCAGCATCCAGACCGCGCTCGGGCTGCTCAACGAGGCGCTCTTGCTCGCCGAGCGCTCGGGGCTGCCGTGCGACGCGCTCAAGGCGAACATCCTTTCCTGGCGTGCCAGGTGCTGGCTGATCCAGCGCGACTACGAGGCGGCGAAGGAAGACGTGGAGCGCGCGCTCGAGCTCGCGCACGCGGTCGACGACCTGCGCACGGTCGGCGCCGCCTACTTCCAGGCTTCGCTCGTCGCCGACCGCGAGGGTCGCTGGGTGCTCGCGCGCAACTACGCCGAGCGGGCCCGGCAGGCCTACGCGGAGCTCTCCGACCGCGTCCATGTCGGGCAGCTGACGAACAACCTCGGCGGACTCAACTTCCTGCTCGGGAACACGGACGACGCGATCGAGCTGCTCAAGGAGGCGTTCTCGATCGCGCTCGAGGCCGGCCAGGACGCAGACGCCGGTCGCGCCGTTTCCTCGCTCGCGCAGGTCCACCTCCGGACGGGCAACGTCGAGCAGGCGGAGGAGCAGGCGCGCCATGCGCTGGAGCTCCTCGACGGACGCGTCGACTACGTCGACGAGACCGGCAATGCGCAGCTCGTGCTCGGCCGGGCCCTGCTCGAGCAGGGCCGGCTCGAAGAGGCGGAGGCGGCATTCGCCGTCGCCGAGTCGAGCTTCGGCGACCTCGGGTCCGCCAGCCATCGTGCCGCCGCCTGGATGGCGCGCGGCGACCTCGCGGCCCGACGGGGGGAGCACGAACGTGCGGCAGAGCTCTATCGCACGGCCGCAGAGGCGCTTCAGGACGTCCGCTTCTAGGAAACGGAAGGAGGTGACGACTTGACCAAGACGCGGTTCATGACTCTCCTGCTCGTTGCATCGCTCCTCGCGTACATCCTGGCTTGTGTCGGGCATGGGCATGCTCCCATCTCCGGGATGAGCAGCGGCGGCGGCTTCTAGGTGGCGCTCTGAGAGCCTGCGGCGACCCTTAGCGGCGTTTCCCACCTCGCCAGCGGTGGGATCAACGCCCTTGTGGGCGCACGACTCGAGCGCGCTCGGCGCGCGCTGACCGTCGGGCGAATCGCACAGCAGAGCGGGCTCCGCCGGATCCTTGCCGAGATCGGCGTGTCCGGCCGCCGCGAGGCGACCCGCGAAGGAGCGCAGGCGTTTCGCTCCGGCCTCCAGCAGCTCGGCACCACCTTCATCAAGCTCGGGCAGCTCCTTTCGTCGCGCCCCGACCTCCTCCCCGACGTGTACATCGAGGAGCTCGGGCGCCTCGTCGACGAGGTGCCGCCCGTCCCGTTCGTCGAGATCGAGGCGGTCTTGCGCAAGGACTTCGGCGACGACGCCTTCGTGAGGCTCGACACGGAGCCGCTCGCCACGGCGTCCATCGCCCAGACGCACCGGGGACTGCTCGCGACGGGACAGGAGGTCGTCGCCAAGGTGCGCCGTCCCGGTGTCGTCGAGCAGGTGGATCTCGACCTCGCGGTGCTGCGCTCGACCGTTCGCTTCGCGGCCGGGCGTTTCGAGGCGGCACGGCGGGTCCAGCTCGAGGAGCTCGCGGACGAGCTCGAAGTCCACCTCCGGGCCGAGCTCGACTTCCTCGAGGAGGCGCACAACACAGAGCTCGTCCGAGGGCTCGTCGAGCCGTTCGAGGGGCTCGTCGTGCCGCGCGTGATCCGGCCGCACGTGACCGAGCGCGCGCTCGTCCTGGAGTGGATCGCCGGCGCCAAGGTGGAGGCGGGCCACGGCCTCGCCCCGGAACGCGCCGCCCTGCTCGCGCGCGAGTTCTTCCGCGCCTACGTGTTCCAGGTGGTGGTCGACGGTGTCTACCACGCCGATCCCCACCACGGGAACGTGCTCCTGACCGAGGACGGGCGTCTCGCGCTGCTCGACTTCGGCCTGCTCGGCCGGCTCGACGAGGACACGCGAACGGCGCTGGCGTCGCTGCTGCTCTCCCTCGCCCAGAACCGGGCCGACGACGTCGCCGACCTCGTCGTCTCGCTCTCGCTCACCTCGACGCGCTCCGACCAGCCGGGCTTCGTGCAGGACGTCCGCCGCAAGCTGCCCCGCTTCCATCACCGTCCGCTCGCCTCGATCGAGGCCGGCCGGGCGCTCGCAGATCTCCAGCGGGCGGCGATCCGGCGCGACATTCGGCTGCCGCCGTCGTTCGCGCTCGTCGGCAAGACGCTCGCGCAGGCGGACTCGATCGCCCGGCTGCTCGACCCGGAGCTCGACCCGGTCGCGCTGATCGAGGAGCAGTCGATCGAGGTGATGGTGCGGGAGACGGAGCGGCGGCTCGAACCGAACCGGCTCGCCGCCTACGCCTTCACGCAGCTGGCGCCGCTCGCCCGCCTGCCGGGCCGCGTCGGGCATCTCGCGACGGAGCTCGAGCGCGGCACGCTGACCGTCGGCGTCGTACCGACGGGATTGGAGGAGCTCGAGCACAACCTCCGCTCGATCGCGAACCGGATAGGCGCGGCGATGATCATCGGCGCGCTGCTGCTCTCGTCGTCGCTGCTCGTGCGCGCGCACAACGTCGAATGGCTGGGCGTCGCGGGCTTCTGCCTCGCGGGCGTGCTCGGTCTCTACATGATCTGGAAGATCATCCGCACGCCGGGTGAGCTTTAGCCGGGCGAAGAGCTTCGCTCTTCGCCCGGCGAGAAGGGAACTGCGCCCACGGGAGACGCGGTCTCCCGTGGGCTCCGTGCTGAGGGCACATTGAGTCTGTGTGGGTTCTGAGGCCGGTTCTGTCGCGAGCGCGCAGGCCTACGGCGTGCACGCTCGCTACTCCGCGGCGGCGTAACGCGACGTTACGCCGCCGCCTCGACGCCAGTGAGGGCTCGAACCGCTTCGAGCAAAGAGAGCACCCAAGGCCGGAGGCTAAGACAGCCGTGCCAGCGGCGACTTAGCCGGAGGCCGGACTGCGCTCGCGTCGGCCCCTTTGGGCCGCGCGCGAGCGCACAAGAGAAAACGCCCGCCCAAGGACTGGCAAACCAAAACAGCACGGAGCCGCCGGGAGACCGCGCTCTCCCGGCGGCGCAGTTCCTTCTCCCAGCTCGCGAAGCGCCAGCTTCGCGAGCTATTGGACGTCGCCGGCTCTCGAGCCTGTTCGCTCGATCACGACCTGGGGGATGCGCGCTTGCGGGCTCAGGCGGAGGCACATGCGCACGACCTCCGCGCAGTCCTCCGGGCGGATCATCTCGCTGGGCTCGATCCCCGACCACTGCGCCATCGCCGTGTCGACGAAGCCCGGGCAGAGCGCGATCGCGCGCACGCCGTCGCCGTCGAGCTCCTCGTTGAGCGAGCGCGTGAGCGCGATCACCGCGGCCTTCGTCGCCCCGTAGGTCGCGAGCCAAGGCGTCGGAAGCGTGCCGGCGATCGAGGCGAGGTTCACGATCCAGCCGCGCGACTCGCGCAGGAGTGGGATCGCAGCCTGGGTGACGAGGAAGAGGCCGCGCAGGTTGACGTCGAGCTGGAGGTCGAGCTGCTTGACCGGCAGCTCCTCGACCTTCCCGCCGACCCCGACCCCGGCCGAGTTGACGAGCACGTCGAGCCGGCCGAAGCGGTCGCAGTGCTCGGCGACGACGCGCTCGCAGTCCTCCGCCTCGGCCATGTTGGCCGCGACGGCCGCGGCGCCAAGCTCGGCCGCCGCCGCTTCGACGCGCTCGGGCCGACGGGAGACGAGGGTCAGCTCGAAGCCTTCGTCCCGCAGCATCCGGGCGATCGCGAGGCCGATGCCCGACGAGCCGCCCGTCACCAGTGCAGCCTTCGCCATTCGGCCTACAGTAAATGCCGTGGAAGCGACGAGTCTCACGAGCCTGACCGCCGGGGGCGGCTGCGCGGCCAAGTACTCGGCGGCCCGGCTCGAGGAGCTTCTGAAGGGCTTCGTCCCGGTCGAGGCTGAGGATCTGCTCGTCGGTCTCGACCCGGCGGACGACGCGGCGGTCTACCGGCTCGACGACGAGCGCGCGCTGGTCTTCACGGTCGACTTCTTCCCGCCGCTCGTCGACGACCCCGCCCTGTTCGGGAAGATCGCGGCGACGAACGCGCTCAACGACGTGTTCGCGATGGGGGGCGCGCCGCTCCTCGCCCTCTCGATCGCCGCCTTCCCCGAGGAGCTAGCGACCGATCTCGTCGCGCAGGTCTTCGCCGGCGCCGACGAGCAGGTGCGGGCCGCGGGCGCGATCCTCGCCGGCGGGCACACGATCCGCGACACCGAGCCGAAGTACGGGCTCGCGGTGGTCGGCACCGTCCACCCGGACGGCGTGTGGGTCAAGAGCGGCGCCCGCCCGGGCGACGCCGTCTTCCTTACCAAGCCGCTCGGCACGGGACTCGTGCTCGCGCGGAAGGGCGATCTCGCGGAGGCCGCGCGCTGGATGACCACCCTCAACGACGGGGCGGCCGAGGTGCTGCGGCCGTTCTCGCCGCACGCAGTCACCGACGTCACCGGCTTCGGCCTGCTCGGCCACGCGCACGAGACCGCGGCACGGAGCGGCGTCCGCATCCGCCTCCAGGCGTCCGCGCTGCCGGCGCTCGACGGCGCGCTCGAGGCGGCGCGCGACGGCGTCCGCACCGGCGGCGACCCGCGCAACCGCGACTTCGCCGGCGCCCACGTCTCCAGCGACGGCGTGCCCGAGGAGCTGCTCGCCCTCGCGTACGACGCGCAGACGGCGGGCGGGCTCCTCGTCACGCTGCGGGCGGAGAAGGCGCTCTCGCTCGAGGCGGAGTTCGAGCGCGCCGGGCTCTTCCTCGCCCGGGTCGGCGCGGTGGAGGAAGGCGCGGGCGTCCTGCTCGAGCCGTAGCCGCCGGAAGAGCCGGTCTACACTCGGGTCGTGCACGCGGGGTCCGCAACTGCGGCGCTGCCGCGCCGCCTCGCCCAGACGATCTCCCCGATCGCCTTCCGTCGCGTGGCGCTCGCGGCCGTCGGCGTCCTCATCCTCATCGTGGCCACCGGCGCCACCGTCCGCCTCACCGGCTCGGGGCTCGGCTGCCCGCACTGGCCGACGTGCACCACGACGCACGCGCTGCCGCGCGGCTACCACTCCGACATCGAGTTCTCGAACCGCGTCGTCTCGGCGGTCACGGTGCTCACGACCCTCGTTCTCGCCCTCGCGGCGTGGCGCACGCGCGGGCTCGGCCGTCGCGGGCGCTGGCTGGCGACGGCCGTCTTCGTGGGAACGCTCGCGCAGGCGCCGCTCGGCGCGATCACCGTCTACTACGACCTGAACCCGTACCTCGTGATCACGCACCTCCTGCTCTCCTTCACCCTCGTCTCGCTCGCCGTGCTCACGCTGCTCGAGGCGTCGCGCCTCGCCCGCGGCGGCGGGACGGCGCTGCCGGCGATCGCGCGGCTCGGCGGGCTCGCGCTCGTCACGGCCGTGGTCGTGCTCGCGGTGAGCGGAACGGCGGCGACGGCGGCCGGCCGCTTCCCGGGCAGCTCCGGCTCGCAGGTCGTGCCTCGGCTCGGGCATTTCTACCCCGCGGTCTACTGGCACGTGCGCGCCGTCGCCGCGTTCGGGATCGTCTTCCTCGCGCTCGCGGGGTGGGCCTGGACACGGCGCAGCGCCTACCCCTGGCTGCTGCGCGCCTGCGCGGGACTGATCGCGATCCTCGCGGTGCAGATGACGATCGGCGAGGTGCAGTACCGCACGTACGGGGACGTGCCGTGGTGGCTCGTGCTGCTGCACGTCGCGACCGCCGCGACCCTCGTCGGCTGGACGGTGGGGCTCGCGGCGCGGCTCTGGCGTCCCGTGAGAGCCGATTAGACTCGGGGAATGTCGGAGCTGATCGTCTCCTCGCGGCCCGACCTTCGCCGGCCGGTTCTCGTCGCCGCGTTCCGCGGCTGGAACGACGGTGGGCAGGGGGCGACGCTCGGGGGCAGCTACCTCGCGCGGCAATGGGGCGCGGAGTCGTTCGCGGAGATCGAGCCGGAGAATTTCTACGACTTCCAGGCGGTGCGTCCCCACGTCTCGCTCGAGGAGGGGCTGACGCGCAAGCTGGAGTGGCCCGCGAACACGTTCCTCCATGCGCCGATCCCCGACGCGGACCGCGACGCGGTGATCCTGCTCGGCGCGGAACCGAATCTGCGCTGGAAGACGTACTCGGGCCTCGTGCTCGAGCTCACGCAGGAGCTCGGGGTGGAGCTCGTGATCACCCTCGGATCGCTGCTCGCCGACGTGCCGCACACGCGGCCGGCGCCCGTGAGCGCCGCGGCGAGCGACCCCTCCCTCGTCGAGGAGCTCGGGGTCGAGCCGTCGCGCTACGAGGGGCCGACCGGCATCGTCGGCGTCCTCCTCGACGCCTGCCGCCAGGCGGAGATCCCCTCGGTCAGCCTCTGGGCCGCCGTTCCGCACTACGTCTCGCTCGCGCCGAGCCCGCGCGCTGCCCTTGCGCTTTGCCGCCGCCTCGGCGAGCTCGTCGGCACCGACATCGACCTCGCCGAGCTCGAGCAGGCGGCGGAGGAGTACGCCGAGCAGGTGACGGAGGCGGTCGCCTCCGACGCCGAGACGGCTTCCTACGTCGAGGAGCTGGAGCGCCGTGTCGACATGATGGAAGCGGCCGAGGACCTTCCGTCCGGGGAGAGCCTCGCCGCCGAGCTGACGCGCTTCCTCCGCGAGCGGGACGAGGAGGAGAACGGCGGCGAAAGCGCGGGCGGCCCGGCGTCCTGAATCGCGACGGAGGGCTCAGCCAGTAGCTCAAAGCCGGCCGGCGCCGACGGCGCCGTAGTCCTTCGTCAGCCGGATCGGATCGGTGCCGTCCGTGCGGACGGTGTAGACGTCGAGCCCTGCGCTCTTCTTCGTGCGGGCGGTGACGACGAAGCGCGTTCCGTCGGTCGACCAGGCGAGCGACGCGACCTGCACGAACGGGAGCTGCGTCCGGGTCGAGCCCACGACGACCGTCGTTCCGATGCGGTAGGCGAGGCGGCCGTCGGTCGACCAGGCCGGCGCGTTTCCGGTCGTGGCCACCTGGACGGGATCGCGCCCGTCGGGGTTCGCCGTCCAGAGACCGTGAGGCCCGACGTACGCGATCCCGGACGGTCCCCACGCGGGCTCGGTTCCGGCCACGCCGAGATCGTGCACCGGCCCGCCGGCCGCCGGGACCGTGTGCAGCTCGCCCTCGCTGTCGCACCCGGTCTCGCTGAAGAGGATCGTGCTCCCGTCCGGCGACCAGGTCGGTGAATCGTCGAACGTGCAGTCGTCGGGATTCGTGAGGATGCGCTCGCCCGTGCCGTCGGCGCTAGCGACGCGGATCCCGTCGGAGCAGCCCTTGCAGCTGAGGCCGTTCGCCGCCGCCCACACGTAGGCGATCTCGCTGCCGTCGGGCGAGACTGCGGGCTGCTTCTCCTGCGCCTGGACGTTCGTCAGCCGCCTCAGGCCGGTGCCGTCGGGCGCGACCGAGTAGAGGTTGGCGAACGGCTCGTCGCAGAAGTTGCCGGACTGGTAGACGAGCGAGCGCGTCCGGCCGGCGAACTGCAATGAGGTTGCGGCCGGGAGCCAGTCGCCGTCGCCGTAGCAGCCTCCGATGTGAGCGTAGGTCTTGAGCGCGCCGCCCGCCGGCCGCGCGACGCCGAGGGCGAAGGGCTGGCCGGGCTTCGCCCGAGGAGTGACGATCGCGAGCCTCCGGTCGGGCGAGAGGGCGTCGAACCAGTTCGCGGAGGCGGCCGAGACGCTGCCCGTCCGGACGTCGACGCTCCTCGCCTGGCACAGGCAGGAGCCGTAGCCGCCCACGATCACGCGCCGCTCGTCCGCCCAGGCGAGGCCGTGCCGTCCCGGGACCGACTTGCCGGAGACGAGCGCGCCCGTCGAGGTCCACACCTCGAGCCTGTCCCGCCGGATCACCGCCAGCCGCCCGTCCGGGGACCACGCGAGGTTGCTGCTGACGGCACCGCTCGCCTTGAAGCGGACTCGCCCGCTCTCGTCGTTCACCTGGAAGCCGAAGCGGCTCCCCAACGGGAGCGCGAAGAGCCCTTGCTGTGACCAGCTGCCGCAGCAGGAGCCGTCTGCGTTCCAGAGCGTGCGTCCCTCCGCGTTGAAGGCGCGGAAGACACCGCGGAACGGGGACGCCACGAGGACACGGCCGTCCGGGGACCACGAGAGGCCCACGAGGGCACTCTTCCTCTGCCGGAGCTCGAGCGGCTTCCGGCCCTGACGAACGATCCAGAGCCGGCCCTCGAGGCTGTCGCAGGCCGCGACGGCGAGCACGTCGCCGCGCGGCTGCCACGCCAGCTGCGCCTGGCACCCGGCGTCCGGCAGCGGGGCTACCGACAGCCCGAGCCGAACGAGCCGCCTACCGTCGATCCCCACCTCGTAGAGCGCGGTCGTTCCGTCGCGGTCGCTGAGGAACGCGACGCGCTTTCCGTCGGACGAGACGGCGGGGTTCGTGTCCCGGTACGGGCTCTTGCTGAGGTCGACGCGACGGCCGTTCGGATCGAGGCGGTAGACCTCGCCGGTGACGGAGGGAGCGCGGTCGGCGGCGAAGACGATCTGGGAGGGCGTCGACGCGTGCCCGGCGGCGGGGCCGAACGGGATCGCGAGTAGCACCGTCAGTGCGAGAAGGCGGCCTCTGGGCACGGCGCAACGTTACGCCGCCGGACCAACGGAGCCCTAACGCTCGAGCAGCTCCAGCCGGTTTCCCCACGGGTCGGTCGTGTAGAAGCGGCGGATGCCCGGGAGCGAATCGTCCCATTCCACGCGATCGCCCGCGGCCTCGAGGCGTCGCGCAAGCTCCTCGAGCTCGACGGCCGGAAGGCGGAAGGCGGGATGTGCCTTCCGCGCCGGCGCAAACGTCTCCTCGACGCCGACGTGGAGCTGATCGTCGCCCGCGAGCGCGAACCAGACGCCGCCGCGCGAACGGAGCGGCTCCGGCTTCTCGAGCTCCTCGAGGCCGAGCAGGTCACCGAAGAAGCGGCGCGCCTCCGCCTCGCAGCCCGGCGGGGCCGCGAGCTGGACGTGGTCTAGCTCGATGACCCGTCGGCCTTGTCGGCCGGCGCGGTCCCGGGCTCGGCGCGCGTCTCCGGCGTCTGCTTCGCCTGCGGCTTCGCCGCGCCGTTGCCCTTGCGCCTCCGCCGACGGCGCCGCCGGCTGCGGCCGCTGCCCTGCTTCGGCGCGGGGAGGTTTTCCGCGAGCGCGAGCGCGACCTCCCGGATCGCGCCGAGCCGCTCGCGTGCGTCGTCGATGAGCTTCGTCGCGCGCGGGGTGTAGCCCTCAGCCGAGGCGAGCAGCGCGGCTCCCACCGGCAGCGGGAGCTCGAGCGCCGCCTTGACGAGCTTCGCCGCGTTCTCCTCGTGCCGGTGGCCGCGCGAGTTCGCGAGCGCGCCGAGCAGGCGCTTCGCCTCCGGGTACTCCGCCGACGCCCGCCGGTCCTGCACCTTGCGCGTCGCCCGCGCCAGCCGCCACGTCCAGCGGGCGAGGATCTGCTCCGGCGCGTCGGGCTTCTCGTCGCCGATCGCCCGCAGGAGGATGCGGATACCCGGCAGCCGCTCCTTCTCCCACGTCGGCGCCTGCGTCACCAGCGTGACGAGGTCGTCGAAGTCGGCGCGCTCGACGCGCATCGACACTCGATCCTGCAGCGCCATCATGCGCAGCCGCCGGTTCGGGTTCTCGGCCGCGGCCGTCGCGAGGAACTGCTCGAGCGCCACCTTGCTCGCGTTCCGGTCCGTCAGCTTCTGGACGAAGGAGGCGCGCTCGTCGAAGCGGATCTGGCGTCCCGCGATCGTCGCCCAGTAGCGCTGCTCGTCCTCGTCCAGGTATTTCGGGTCGATGCGCTGCCACTCCCGCTGGATGACTTCGATGCGGCGGCGGACGTCGGGCGTGACCGGCACGAGCCACTGCGCCGGCGTCAGCCGGCGGCGGGCGCGTCGCTGCGAGCGGCGGCGCGGCGCCGGAGTGACGCGCGCCCCCTCCCGGTAGAAATTCGCGTCGAGCAGCGAGTGCAGCGAGACGACGCGCTCGTTGTGGGTCGCGCCCTTCGGGACGAAGTCGACGACGATTCCCGCTTCCTTGCGCGGGTGGAGACGCATGATGCGGCCGATCCGCTGCTGGTAGACGCGCTTCGACGCGGTCGGCGCGAGGTGCATGCAGACGGTGGCGCGCGGCGAGTTCCAGCCTTCGGCGAGCAGCTGCGCGTTGATCAGGACGTTGATCTCGCCGCGCTCGTACGCCGCGAGCGTCTCGGCCAGGCGCACCGGCGGGGTCCGGCCGGAGACGGCTTCCGCCTTCAGCCCGGCCGCGCGGAACTCCGTCGCGAGGTTGTACGCGTGGTCGACCCCGGCGGCGTAGACGATGCCGGGCGTGTTGTCGAAGCGCTCGCGGTAGAGGCTCGCGGCGGCCTGGTTCAACGCCTGGTGGTCGAGGGTCTTGGCGAGGATCTCCTGGTCGAAGTCGCCGCCGACGATCGGCACCGAGTTGATCGCCGCGACCGGCGGCACGCGCAGATCGCGCAGCGGCGCGATCAGGCCGCGACGCGCCGCGTCCTGCAGCGGCAGGTCGTCGACCGAGGCCGGAAAGACGTCGGAGACCTGCTTCGCCATCAGCTGCTCCGTCGCCGTCATGCCGATGTAGAGCGGCTCGGGGAAGGAGCGGATCGCGGCGGAGGTCTTCTCGCCGAGCGCCGTGTGCGCCTCGTCGCAGATCACGAGCTGGTACGCGTCGCGGTCGATCTCCCCGACGTGGCGCGCGAACCAGGCGTACGTCTGGATCGTGAGCGGCGCCTTCCTCGCGCTGCGGCTGTCGCGCGTGATCACGTCGGTGAGGCGCTTGCCGTAGCCCTCGGTCGTCAGGTCGCGCGTGAACTGGGAGACGAGCAGGCGGCGGTGCGTGAGGATGAGGACCCCGAGCGTGCGGGCCGCCTCGACGAAGCCTGCCGCGGCGATGGTCTTCCCCGACGCGGTCGGGTGACGGAAGCGGTAGCGGCGCACGGCGCCCGGATCGTCCTGCTCGGGCTCCTCGGGCAGCTCCGCGTCCTCGATCTCGACGACGAGCGTCGAGTCCTCGTCCTCGTCCTCGACCTCCTGCTGCTCGAGCTCCTCGGCGGTCGCCGACCGGCCGTTGCCGTTCCCGTTCGGCTCGTCGTACCGTTGGCTCGCGGCGATGAGCTCGGTGAGCATCCCGGCGAGCGCGTCAACCTGGTGGCGGCGGAGCGCGGTGCCGGCCGCGGTGGTCGGCTCGGGCTCGGCGAGCACGCGCTCGAGGCCGAGCAGGAGGCCGTAGCGAACCTTCCACTGTGACGACGGCGCCTTCAGCCCGGCGTCCAGCTCCGCCAGCGCCTCGTCGAGTGCGCGGCGGCGCGCCGTTCCCTCGGCGAGCGCCTCGCCCGGGTCCTCGCCCTCGCGAACGAACGGCTCGCCCGCCCACGCTTCCGCGCGGAGGGCTGCGGCGACGACCGGATCGGCCGCCGCCAGTGTTGAGCTGGTCGGCTGCTGGATAGCTTCTTGCATATGCGCAGCACATCGCGTGCTGCCCGTCCAACGAAGAGATGCGCGCTCGGCTGATTCCCCTGGGCGAGCGACGCCTCAGAAGGATACCCGCTCGCGAGAAAGCGTCAACGTCGGTTACAAGCCAAGGCCGCCGAAGAACGCGAAGGGATTGGCGGGCTGGGTCTCCCGGACGACCTCGCCGCCGCCCTCGACCTCGCCGTGGAGGCGGGTCGCCAGGGCCTCCGCGTCCTCGCGGCTCGCGGCGCCCACGAAGACGTAGTGGAAGCGGCGCTCGGGCTTGTACCCCTCGGCCTCGAGGCGTTCGGCGAGCTCGCGCGCCTCCTGCCTGGAGGGACGTTCGAGGCGCACCTCCCACGGGGCGAAGCCGCGGTCGAGCTCTTCCTCCTCCCACGTCTCGCCCGGCGGCTCGTCGTCCCAGCGGTCTTCCTCGTCGAGCCAGTGCTCGACCCCGCTCGCGACTGCCGCGAAGCCTTGCGCCTGCAGCTCGGCCTTGACCACCGCCAGCGCCTGCTCCGCCGCGGCCCGAGTCGGGGCGTAGACGAAGACGGTCTGCCCGTCGCGCGAGACGGCGAGCCGGTGCGACGCGAGACCCTTCGCGAGCTCGCGCGCCTCCGAGCCGAGGTCGCCGGCGAGCCGCTCGAGCAGTCCGGTCGCGTGCTCCTCCTCTGCGACCTCGATCCGGATCCGCCAGTCGTCGTCGGCCATGTGGCCTCGAGCCTAGTCTGCGCGCGTGGACTGGCGCGAGCGGTACGAGCGGGCGGCGGCGCGGTATGAGCGCGGGGAGGCGCGGGAGCTCGACGAGCGGCAGCTCGTGCAGGTCGCGAACGCGGCGTGGGCGGCGGGGCTCTCGCTCCTCATGGACGGCGACCGCGAGGGCGCGCGGGAGTGGCTGGTGCGGGCGGCGTCGCGCTATCGCGAGAGCTGGGACGCCGCCGGCGCGGTCGACGCGTGGGGGCGGCCCATCGGCGCGATCAAGGCGCTCCTCATCGCGGGCGAGGACGCGGGCGAGCCGGCCCGGTGGGCGCTCGACGCCGGCGCGGCCGAAGCGGAGTCGCCGATCGGGCGCTACGCCGGAGCGCTGGCGCTGCTCGTCCTCGGCCGTGACGAGGAGGCCGCGGCCGTCGCAGCGGAGCTCGGCGAAGGGTTCCCGCGCGAGGTCGCGGCTGCGCTCCACGCGCTAGCCGCCCACGATGCGGAGCCCTACCGCGCGGCGGTGGTCGCGATGCGCCGGTCCTTCGAGACACGCGCGGACTTCCTCGAGGACGTCCCGGTTCCCGACACCGCGCTCGCCCTCGAAGCCCTGGGGGAGAAACGTAGACTCGAAACGTGAAGCCGGCGCTTCGCGTGCTGCTCGTCGTGGTCGCCGCGGCCGTCGTGACGCAGGCCGGAGCGGCCGCGCCGGCGCGAACGAAGCTCCTCGCGAGACCCAATGTCGTCATCTTCTGGAACGCGCGCGCCGGGTTGCTCGGAGTCGGATACTGCGCGCGTGGCGTGAGCCGCTGCGCCGGCGGCTCGGTGCAGCGCACGAACGACGGCGGGCGCACGTTTCACGTCGTCCTGCGCTCTCCCAAGCCGATCGTCGACATCGAGAGGGTCGGGTCGGGTGGGGCGATCGCCGTGCCGTCCGTGGGCGAGGCCTGGCGCACGCTCGACGGCGGCCGCACATGGCGAAAGCTCCTCTTCAGGCCGATGTTCTGGGCGTCGCCGCGGGTCTCGGTGCGGGTGGACGCGTACTACCAGCGAAGGACGCAGAAGCTCGCCCTGCGCCTCTCGAACGACGGCGCACGCACCTTCCGGCGCCTGGCGAACCCGTGCAACCAGACCGTCACGTACAACGCCTACGTCGACCTCGTGACGCCGAAGCTCTGGTGGATGATCTGCGTGGGGCAGCCGGCCGGCGGGACGATGGACAAGGCGATCTTTCGCACGCGTGACGCCGGCAAGACCTGGCGAGCCGGGGCCGCCAACCTCGTCTCGCTCAGGCGAGGGGCGCACGGCGGCCTCGGGACGTACGGCTATCCGAACGGCCTCGCCTTCGCAAAGAACGGCTTCGGGGTCGTGACCGAGAGCAGCGGCACGCTCTTCATCACGCGTGACGGAGGCCGGAACTTCCATCCCGACCGCAAGGTCGACCGGCCGAACCTCGACTACGCGGCGGGGGCGGCCGCCTTTTCCGACGGCACCGCATACCTGCTCCTCAAGGCCGGCTTGCCGGCCCGCCTGCTCGAGACGCACGACTTCGGCCGGACGTGGCGTGTCGTGCGGCGCTGGCGCAGCTAGAGAGGCCTAGAGCTTCGCCGCCGCAGCGCGGTCGAGCACGGCTCGCGTCGTGCCCTCGGAGGAGCGCGCCAGGCTGCCCGGGATCTGGGGTGACGGCTCGCCCGCGAGCGCCCGGGCGGCCGCGTCGGCCTTGTCCTCGCCGGCGACGAGGAAGAGGAGCTCCTGCGTGGCGCCCAGGCGCGGCAGCGTCAGCGAGATCCGGTCGACGAACGGCTCGTGCCCGGCCACGGAGCCGACCACGTCGCGGCTGGTCACGTCGAGCGTCGGGAAGCCCGGGAAGAGCGAGGCGACGTGGCCGTCCGGGCCGAGGCCGAGCAGGACGAGGTCGAAGTCGCCGACGCCGGCGAGTTCGAGCTTGTACTCGGCCGTGCCTTCGTCGCGGCCGAGCTCGCCCTGCATCCGGTGGACCGCGGCCGGCTCGCGCTCGAGCCGGTCGAGCAACGCCTTCCTGGCCAGGCCATAGTTGGACCGCTCGTCGTCGGGCGGCACGCAGCGCTCGTCTCCCCACCACAGCTCGACCCGGCTCCAGTCCGGCTCCAGCTCGGCCGCGAGCTCGTAGGCGCGGCGCGGCGTCGAGCCGCCGGTGAGGACGACGTGGCCGCCGGCGCGGGCCTGCTCCGCGAGCCGCTCCGCGACGAGACGAGCTGCTTCCGCCGCATCGGCGACGACAGTGATCTCGACCGGGCTCATCCGCCTTCGGCGAGCTCCCGTGCACGGTCCATCGCGGCCTGGATCGCGTTCAGGAACGCCGCGCGCACGCCGGCCTGCTCGAGCTCGCGGATCGCGGCGATCGTCGTGCCGCCCGGCGAGGTGACCGACTCGCGCAGCTCGACGGGGTGCATGCCCTGGTCGCGGAGCTGCTTGGCCGTCCCGAACATCGTCTGCACCACCAGGGTCGTCGAGACCTCACGCGAGAGACCGAGCAGGATCCCCGCCTCGATCATGGCCTCGGCGAGGAGCGCGAAGTATGCGGGCCCGGACCCCGAGACGGCGGTGATCGCGTCCATCCACGTCTCGGGCACGCGCACGACGCGGCCGAGGTGGGTGAGCAGCTCCTCGGCGAGCGCGAGCTGCTCGTCTCCCGCGTGCGCGCCGGCGCAGATGCCGGCCATGCCCTCGTGCACCGTCGCCGGCGCGTTCGGCATGGCGCGCACGACGGGGACGCCTGCGGCGATCCGCTCCTCGATATGCGCGGTGGTGATGGCGGCCGCGACCGAGACGACGGTCTGCTCCGCCGTCAGGTGGGCGCCGACCGTCGCGAGCAGGGCGTCGATGTCCTGCGGCTTGACCGCGACCACGACGACGCCGGCGCCGGTGACGGCGGCGACGTTGTCCCCGGTCGCCTCGACGTTGTACTGGTCGCGCAGCTCCTCGACCCGCTCCTCCCGGCGGGAGGTGACGACGATCTCGGCCGTCTCGCGCCAGCCGGAGCTGAGCAGGCCGGAGAGGAGGGCCTCCCCGATCCGGCCGCCGCCGAGGATCGCGATCTTCCTGTTCATGCCGGAAGCCTAGGCCGCTGCGCGTCCCGCGGGCAACGGAATCAAGCCGCGCCCCAGGCCGGCGAGGAGGTAGACGCTCGCGAGACCCGCCCACTCGCCGTACGGCTCGAGCAGCTCCGCCGTCTCCCAGGCCTCGACCGGCCGCCCGCGCAGCGCGCGCAGAAGCTTGACGAGCCCGAGGTCGCCCACCAGGCCGTGCTCGCGCCGCCCGAGGCCCTCGAGGCACACCACGCCGGCCGACCACGGGCCGAGACCGCGCTCGCGCTCGAGCCGGCGGACGACGGCGTCCGTCGGGAGGTCGTGCAGCCGCTCGAGCTCGAGACCGCGGCAGAGGCGGACGACGGCGGCCCCGCGCCGCTCGTGCAGCCCGAGCCGCCGTAGCTCGAAGGGCGCAAAGCCGGCGAGCGCGGAGCTTGTGGGCGGTTCGCTCAGACCGGTGGCAGCGACCGAGTCGCGAGCGTCACGGCTTTCGAGCGCGCGGATCACGCGCCGCTCGAGCGTCCGTCCCGTCTTCCAGTCGACGAGCTGACCGCAGACCGCGCGCAGCAGCGCCTGCGCGACCGTCGCCGTTCGCACCGGCCGCAGCCCGCGAAGGTGCTTCGCCGCGCGCCCGAGCAGTGGATCGTCCGCAACCCGGCGCAGGAACTCGGAGTGGTCGTCGTCGAGCGCGAGCATCCAGCGAAGCTTCTCGGCCGCCTCGACGGAGACCGACCGGATGGTCACGACCCCGTCGCGGGACTGCCACGCGCGGGCGGCGTCTCCGCAACAACGCGCCGTGACGAGGCCCTCCCGCACCTGCCGCGTCGCGTCGCCTGCGAGGCGCGCCGAGAGTGCGAGCGAGTACGGACCGCGCGGGCGGACGCCGAGTTCGACCATGTCCGCGAGCCTACTGCCTCACCTGGACACGGCCGCAAGAGCGTCTTGCGGCGGCCACGGGCGCGACCTACCGTCGAGCGGAGTGGCGAGGCCGCTGAGTCCGCTCGACTTCCTGCTCGCCGTGCTGCTCGTCGCGGCGGTCGTGCTCCTTCTCGCCCGCCCGCACGGCCACCGGGCGCAGGCGGTCCTCGCCGACCCGGCCCGCACGCCGGGCGTCCTCAATCCGGACGTGACGCAGGCGAACATCCGCTCGACGATCTGCCGCCACGGCTGGACGGCGACGATCCGGCCGCCGGTCTCGTACACGAACGACCTCAAGCGCAGGCAGATGCGGCTGTACGGCGAGACCGGCTCGCTCTCCGACTACCAGGAGGACCACCTGATCAGCCTCGAGCTCGGCGGCAACCCCACCGACCCGCGCAACCTCTGGCCCGAGCCGTACCCGCGGGCCGCGGAGATGGACAGGACCGAGAACGAGCTCAACGCCCAGGTCTGCTCGGGACAGCTGACGCTCGCGCAGGCGCAGCAGCGCGAGGACACCATCAAGCACACGCAGGGATAGGGTTCCGGCATGGAGATCGCGCCCGAGGCCCGGATGGGGCTCGTCGAGCTGAGCGTCTCCGATCTCGACCGCTCGCTCGCGTACTGGCAGGAAGCGATCGGGCTGCGTGTCCTCTCCCGCGAGAACGGCACCGCCGAGCTGGGCGCGGACACGCCGCTGGTCCGTTTCGTCGAGGAGCCGGGAGCGCGGCCGGCCCAGGGCTTCACCGGCTTGTTCCACGTCGCGCTGCTCGTGCCGGATCGCCCGAGCCTCGGCCGCTTCCTCGCGCACACCGCCCGCGAGCGGATCCCGCTCACCGGGCTCTCCGATCACGTCGTGAGCGAGGCGATCTACCTCCGCGACCCGGACTACCACGGCATCGAGGTGTACGCGGACCGCCCGCGCGAGCAGTGGGAGGGCCACGTCTCGCAGACGATGACGACGATCCCGCTCGACACCGACTCGCTGCTCGCGGACGCCGGCGACGCCGAGTTCGACCGCCTGCCGGACGGGACGACGGTCGGTCACGTCCACCTTTGCGTTCGCGACGTCGACGAAACGATCGCCTTTTACCGCGACCAGCTCGGGATGGGGCTGACCGCACACCTAGGCGATCAGGCCGCGTTCCTGAGCGCCGGTGGCTACCACCATCACGTCGGCGCGAACACGTGGGAGACGCGCGGTGCGGCGCCTGCGCCGGAGGGGACCGCGCGGCTCCTGCGCTACTCGATCGTCCTTCCCGACGAGGCGGAGCTGGAGCGGGTGGCGGAGCGGATCGGCGGCGCCGAAGTGCGCGACCCGTCCGGGAATCCGCTACGGCTCAGCGCCTGAGCCGCGCTAGGCGCTCGCCGCCTTCGGCAGCCAGCTGAAGCGCGCGAGCGCGAATGCGAGGCCGATCGCTCCCCAGAGCGCCACCACGCCGAGGTCGCTCCAGACGATCCCGATCCCGGTCGTGGCAGGGGCAAAGGCGTGGTGCAGCCCGCCCGAGAGGTGCTCGACCGGGAACACCTGCGCGACGTGACTCAGCCACGAGGGCAGGTTCACCGCCGGGATGAAGACGCCTGAGATGAAGTAGAGCGGGAGCATCACCGCCTGCACCATCGGCTGGGCGGCGTCTTCGTTCTCGATCGCCGTCGAGAACGCATACGCGAGGGCGGAGAACGAGATCGAACCGACGACCACCGTGATCGCGAGCCCCGGAATCGTGTGCGCCGGTATGCGTACTCCGTACGCGAAACGACCGAGCAGCAAGAGCACGACCACCGAGGCCAGCGAAACTCCGAGGGCCGTCAGCGTCCGGCCGGCGATCAGCACCCACGCCGGCACCGGGGTCGCGCGGCGCCGCTTCAGGATCCCCTCCTCGCGGAGCACGGTGATCGAGATCACGAGGTTCACGAACGAGGCAGCGATCACGGCGAGCGCGGAGATGCCGGGCACGTAGTAGACCTTCGCCGGCAAGTGCAACGCGCCGACCTTGTCGTTTCCGAAGACGGCCACGAAGATGACGAGGAAGAGCAGCGGCAGGACCAGCGTGAAGAACCGCGCCTGCCGGTTGCGGAGAAAGCTACGCAGCTCGAAGCGCGCCTGGTGGAGGACGACGGCGAGCGGGCCGCGCGCGGCGGGTGTCTTCACGCGTCGCTCCTCGTCAGCTCGAGATACACGTCCTCGAGCGTCGGCCGGCGCACGTCGAGGTCGGGCAGGTCGATCCCGCGGGCGAGCGCCCATTCGGCGAGCGCGCCGACGTGGACGAGAGGCGTCTGGCTCGTCAGTGTCACGCGCCCGTCCTCGCCGGCGAGCTGCGCACGAAGCTCGGGCGGCAGATCGTCGGCGCCGGTTCCCGCCGGCAGCGTGAAGCGAATGGTCGCCGCCATCAAGTTGCGTCCGCCGAGCGTCCCGGGCGTCCCCTCGGCGACGATCCGGCCGCCGGCGATGACGGCGATGCGGTCCGCGAGCTGCTCCGCCTCGTCCATGTAGTGCGTCGTGAGGAAGACGGTCTTGCCGAGCCCGCGCAGCCCGTCGATCACGTCCCAGGCGTTGCGCCGCGCGGACGGGTCGAACCCGGTCGTCGGCTCGTCGAGAAAGACGAGCTCCGGGTCGCCGATCAGGGCGAGCGCGACGTCGAGCCGCCGCCGCTGCCCGCCCGAGAGCTGCGGCCCGAGCGTGTCGGCCTTCTCTTCGAGCCCGACGAGCGCGATCGTCTCGTCGATGTCGCGTGGCTCGAGGTAGTAGCCGGAGTAGAGCTGCAGGCTCTCGCGCACGGTCAGTCCCGGCTCGGCGTTCGACTCCTGGAGAACGGCACCGACGCGGTTGCGCCACGCGGCGTCCCCGTGCGCAGGGTCGATGCCCAGCACGGTGACCTCGCCGCCGGTGCGGGTGCGGAAGCCTTCGAGGATCTCCACGGTCGTCGTCTTGCCGGCGCCGTTCGGGCCGAGGAAGGCGAAGATCTCGCCGCGCTCGATCTCGAGGTCGATGCCGGCGACCGCGTCGACCTGGCCGTAGCGCTTGCGCAACCCCCGAACCGAGACCACCGGCTCCACGCGGCGAGTGTACGCCCCGTCCTCAAGAACTCGCTTCGGGATGACCACGCGCTGACCGGGTGCGATGGTCGAGTGCGAGACAAGGACGCAGGGAGCGCGAATAGCAGCGCTATTCGGGCGACTGAGGACGCAGGATCGTGCCGACCAGCGCGGCTGGGCAGCCCGTGCTCATTTCGATGCGGGTTCCAGTAGAGCCGTCTCATGCGCTATACCTGACGCGAGGGAATGAGCAGCAAGCCGGTCGAGCAGCTCTCGCAGGTGATCGTCCGCTTCGCGGGCGACTCGGGGGACGGCATGCAGCTCACGGGCTCGCAGTTCACGTCAGAGGCTGCGCTGCTCGGCAACGACATCTCGACGCTGCCGGACTTCCCGGCCGAGATCCGTGCGCCCGCGGGCTCGCTGCCCGGCGTCTCCGGCTTCCAGCTCCACTTCGCCGACCACGACATCCTCACGCCGGGCGACGCGCCGAACGTCCTCGTCGCGATGAACCCGGCGGCCCTGAAGACGAACATCGCCGACCTGCCCAGGGGC
>DASXDE010000141.1:0-4421 GCA_036490825.1 Gaiellaceae bacterium
GACTCCGCCGGCCGGAGCGCCGCGGCGCGCATTCCGAGACCGAGCTTCGTGAACCGGAAGAGCGCCCACACCAGCAGCACCGAGACGAGGACGACGCCGAGCATGCCGGGGTACAGCCGCGCGATCGAGACGCCGCCGACGTTGTAGATCTTCGTCCCGAAAGGCGAGGGCATCGACTTGAGGCCGCCGCCCCAGATCCAGTTCACGACGCCGTCGATGAGGATGAAGAGCCCGACGGTGACGATGACCGCGGCGATCACGGAGCGGTGCTGCACCGGCCGTACCAGCGCGACCTCGAGCACGGTGCCGAGCACGAAGGCGATCGCGAGCGTGGCGAAGAAGGCCTCCCAGTAGGAGAGGCCCCACTGGATGAGCTGCCAGGCCACGTAGGTCGTCGCCATCGCGAGCTCTCCCTGCGCGAAGTTGACCACGTGCGTCGCGCGGTAGACGAGGACGAGCGCGAGCGCGAGGCTCCCGTACACGGCGCCCAGCGCGAGACCTTGCACCGTCAGCTGGGCGAAGACCTCGCTGCGCAGGCAGCCGACGAGCAGCCCCGCGGCGCCGCCGACGAGGAGCAGGCTGATCGGCGGGGGCAGGCGCTCGAGCGTGGGCATCGCGCTAATAGCCGAGGTAGCTGCGGCGGACGGAGTCGTCGGCCCTGAGCTCGTCGCTCGTGCCGGCGAGCGCGACGCGGCCGGCCTCGAGGACGTAGCCGGCCTCGGCCGCCTGCAACGCGAGGTGCGCGTTTTGCTCGACGACGAGCACGGTCAGGCCCTCGTTCTCGTTGAGCTCCCGGACGATCCGGAACAGCTCGGCGACCAGCACGGGGGCGAGGCCGAGCGACGGCTCGTCGAGGAGCAGGAGCCGCGGCCGATGCACGAACGCGCGCGCGAGCGCGAGCATCTGCTGCTCGCCGCCGCTCAACGTCCCGGCCTCCTGTCGCCGCCGCTCCGAGAGGAACGGGAAGTACGTGAAGACGCGCGCGAGCTCGGGCTCGATCGAGCCCCGGCGCGTGTAGCCGCCGAGGCGGAGGTTCTCCCAGACCGTCAGCTCCGAGAACGTGCCGCGGCCCTCCGGCACGTGCGCGACGCCCAGCCGGGCCACGGCGTCCGGGCCGAGCCGGTCGAGCGGCCGGCCGGCGAAGCGGATCCGGCCCGAGCGGCGCACCGTGCCGGAGATCGCGCGCAGCGTCGTCGTCTTCCCCGCGCCGTTGGGGCCGAGCACGGCGACGATCGAGCCCTCCTCGACGGCGAGCGAGACGCCGTGCAGCACGTGGATCGGGCCGTACCGCGCCTCGACGTCCTCGAGCTCGAGCAGGGCCGTCACGCCGCGAGCTCTCCGCCGAGATACGCCTCGATCACCGCGGGATCGCGTTGCACCTCGGCCGGCGCGCCCGCGGCGATCGTGCGCCCGAAGTCGAGGACGTGCACGTGCTCGCAGACCGCCATCACGAGCCGCATGTGGTGCTCGACGAGGAGGATCGTCAGCTCGCGCTCGTCGCGCAGCCTGCGGATGAGGCCGACCAGCTCGTCCACCTCCGCATGGTTGAGGCCGCCGGCGGGCTCGTCGAGCAGCAGCAGCCGCGGCCGGCTCGCGAGCGCGCGTGCGAGCTCCACGCGCTTCAGCGTCCCGAACGGGAGGCCGGCCGCCGGCCGGTTCGCGTGCTCCGCGATCCCGACGTCCGCCATTGTCTCGAGCGCCTGCCGCCGTTGCTCGCGCTCACGCCGCAGGCGGGTCGAGACGTGCGCGCCGACGAGGACGTTCTCCAGCACGGTGAGCGTCGGGAACAGCTCGAGGTTCTGGAAGGTGCGGGCGATCCCGAGCCGGATCACGCGGCTCGGCCGGACGCGGCGCAGCGAGTGGCCGTCGAAGACGATGTCCCCGAAGTCGAGCCGGTAGAGGCGCGTGATCGCGTTGAAGGCGGTCGTCTTGCCGGCGCCGTTCGGTCCGATCAGGCCGACGATCGAGCCGTCGGCGAGCTCGAGGGAGACGTCGTCGAGCGCCACGATTCCCCCGAACCGGAGCCGCGCGCGGTCCAGCGTGAGGAGGGCCACGGGTTCAGTCCGCCGCCTGGAGCGAGCGGCCGCCGGCGGACTGCATCCCGGCGAGCATCCCGGGCGGCGACGCGCCCTCGGGGAAGCGCGCGAGCAGCTCGCCGAGCAGCGCGTCCGGCTCCCAGCCCTCCGGCGCGTCGAGCAGCTCCCCCGCGCTCCAGCCACGGAGGACGTTGACGGCGCCGCCCCAGACGTGCATCACCTGGCCGGTGATCGCCTGCGCCTCGTCGGCGCAGAGAGCGACGACGACGGCCGAGACGTTCGCCGGGTCGAGCGGGTCGAAGCCTTCCGGCGGCGCCTCCATCTGGAACGTCTCCTCGGTCATCCGCGTGCGGGCGTTCGGCGCGAGGCAGTTGACGGTCACGCCGTAGCGCTGCAGCTCCTGTGCGGCGATGATCGTGAAGCCGGCGATGCCCGATTTCGCCGCGCCGTAGTTGGCCTGGCCGACGTTGCCGAACACGCCCGAGGGGCTGGAGGTGTTGACGACGCGCCCGCGCACCTCCTCGCCGGCCTTGGAGCGCTCGCGCCAGTACGCCGCCGCGTGCCGCGTCGGCGCGAAGTGGCCCTTGAGGTGGACTGCGATCACCGCGTCCCACTCCTCCTCGGTCATGTTGATCAGCATCCGGTCGCGGAGGATCCCGGCGTTGTTGACGAGGATGTCGAGTCGGCCGAACTCGTCGAGCGCCTGCTGCACGAGCCGTCCGGCGCCCGCGAAGTCGCCGACGTTCTCGCCGTTCGTGGTCGCCTCGCCGCCCGCCGCGCGGATCTCTTCCACGACCTGCTCCGCCGGGCCCGGATCGGAGCCTTCGCCCGCAAGCCCCGCGCCGAGGTCGTTGACGACGACCTTGGCGCCCGCGCGCGCAAGGGCGAGTGCGTGCGAGCGGCCGATCCCGCGCCCTGCCCCCGTGACGATCGCGACCTTCCCGCTCAGATCGGGCACGGGCGAGAGCTTACGGCTTCGCGGCGATCCGGACACGTTTCGTGTCCGGTGTCTTCAGTCCCTCTCGAGGTAGCCGGGTGAGGCGATCCGCAGCCGGGCCTCGACGCCGGCCCGCACGCGCGCGAGCGTGCCGGCTGGGACGTCGCCGGCCCGGATTCGCGACGCCAGCTCCCGCTGCTCGGCGTCGTCCTCCGGCGACAGCCTCGTGAGCTCGCGCCGGACGATGCCGAGCGCGTTCAGCGCGACGAGCGTGCGGAAGCGAAGCCGGTGGTCGTCCAGCGTGGGGAGGATCTCGTCGGCGAGGAACTCCTCGATCGCCTCGGCGAGCTCCTCCGCGGTCGGCCGCTCGCTCACGTCACGCCCCGCCCCTCGAGCAGGTGGCAGATCTCGAGCTCGACCTCCGCACCGAGCCGGCCGAGAATGGCGAGCTCGACACTCCGGTCCTGCCCGGACAGGTGGCGTCGCGCCTGCGTGAGGCAGCCGATCGCCCAGCCGACGTTGCCGGCGAGCTCCCAGTAGTCGAGCTCCTCGGGCCGCACGTCGAGCCGGGTCAGCTCGTTGTAGCGCTCGAGGTAAGGCTCGGCCTCGCCGATCCCGCCGAGGCGGCGCTCCGGGACCCCGAAGCGCCAGGCGCGGACGAGCGCGAAGGAGAGGTCGCGCGCGGGATCGTCGAGGTGCGCGAACTCCCAGTCGAGGACGCCGACGAGGCCGGTCTCGTCGATCACGAGGTTGCCGATGCGGAAGTCCCCGTGGACGACGGCCGGCGGGCGGGCCGGAGGCCGGTGCTCGCGGAGCCACCAGAGCCCGAGCTCGATCGCGGGATGTGGCTCGCCGACCTCGTCCAGCTCCTCCACCAGCCGCTCGATCCGCGTCTCCTCGAGGAACGGCAGCCGCTCGGGCGGCAGCGCGTGGATCTTGGCGAGCTCCTCGGCCATCTGCACCGGCAGCCGCTCGGGGACCGGCAGGCGCACGATGCGTCGCCCGATCGTCTCGCCGTCCAGCCGCTCCATCACGAACGCCTCCCGGCCGTCGAGGTCCTCGATGTAGGCGACCGGCCGCGGCGCCTTCACGCCCGCATCGTGCGCAGCCCGCAGCACTTCGAACTCGTGCCGCAGCGAGAGCGTGTGCCGGTGGATGACGCCGCCGCCCGCGCGGCGCACGAGCAGCCGCTCTCCGCCGGCGTCCACCCCCCACGCCTCCTTCGACGCGCCGCCGGCCAGCAGCACGGGCTCGGAGATCGGGCCGAGCACCGCCTGGAGCGCCTCGCGCATGTCTGCGATCATCGCCGCTGTGGTCGACCGGCGCGAGCGCGTGCGCGCGTTCATGGAGGAGCACGTCTATCCGCACGAACGCGCGTTGACGCAGGAGGACGACGCGGCCGACGCGCTCGTGCGCGAGCTGCAGCAGAAGGCGAAGGAGGCGGGCCT
>DASXDE010000142.1:0-3575 GCA_036490825.1 Gaiellaceae bacterium
TCGTACTACCACGCCGTTCCCGTCGAGCCGGTGGAGCTGCGCGGTGACCCGGCCGAGGTCGGTGAGATGCGCTGGTTCGCTCCGGACGAGCTCCCGGCCGCGCTCGCTCCTCCGCTCAACGGCCCGCGGATCTACGCGGCCTGGCGCGAGGCGTTCCGCGGTGGACGGCTCGAGACGCCGCTTCCCGATCGCTAGGCGGCTCGCAGGCGCGTCAAGGTCAGCCGGTGCTTGACCGGTAGCCGGTACGAATCGCCGAGGAGCGGCCGCACGCGGGCGAAGAGCTCGGCCCGTTCCTCGCCGGGAAGCGCGGCGAGCGAGCTCGTGGTCGAGTACATCGCGAGGAGCGTGTCGGTGTCCACGACGAGCTCCTCGGCGAAGTCCTCCTGGCTGAGGGGCTCGAACGGCGAGTCGTCGAACGCGGCCTCCCAGGACGTCGACCGTTGCGCGGCGAAACGCTGGTACGGCTCGCGGAGGATCTCGACGACCTCGTCCGGCAGCGGCGGCTCCGTCTCCCACCAGTGCGTCCAGACGATCGCCAGCCCGCCGCGGGGCACGAGGACGCGGGCGATCTCTTCGAGGGCCCGCGAGGCGTCGAACCAGTGGAACGCCTCGCCCACGAAGACGCAGTCCACGCTCCCGTCTGCGAGCGGGATCGCCTCGGCGGCGCCCGCGAGAACGGTGCCGCAGTCGATCAGGCGGCGCATCTCGTCGTCGGGCTCGACGGCCACGACCGTCGCGAAGCGGCGCGCCAGCTCCCTGGTCAGCCTCCCGGTGCCGGCGCCCAGGTCGAGCACCCGCGCCTGCGGGTCGAGCTCGAGCGCCTCCTGCGCCCGGTCGAGAAGCGGCGCGAAGTACGCCGGCCGGAAGCGGTCGTACGTCTCGGCGACGTTGCCGAAGGCGAGCCGGAGCGCGCGCGGCTCGCTCAGCGGCCGGCGTCGGTGTCGGGCCCCAGGAACGGGTACCGGTAGTCACGCGGCGGCACGAAGGTCTCCTTGATCGCGCGCGGGCTGACCCAGCGGATCAGGTTCCACATCGAGCCCGCCTTGTCGTTCGTGCCCGAGGCGCGCGCCCCGCCGAATGGCTGCTGGCCCACCACGGCGCCGGTCGGCTTGTCGTTGACGTAGAAGTTGCCGGCCGCGTAGCGCAGCCGGTCGCGCGTCCTCTCGATCGCGTCGAGGTCGCGCGCGAAGACAGCGCCCGTCAGCCCGTAGCTCGTTCCCCGGTCGACGAGGTCGAGCGTGTCCTCGTAGTGGGAATCGTCGTAGACGAAGGCGGTCACGACCGGCCCGAACAGCTCCTCCTTCAGCGTGCGGAAATCGGGGTCGGACGTCTCGATCACGGTCGGCTGGACGAACCAGCCCTCGCTGTCGTCGTAGCTCCCGCCGGCGACGATCGACGTCTTCCCGTCGGCCGCCTTCGCCTCCTCGATCGCCTCCTTCTGCGTCGCGAACGAGCTCGCGTCGATCACGGCGCCGACGAAGTTCGAGAAGTCGGCTACGTCGCCCATCTTCATCTCGCCTATCTCCGCGACGACCTGCTCGCGCACCTGCGGCCAGAGGCTCGCCGGCGCGAAGACGCGCGACACGGCCGAGCACTTCTGGCCCTGGTACTCGAAGGAGCCGCGGAGAATCGCGGTCGCGAGCGCCTCGGCGTCGGCGCTCGGGTGGGCGACGATGAAGTCCTTGCCGCCGGTCTCGCCGACGACGCGCGGGTAGTTGCGGTAGCGCGCGATGTTGTCGCCGACCGTCTTCCACATCCCCTGGAAGACCGGGGTGGAGCCGGTGAAGTGGATGCCGGCCAGGTGCTCGCTCGCGAGCGCGGGGTCGCCGACCGCGGCGCCCGAGCCGTAGACGAGGTTGATCACGCCCGGCGGCAGGCCGGCCTCCTCGAAGAGTTGCATCAGGAAGTGCGCGCTCACCGCCGCCGTGGAGGCGGGCTTCCACACGACGGTATTGCCCATCAGGGCTGCGGAGGTGGGGAGGTTGCCGGCGATCGAGGTGAAGTTGAAGGGGGTGACGGCGAAGACGAAGCCCTCGAGCGGGCGGTACTCGAGCCGATTCCAGACGCCGGGCGAGGAGATCGGCTGCTCCTGGTAGATGCGGGTCATGTACTCGACGTTGAAGCGCCAGAAGTCGATGAGCTCGCAGGCGGCGTCGATCTCGGCCTGGTGCGCGGTCTTCGACTGGCCGAGCATCGTGGCCGCATTCAGCGTCTGCCGCCACGGTCCCGCGAGAAGCTCGGCGGCGCGGAGGAAGACGGCGGCGCGGTCCTCCCAGGGCGTCCGCGACCAGTCCTCCCAGGCGCTCGCCGCGGCGGCGATCGCGCGGTCGACCTCGGCGGCGCCGCCCTTGTTGACGTCCGCGAGGACGTGGCTGCGCTTGTGCGGCATGACCGCTTCGAACGTGTCGCCGGTATGGACGTCCTCACCACCGATCACGAGCGGGAGCTCGAGTCGCTGCGAGGAGAGCTCGTCGAGCCTGCGCCGGAGCTCGTCGCGCTCGGGGCTGCCGGGCTCGTAGCCGAGCACCGGCTCGTTGCGGGGCTCGGGAACGTGGAAGATGCCGTGGGCGCTCATCGAGACGATTCTAGGATTCGCGGTTGTGGCGGTGACGCAGGTCGCCTACGAGGTCGAAGGCTGGGGCGTGGGGGAGCTCGTCCTCGCGGACGAGCGCGTCGTGTGGCACGAGCTGCCCTGGCCACGCGAGAAGCGGCTGGGAACGCTCGAGGCGGACACCTCTCTGGACCCATCCCAAACCCCCACCCACCCTGGGGCCGGGGTCGGGGTCGTCGTATCACGTGAGTCGTCGCGCGGAGGTCGAGGCTTCGCGGCGGAAGTCGTGCAGCTGTTGCGGGCGTACTTCGCGGGCGAGCGCGCGCCGCTCGGCGAGGTGCCCGTCGACCTCGAGTACGAGAGCCCGTTCTTCTCGCGGTGCGCGCGCGCGCTGCGAGCCGTGCCGCGCGGCGAGGTCGTCACGTACGGCGAGCTCGCCGCGCTCGCCGGTGCGCCAGGAGCCGCCCGCGCCGCCGGCAGCTTCTGCGCGCGCAGCCACCTCTCGATCTTCGTCCCTTGCCACCGCGTCGTCGCCGCCGACGGGCTCGGCTCGTATGGCTCCTACGGCGTGGAGTACAAGCGTCGCCTGCTTGCGCTCGAGGGATACGCGCATGCTGTCTGACGATCTGCGGGAGGAGCTGGCCGCGATCGCCCCCGCGAGCGAGTGCGACCGGCTCGCCGAGTTGTCCGGGCTTTTCCACGTCGCGGGACGCGCGCATCTCCGCGGACGCGGCAGCGTCGACGTCCATCTCGACGTCTCGAGCTCGACCGTCGCCCGGCGGGCCTTCGCGCTGCTGCGCGCGCTCGGGGTCACGTCCGAGATCCGGACCTATCCGCGCAGAGCGTTCGACCGGGCCACGCGCTACCAGCTCCACGTGGAGGGCTCGGCCGACGCCCACGCGACCCTCTTCGCCGCCGGCGTCCTCGACCGCTCCCACCGACCCCTCGGCCGCCCGCCCCACCGCGTCGTAGCCCGCCGCTGCTGCGCCGCCGCCTACCTTCGCGGCGCGCTGCTCGGCTCGGG
>DASXDE010000143.1:0-6947 GCA_036490825.1 Gaiellaceae bacterium
GCGGAGTACCCGTTCACGACGCTCTCTCCGGTGCTGGGGACGGTCGAGGCGCCCGACGGGCGGCAGCTCGTCGTGGCTGACGTTCCCGGCCTCATCGAGGGTGCGAGCGAGGGCGTCGGGCTCGGCCATGAGTTCCTCGCCCACCTCGAGCGCGCCCGGGTGCTCGTGCACGTCGTCGACTCGGGGGAGGACGACGCCGACGAGCGCTGGCGCACGATCGACGCCGAGCTCGCCGCCTACGGCGCCGGGCTGGACGAGCGGCCGCAGATCGTCGTCCTCAACAAGATCGACCTGCGCCCGGAACCGCCGTCCTTCGGCGTCGAGGACGGGCGGCTCCGCCGCGTCCTCCGGGTCTCGGCGGCGACCGGCGCCGGCCTCGACGAGCTGCGCGCAGCGCTGTTCGAGCTCGCCCCGCACGAGGCGGAGGAATCGGCCGAGCCCGCCGACGAGATCGTCGACTTCCTCGTTTACCGCCCGCGCCCGGCTAGGCGGGCCTTCCGCGTCTACCGCACCGAGCGGGGCTTCCGCGTCACCGGCACGCCGCCGGCCGAGGAAGCGCTCGAGGCGATCCTCAAGGCCGCCGGCGCCCGGGCGGGAGACGAGGTCGAGGTGGGGGAGGAGCAGCTCGAGTGGGAGTAGTCCTCTACGGCGGCGCCTTCGATCCGCCGCACCTCGGCCACGTCGCCGTCGCCGACGCCGCGAGGCAGCGCTTCGGGGTCGAGCGGCTCGTCGTGCTCGTGGGCGAGCGGCCCGCGCATCGCGACGTCCACGCGTCCGCCGCCGATCGTCTCGCGATGGCGCTCGTGGCCTTCCCCGGCGACGATGTGCGCCTCGACCCGCACCCGCGCACGGTCGAGCTGCTTCGCGCGGCCCGCTTCGACGATCCCGTCTTCGTGGTGGGCGCCGACCAGTTCCGCGGCTTCCTCTCGTGGAGCGAACCCGGCGAGGTGCTCGAGCGAGCGCGGATCGCAGTCGCGACCCGGCCTGGCTTCCCTCAGACCGGGCTCGACGACGTGCTCGGGAAGCTCGAGCGGCCCGAGCGCGTCGTCTTCTTCGAGATCGAGCCGAATCCGGCCGCCTCGACCGACGTCCGCGCCCGTATCGTCGCGGGTGAGCCGCTCGACGACCTCGTTCCCGACGCAGTCGCAAGCCTCATCGCGGAGCGCGCGCTTTACCGTCCGTGAGTCGGAGATACACTGCGAGAAAGCGATCCAAGGACACAGCAGACTCTGACCTCCCTCGAACAGGCCCGCCGCATCGCCGCTCTCGCCCGCGAGAAGCTGGCGGAGGACGTCGTGATCCTCGACATGCGGCCCGAGTGCTCGTTCACGGACTACTTCGTGATCGCGACGGGGCGCAACCCGCGGCAGACCGCTGCCATATGGGACGAGGTGCACGCGCGCCTGAAGCAGGAGGAGCGGCTGCTTCCGCAGGGCGTCGACGGCACCCGCGAGGGCGCCTGGATCGTCGCCGACTACCTCGACGTCGTCCTGCACGTGTTCACGCCCGAGGCGCGCGGCTTCTACCGGCTCGAGGAGCTGTGGAGCGACGTGCCCGCGGTCGACGTCGACGCCGCCGCGGTCTAGGCGGGTTTCAGCCCGTGACGGGTTAGGAGGACGTTGCCGACCTGGGTCGGCAGCCCGTGCACGAGCTTGCCGCCGAGGTGGATGTCGAGGCTGGGTGGATCGCCGACGCGGATCCAGACGGGGCCGTGCTCGAGGTCGACCGGGAGCGTCTTGCCCTGGAGGAGGGTTCCCTCGTAGACCGTCGGCCCGCTCGCGCTGCCCGAGCGAACCCAGAGCCACGAGGCGCCACGGGCGGCGACGACCGTGGCCCGGCTCGGGAGAGGCGTGGAGTGGTGCTTCTCGTGCTTCTTCTTCGGCGTCGTGTGATGCGCACCCGTCGTGGTGGGGGCGGTGGTGGGCGGCGCGCCCTGCTTGTCGCCGGAGGAGCCGCCGAGCTGCCACGCCGCAACCGCGGCGACGATCGCGACGAGCACCGCGACGGCGACCAGCGGGCGTAGGAGCCTGCCGCCGCCGAGCCGCGGTCCCGACCCGGCGAACCGCTCGGGAACGAGCACCGGCTCGTCGGGACGGGCGAAGCGGCTGTTGTACTCGTCGACGTAGAGGTTCCCGTCGAGGCCGAGGTAGTCGGCGTACGTGCGCAGGAACCCCTTCACGTAGGCGTCGCCCGGCAACTGCTCCCAACGCTCCTCCTCGAGCGCCTGGAGGTAGCGGTCGCGGATCCGGATCGCCTTCTGGACCTCTGCGGACGTGAGACCGCGCTTCAGGCGGGCCTCGCGCAGGCTCCCACCGATCTCGAACATGCTGCATTGTCACGGACCCCGCCCTGTGCCGCCAGCGCGCGTGGGCGGCTAGACTGGGCCGTCCAGGGGCCGTAGCTCAGCTGGGAGAGCGTCTGGCTGGCAGCCAGAAGGTCAGGGGTTCGAGCCCCCTCGGCTCCATACACTCGGCTTCATGAGCCACGAGAGCGCCGAGCTCCTCCTCCGCGGCTATCACGCGTTCGTCGCGGGCGATCTCGAGGCGATCGAGACGATGCTCGACCCGGACGTGGAATGGGTGCCGGCCGGAGAGTCGGACGCCGTCGTGCTCAGTCGCGACCGCGTTCTCGAGGTCGTGGCCGAGCGCGCCGCGGAGAACTACCACGTCGTCGTCGACCGCGCGATCGGCCTCGCCGACCGCGTCGTCGTGAGCATGCGCTTCTCGCGGATCGAGCTCGACCCGTCCGACGAGCGGCCGCTGCAGAGCCGCCGCTCGTACCTCCTCGGCCGCTGGGCCGCCGTCGTCCACGTGCGCGACGGCCGCGTGGTGCGCGTCGAGGAGCACCCGCACCTCGAGGCGGCGCTCGAGGCGGCGGGGCTCGAAGCTGAGTAGCTACAATTTCGATACCTACTACAGCTTGGAGTGTGAGTCTGCCTTGACCGATCTGTTGCTCGTCCCGCTCGAAGACACCGTCGTCTTCCCAGGCATGAACGTCACCCTCACGGTCGACGTCGGTGACGAGGATCGCGTCGTGCTCGTGCCGCGTCACGAGAGCGAGTACGCGGCCGTCGGTACCGTCGCCGAGGTCACCGACAGGGTGCGCATCCGCGGCGGCATGCGTGCCGTCACGCTCGAGGGGCTTCACCGCGGCGTCATCGGCGCCGCCCACAGCGACGCGCTCGGCCGGCTTCGCGCCGAGGTCGAGGAGCGACCCGACGAGAACCCGCCGCCCGTGCAGACGCGCGAGCTCGAGCGCGAGTACCGCGCGGTCGTGGAGGAGATCCTCGACCTCCGCGGCGCGGACGACCGCGTCCGCGAGTTCCTCCGCGCGATCAGCGAGGCGGGCGCGCTCGCCGACACGTGCGCCTATGCGCCGGACATCACGTTCGCGCAGCGCGTCGAGTTGCTCGAGGCGCTCGAGATCGTCGAGCGGCTGCAGCTCGCGCTCGAGCTCCAGCGGGAGCGGCTCGCCGAGCTGCAGGTGCGGCAGCGCATCCGCGACGACGTCGAGGAGGGCGCGCAGAAGCAGCAGCGCGAGTGGTTCCTCCGCCAGCAGATGAACTCGATCCGCAAGGAGCTCGGCGACGACGAGGGCTCAGTCGTCGAGGAGTACCGCGCGAAGATCGAGGAGGCCGGGATGCCCGAGGACGTGCGCGCCCAGGCCGAGCGCGAGCTGCGGCGTCTCGAGACAATGGGCGATGCGAGCGGCGAGGCGTCGATGATCCGCACGTACCTCGACTGGCTGATCGCCGTGCCGTGGTCGAAGCGAAGCGACGAGACGCTCGATCCGAACGGCGCGAGGGAGGTGCTCGACGCCGACCACGCGGGCCTCGAGAGCGTGAAGGAGCGCATCGTCGAGTACCTCGCGGTGCGCAAGCTCCGCCAGGACCGCGGAATCCCGAACGACAAGCGCTCCGGCGCGATCCTGACCCTGATCGGGCCGCCCGGCACCGGCAAGACGTCGATCGGCGAGTCGGTGGCCCGCGCGCTCAACCGCGAGTTCGTGCGGATGTCGCTCGGCGGCATCCGGGACGAGGCCGAGATCCGCGGCCACCGGCGCACCTACATCGGCGCGCTGCCGGGCCGGCTGGTACGCGCGCTGCGCGACGCCGGCACGATGAACCCCGTCATCCTCCTCGACGAGGTTGACAAGGTCGGCGCCGACTGGCGGGGCGACCCGTCCGCTGCGCTGCTCGAGGTGCTCGACCCGGCGCAGAACCACTCGTTCCGCGACCACTACCTCGACGTGGAGCTCGACCTCTCAGAGGTGTTCTTCATCGCGACCGCGAACGTGGCCGACACGATCCCCGGTCCGCTGCTCGACCGGATGGAGGTCATCCGCTTCGACGGCTACACGGTCGACGAGAAGACGGCGATCGCGCGCGGTTACCTCTGGCCGCGGCAGGTCGAGCGGAACGGGCTGCGCGAGGACGAGGTCTCCATCTCGGACGGGACGATCCAGGTCGTGGTCTCGGAGTACACGCGCGAGGCAGGCGTCCGCCAGCTCGAGCGCGAGCTCGGCACGATCCTCCGCAAGACCGCGACGCGCATCGCAGCCGGCCAGGCCGAGGCGCCGGTCGACGTCGACGTCGACGTCGTGCGCGACGCGCTCGGCCGCCAGAAGTTCTTCCAAGAGGCGGCGGAGCGGACAGCCGTCCCCGGCGTCGCGACCGGCCTCGCCGTGACCGGCACCGGCGGTGACGTCCTCTTCGTCGAGGCGACCTCGATGGAGGGCGGGAACGGCAACGAGCTCGTCCTCACGGGCCAGCTCGGCGACGTGATGAAGGAGTCGGCGCGCATCGCCCTCTCCTACGTCCACTCCCACGCAGGCGAGCTCGGCATCGAGCCGGCCGCGTTCAAGGACCAGTCCTTCCACGTGCACGTGCCGGCCGGCGCGATCCCGAAGGACGGCCCGAGTGCCGGCATCACGATGACCACAGCACTCGCCTCGCTCCTCTCCGAGCGGCCGGTGAAGCACACCGTCGGGATGACCGGCGAGGTGACGCTGCAGGGCCGTGTCCTGCCGATCGGCGGCCTGAAGCAGAAGGTGCTCGCCGCGCACGCCGCCGGCCTCACCGACGTGATCATCCCGGAACGGAACCGGGCCGACCTCGACGACGTGCCGGAGGACGTGCGGGAAGCCATGCGCTTCCATCCGGTGCTGACGCTCGGCGAGGTGCTCGACCTCGCCCTGGAGCCCAAGGCGAAGCCGAGCCTTCATGCGGTGTAACCACTGCCGTCCGCTGCCCGAGGAGGTCGCCCGCGCGGCGGACCTCCTCGGCCGGCGCTGGGCGCTCGCGATCCTCTGGGCGGCGGCCGAGGCGGGCGCGGTTCGCTTCAACGAGTTCAAGCAGACCCTCGAAGGCATCCCGCCGCGGACCCTCGCGGCGCGCCTCAACGACCTCGAGGAGGCCGGCGTGCTCGAGCGGCGCGTCTTCGACACCCGTCCGCCGCACGTCGAGTACCGGCTGACGGAATCCGGACGCCGTCTCCGCTACGTCATCGAAGCCCTGAACGCGTTCGCTACCTCTACGTAGCGCCGCACTACGCCGGGGCGAGGGCGGCGATCTCGCGCTCGCGGGCGAGGCGCTCGAGCGCCTGCATCTCGATCTGGCGGACGCGCTCGCGCGTCAGGCCCATCTCGCGCCCGATCGTCTCGAGGGACTTCGGGTCCGGGTCGCCGTCGAGCCCGTACCGGAGCTTGATCACGTGCTGCTCGCGCTCCGGCAGCTTGGCGACCGCGGCGCGGAGCAGATGCTCGCTCAGGCCGACGACGACCTCTTCCTCGACGTCGTGCTTGTCGGTGGCGACGATGTCGCCGAACGCGGTGTCGCCCTCGTCGCCGAGCGGCTTGTCGAGGCTCGCGACGGCGCGCGCCGCCGCCCGCACCTCGCGCACGTGCTTGAGGGAAAGCTTCGCTGTCCTCGCGACCTCTTCGTCGGTCGGCGGCCGCTCGAGCTTCAGCGTGAGCTCGCGCTCGGCGCGCGCGATCTTCTGCTCGCGCTCGACGATGTGGACGGGGATGCGGATCGTGCGTGACTTGTTCGCCACGCCACGCTGCACGGCCTGGCGGATCCACCAGGTCGCGTAGGTCGAGAACTTGTAGCCCCGCCGCCAGTCGAACTTCTCCACCGCGCGGATCAGCCCGATGATCCCCTCCTGGATCAGGTCGAGCAGCGAGAGACCGTGCCCCTGGTACTTCTTCGCGATCGAGACGACGAGGCGGAGGTTCGAGTTGATCATCCTGTCCTTCGCCCGCGCGTCGCCGCGCTCGATCAGCTTGGCGAGCTCCACCTCCTCGGCGGCGGTCAGAAGCGGGTACCGGCCGGCCTCGTTGAGGAACAGCTGCAGCGAGTCCGTCGTCATCGCTGCGACGGTCTCGTTCGAGTAGTGCGTCTCGGCGACGTCCGGCAGGCTGCAGTCGTCGGTCAGCTCGATCCCGCGCTCCTCGAGCGTGTCGTACAGCGACGCGACCTCCTCGTCGTCGAGCTCGAGCTCGGTGAGGACCTGCGTGAACGCCGACAGGTTGACGCAGCCGACCTCCTCGGCGTGCTCCATCAGGGCGCGGAGCTGGTCGTGGCTCATGTCCTGGCTATTGCCGGGGTCGCCCGATCGATAACGCATATGCGTTCCAAGCCGCATCCGGGGGTAGACTCAGAGGCAGTGAAGGCGCCGGACACGCTCTGGGAGCTCGTCTTCCTCATGGTGATCCTCAAGATCCCCATCGCATATCTCTGCTACGTGGTTTGGTACGCGGTGAAGGCCGAGCCTCGCGGACGCGGTGGGCCCGCCGGCGTTCGCGCGACGCCGGAGTCGCCCCCGCCGAGCTTCGATCGCTTCCGCCGGCGGCCGCGCAGCCGGCCGCCTCGCCCGCATGGAGGCCCGGCCCGGGTCTATGCACGCACGGAGCGCGCCGCGGCGGCCCGCGCCAACAGGATCGCCGGC
>DASXDE010000144.1:0-5219 GCA_036490825.1 Gaiellaceae bacterium
ACCGTGAAGCGATGCTTCCTCCTGCTGGTCGCGTTCGCCGCGCTTGCGGTTCCTGCTGCGAAGGCGGCGGCGCCGCCGGGGGCGACGGCTCTCTGCCGCGACGGCACGTACAGCTTCTCGCAGCACCGGTCGGGTACCTGCTCCCACCACGGCGGGGTTGCGCGCTGGCTGACCAGCGCCGGGTCGAGCGGCGTCCGCACCGGCAGCACCGTCCTGCTCGGCCGGCGGACCCGGACGAGCGGCTGCAGGCGTGCCGCGATCCCTGACCGGCGCTGCTCGCCGGGCGCCTACTACGCGCGTCTCACCAGAGCCGTGATCTGTTCGTCCGGTTTCCGGACAGGCTCGATCCGGGACGTGCCCCAGACCGAGAAGTTCGCGGTCGAGACCGAGTACGGGATGGCCGCCGCCTACTACGGACGCTCGCTCGAGATTGACCACATCGTCCCGCTCGAGCTCGGCGGCTCGAACTCGATCGCGAACCTCTTCCCGGAGCAGGGAAGCGGCGCCGACTACCACCGCAAGGACCTGGCCGAGAACCGGGCGAAGGCATGGGTCTGCGAGGGACGGCTCTCGCTCGAGGCGGCGCGCCGCGGCTTCGCCACCGACTGGGAGACGCTGTACCGGCGCCTCTTCGGCCGCGCGCCTTAGATCGAGCCCTCGGCGATCTCTTATTTCAGCCTGCCGAGTATCGCGGTCGGCTCAAGTAGTCGATAATCCGGGTCGTGAGAAAGGCCGTGCTCCTCGCCGCTGCCGTGCTCGTCCTCGCCGCCGCCGGCGGAGCGAGCGCCTACGCGCTCACGACGATCTTCGTCCGGCCCGGCCACTGCACCAAGGTGCACGGGACGAAGGTCTGCGCGCGCGCTGTGAAGCCCCGCACCGTCAACGTCACCGTGACCGTGGCGCCGTCCCCGATCGGCCAGACGTTCAGCGGGAACGGAGATGCGACGCTCGCGCCGCTCACGCTCCCGCAGGGCGTGACGGCGCAGTGGACGGCGCACCCCGACTCGGACGGCAACAACCAGTTCGCGGTCTCCTCGAGCCCGACCGACGAGAACTTCATCGAGTTCGACAACGGCGACGACGGCGCGACGACCGGCAGCAGCTTCATCCCGCCGGGCACGTACACGCTCGACGTCACGGCGAACGCCGCCTGGTCGCTCTCCTTCTGACCCGCCCGGCGCCGCCTACGCGCTGTTGACGCGCTGGTCGTACACGTAGAGCGTCACGAGGCTCAGAGCGTCTCTCCTCGCGAGCTCGGGCTCCGCCACGATCCCCTCGGAGACGATCGCGTCGAAGCGCTCCGGCTCCTCCTGCTGGAGCCGCTCCGCCTCACGAAACGATGAGTCCATCACTTTCCACGGCATGCGGGTCCCGTACCCCGCGAGGAGCCTTTCTAGTCGATCGCGCGACGGTAGAAGCCGCGCACGCCGACGACGAGGAGGACGCTGACCGCGAGGACGAGCACGACGATGCAGATCCACGGCCGGATGTGCGGCACCGCGGGCACGAGCGCCCCACGCAGCGCCTCGCTCACGTAGGTCATCGGGTTCGCCGCGGTGACGACCTGGAACCAGCGCAGCCGCGCGAGCGACGGCCACGGGTACTGGCTGCAGCCGGTGAAGAGCAGCGGCGTGAAGACGAGTGAGAAGAGCAGGTTGATCCGCTGCGGCTGGACGAGCGTGCCGAGCAGCAGTCCGAAGCCTGCGCCGACGAGCGCGCCGAGCACGAGGCCCCCGAGGAAGAGCGGGAAGCCGCTCCAGCGCCACGGGATCGAGCCGAGGATGACGATCCCGACCGGGATCATGATCAGCGTCGCGACGAGCGAGCGCAGCAGCGCGAAGAGCACCTTCTCCCCCGCGACGAAGCTCGTGGGCATCGGCGCGAGCAGCCGGTCCTCGATCTCCTTCGTCCAGCCGAACTCGGCCACGAGCGGGAAGGCGAGCGTCTGCATCGCCGTGATCACCGCGGTCAGCGCCAGGAGCCCCGGGAAGAGGAGGTTCGCGTAGCCGTGTCGCGTGTAGCCGAGGCTGCCGAGCACCTTGCCGAACACGAAGAGGAGGAACAGCGGCTGCAGGATGACCTGCGCGAGGAACGCGGGCAGCTCGCGCCAGGTGACGTACAGGTCGCGGCGGAGGACGGCGCGGAAGGCGCGCCACTGCGTCGCCTGATCCACCGCAGGGGCGGCGATCGCGCTCACCGCAGCGTCCGTCCGGTGAGGTGGATGAAGACGTCCTCCAGGCTCGGCGTGCCGAGCTTGACGTCCTGCAGGGCGAGCCCGTGGTCGGCGAGGACGGAGGCCGCGGGCGCAACGGACAGTGCCGCGTCCCCGGTCAGGTACAGGCGGACGCGGAGCGGTTGGCCCTCCGGCGCGGCCGGCGCGCCGTTCTCGGCGGCGACCTGGACCCTCTCGACCCGTTCGACGCCGGCGAGCTCCTCGAGCGCGGCGACGACCGCGCCATCGGCGGCCTGGTCCGCGGTCAGCTCGAGCGTCCCCTCGCCCGCCAGCGAGCTGATCAGAGCGTCGGGGTTGTCGAGAGCGAGCAGCTTCCCGTGGTCCATGATCCCGACCCGGTCGGCGAGTAGCGCAGCCTCGTCCATGTCGTGCGTCGTGAGGATGATCGTGACCTCCGACGCGCGCAGCTCGCGCAGGCGATCCCAGACGAAGAGGCGCGCCGCCGGATCGAGGCCGGTCGTCGGCTCGTCGAGGAACAGCACCTGCGGCGCGTGCGTGAGGGCGCGGGCGATCATCACCCGCTGCGACTGCCCGCCCGAGAAGAAGTCGGGCTTGTCCCGCGCCCGATCGAGCAGGCCGAACTGGTCGAGCAGCTCGTCGGCACGGCGCTCCCGCTCGCGCGCGGGCACCCCGTGGTAGGCGGCGTGGAAGATGAGGTTGTCGCGGATCGAGATCGAGCGGTCGAGGTTGCTCCGCTGCGGCACGACGGCGAGCTGCCTGCGCGCCCGCACCGGATCCCGCGCCACGTCGACGCCACCGATCCAGGCCGTCCCGGCCGTCGGCCGGACGCGGGTCGTCAGCATGCCGACCGTCGTCGTCTTCCCGGCCCCGTTCGGCCCGAGCAGGCCGAACACCTCCCCACCCGCGACGGCGAAGGAGACGCCGTCGACCGCGTTCACGGGCGCTTTCGGATACCGCTTGACCAGGTCGACGACCTCGACGACGGGCACGTCGAGATCGTAGGGACGGGACGCCGGGCCGCGCATCGGTCGTTCTCCGCTGTAAAGAATCCGCGAAGAATCGGATCGTTCGGCACACTGGCGCGATGCGGCGTGGGGTCCGGCTCTTCGTTCTCGGCGTTCTCGCGGCCGCGGTTTCCGCGGGGCCGGCGTCGGCGGACGGGACGACGACGACCGACACGACCCCGACCACGACCGCGGCGACCACGACGACGGCCGCGCCCGCGTACGCGCCGCTGGCTCCCGCCTACCTGCCCGCGTCCTGCGTCGGCGCAGGCGCGGCGGCGATCGCGGAGCCGGGCAGCTGGCCACTCGTGCTCGGGACGCCGGCATCCGGACGCGGCCCGTCCGCGTATCCCACGACGTCCCCGGTCGTCGCCTTCGAGTCCTCGGCTGCGAGTGGCTCGACCTGCAAGACCTCGCACGTCACGCTCGGATCGGTCTCGCTCTTCGGCGGCTTCCTCACGGCGAGCAGCGTCGAGGCGACGCACGGACGAGGGACGGTGAGCGGGCTCACGATCGACGGCTCCCCGGTGACGGTCGGCGCCGGCCAGTCCGCGCTGCTCGGGTACTGGGGGCAGCTCACGCTCGGCAAGACAGTCGGACGCGTCACCGCGCCACTCGTCGTCCTGCTACTGAAACGACACTGGAACCTGCCGGCCGGGACCACGATCTCCGTCGGCTTCGCCGCCACGGCGCTGCCGGTCCACACCGCGACGACGCAGCGTTCCGCCGAGAGCGCCCAGCGCAGCAGCACGACCCCGGTCGCCGCCTCGCCGAAGCAGTCTCGGGGGCAGGCAACGAAGAAGCACCGGAAGAAACACCAGTCGGAGCCGCTCACGGTGACGCCGCCGCTCGGGTTCCGGCCGTCGCACTACGTATTCCCGGTCGACGGCGGCGCCTCGTACGTCGACACGTACGGCGCGAACCGCAGCGACGTCTCGGGCGGCTGGCATCACGGCGACGACCTGTTCGCGCCGCTCGGGACAGCGGTCGTCGCGGTCGCGAACGGCAAGCTGAGCCTCGTCGGCTGGAACCAGGTGGGCGGCTGGCGACTCTGGCTCACCGACGGCGACGGCAACTCCTTCTACTACGCGCACCTCGCCGGCTACTCGCGCTGGATCCTCCACCACCCGAATGTGCGGGCGGGCCAGGTGGTCGGTTTCCTCGGCCGGACGGGCGACGCTTTCACGACGACACCGCACCTCCATTTCGAGATTCACCCGAGCCAGCTCATCAAGCTCGGCTACGACGGCGCAGTCGATCCCACGGCCTATCTGAAGAAGTGGCAGATCGTGCGGGTGCCGAAGAACGAGATGCCGCGGCCCGCGAAGCTGAAGGCGCCGATCGGGGCGCCGGCCGAGGAAGCGGCGGTCGTCTGGCACGAGCTCCTGGTCGCCCGCCACCTGCTGCCCGCCGGGGGCGTTGCCGGCTCGACCGAAGCGGTCCCTCGGGGGTTCCCGAACACGCCGAGCGTGCTGGCTTCGGGTGTCTCGCCGCTGCGGATCACCGGCGTCCGGCCGGCGTCCGCGCACGTTTCCGCGCCCGAGGATCTGACGCCGTGGCTCGGCGGGGGACTCTCGGGTGCGTTCGTCCTCGCCGCGCTCTCGGCCGGAGCGTTCACCGTGCGGCGCCGGCGGCGAGCCGCCGCCGAGACCGCGGGCTAGCCGGGCTCGTCCGGCCGGTCGCGCTCGCGCCGCTCCTCGACGGTGCCGTCGTCCGCGGGTGCGCCGCCGGGCCCGCCCATCACGAGATCGCCCTCCTCGACGATGTCCTCCGGCCCCGCATGCCGGTACTCGTCGCTCTGAACCCCGCCGCGCGGGTCGTCGGGACGGTCGAGCGAGTGGACGTCGCCTTCCTGCCGAGCCGCGGTTGCCTCGTCGTCACGCTTGCCGAAGAGCCGTTTCAGCATGGCCGGGACCTGCCCGAGGCGCCGCTACACTAAGCCTCCGCCGGGCGCATTCGTCTAGTGGCCTAGGACACCGCCCTCTCACGGCGGCGGCACGGGTTCGAATCCCGTATGCGCC
>DASXDE010000145.1:0-4880 GCA_036490825.1 Gaiellaceae bacterium
CAGCTGACCGCCTCGACTGTGGCCGCGGCGGTCGCCGCCTTCAGCGCGTACGCGCTCGTGCTCGCTGCACTGAGGCTCGCGCCGGCTCCGGAGGTCGCCGCGGTGCGCGAGACGAGCATCGTGCTCGCGCCCTTGCTCGCCGGCGTGTTCCTCCGCGAGCACGTGGGGCCCAAGCGGCTCGCAGGCGCAGCGGTCGTCACGGGCGGCGTGGCGCTGATCGCGCTTGGCTGAGCGCCCCGCCCCGGATGGATCGGCTCAGCGCTCGAGCGGAAGCTGGTCGTGCCGGCTCCACTCGTGCCAGGAGCCGGCGTAGTTGCGCGCGTCGTAGCCGGCAGCACGCAAGGCGAGGGTCGCGATCGCGGAGCGCGAGCCGGAGTGGCAATAGGCGACGATCTCCGCGCCCTCGGGCAGGCCGACGAGCTCGCGGATGCGCTCGGCCGGCGCCGGCCGTCCCGGCCCCTCGAACAGCTCGCCGACCTCGAGGTTCCGGGCGCCCGGGATGTGCCCCTGGCGCGGGTCGCACTGGTTGCCGCGCCGGCCCGAGTACTCGTCCGGAGTCCGCACGTCGAGGAGCGTCAGCGACTCGTCGCCGAGCCGGCCGGAGAGCTCCTTCCGCGTGGGCAGCGCGCGCGGCCTCGGCTCGAGATCGGCCTCCACCTCCCGCACGTGCTCCAGCTCGACCGCCCCCTCCTCGAGGTCGCCGTCCCACCCGGCCATGCCGCCGAGGAGGATCGCGACCTGCGGATGGCCCGCGAGCTCGGCCATCTGCGCCGCGGGCATCGCCCCGACGCCGTCGCCGCGATCGACGAGCACGAGCCGCTCGCGCCCGGTGATCCCGTGCCGCCTCAGCCGCAGCGCGATCTCCTGCGCCAGCGCTCGCGCGGACTCCTCGTCCGCCGCGGGCGGCGGCGAGCCGAGCACGAGCGGCCGCGAGCCGGGGATGTGACCGCGCATGTGCGCGTTCGGGCCGCGGACATCTCCCACGACGAGGTCGTCCTCGCCGAGATGCTCGGCGACCCACGCGGAATCGACGACGGCCCTCACAGGGCGGCGACGATACCGGCTTCCGCGGCGACGGCCGGGCGCTCCTCCAGCCGGGAGAGCCAGTCGGCGACCGAAGGGACCCCGTCGAGGTCGACGCCGAGCATGTCCCGGGCGCGCAGGAACCAGGGCACATAGGCGATGTCGGCGAGCCCGTACTCCGTGCCGGCGAGGAACGGCCGCGTGCCGAGCACGGCGTCGAAACCCTCGAGCGCGGCGTCGAGCTGCTCGCGCGCCTCGTCCTCGCCGCGCCGGACGGCGTAGTAGGGGTCGGTCAGATCCTTGTCGCGGAAGATCAGGAGGCGCACGTACGCGCGGTCGGCCGGATCCGGCGGCAGCAGGGCCGGCTCCGGGTAGCGCTCTTCGAGGAACTCCATGATCACGGCCGACTCCGGCAGCGACCGCCCGTCCTCCTCGAGCACCGGCACTCGGCCGGTCGCGTTCTTCTCGTACAGCCAGTCGGGCCGGTCCGAGAGGTCGATCTCGACCACGTCCAGCTCGATCCCCTTCTCGGCGACGAGGATCCGGACGCGCGCGCAGTACGGGCAACGGGTGGCGTCGTAGAGCGTGATCACAACTGGAGCCCCATCACGGCCGCGATCTGCTCGTACAGCTCCTGCGCCGGGGGCAGGTCCGCTGGCGAGGCCGCGGTCCGCGCCACCTCCCGGAAGCGCTTCGGATCGGCGCCGGTGAGGCGCGCGACCACGGTCGCGTTCGCCCCGAGCGCGTAGGCGTCCCCCGGCGGCAGCGGTCCGTAGTACTCGGGGACCGAGAGGTACTCGTCGACGTCGGAGCCGCGGTCGAAGAGGTCGTAGCGCACCACCGTGCCGCGCTCGACCCCGAGCGAGAGGACGACGCCGCCGGTCGTGTACGAGAGCTCCTTCGCCAGCGTCTTCAGCCGCGCCGGATCCGCGTCGGTCACGTCGGAGCGCACCCGCACCCAGCCGGCGCCGGCCTCGACCTCCGGCTCCGATCGCAGCACCTTGACCGCGTCCCGCCGCACCTTCTCGACGTCATCGGTCTGCACGTGCACCGCGCCGAAGCTCGGCCCCTCGGCCACCGTCTGGACGAGCGCGGCGGCGGGCATCGCGAGAACCCGTTCGATGGTGCGAAAGCCGAGCCGGTCGTAGAGGCGCCTGGCATCTCCGTTGGACTCGAGGACCTCGAGCGCCAGCATCTCGGCCCCCTGCTCCTGCACGTGCTCGGCGGCGGCGCGAACGAGCTCGGCTCCGAGGCCCTTGCCCCGCGCGGAGGGCCGCACGTAGAGCAGGTCGAGGAGCCAGGTGCGCTCGCTCTTACGGTCGAGCACAGCGAGCCCGACGTCGTCCGCGAGCAGGACGAGATCGTGCTCGGCGTCGCCGTCGTCGTGGTCCCAGAGCTCGTCCGGCACCTCGCGCTCGAACTCGGCCCACAGCTCGCGGACGAGCGGCTGGTCGTCGGCGGTGGCGGGGCGGATCACGGCGTCAGGTACTGGGCGAGGAGGTAGTGCGCAGTCAGGTTCTGGAAAGGCTCGAATCGCGCGCCCGCCGCGCGGACGTCCACGTCACCATAGAGCGCGCGTACCGCCTTGCGCAGTGCCAGGTCGCCGGCCGGCCAGGCGCGCGGACGGGCGAGATAGCGGGCGAGGAACCAGTCCGCGGTCCACTCGCCGAGCCCGCGGAGCGCGGTCAGCTGCGCCTTGACCTCCTCGTCGGTGAGCAGCGCCAGCGCCGCGAGGTCGAGTTCCGAGCGCGCGAGCCCGATCACGTACTCCGCCTTGCGCCGCGAGAAGCCGAGAGCGAACAGCTCGTCCTCGGAGGCTGTCGCGAGCCGCTCGCGCGTCGGGAACGCCCAGACCCGGCCCACACGCTGACCGAAGCGCTCGACCAGGCGGTTGCGGATCGCGACCGCGGCGAAGAGCGACACCTGCTGCGCCGTGATCGCGCCGACGAGCATCTCGAACGGGTCCGGCGCGAGCGTCGGCCGGAAGCCGGCGAAGCGGACGACGAGCGGCGCGAGCAGCTCCTCGTCCGCCGCCCACGCCGAGAAGGCGAGGAGGTCGAAGTCGAGCCCGAGGAGCTTGCGCACGACCGGCTCCGTCTCGGCGTCGAGCGGCTCCACCTCGACGCCGCCGTCCGCGGCCGAGACGCGAAGCTCGCGCCCGCCGGCCGCACGATACAGCGCCCCGTCCTCCCAGACCGTCGCCCGGTCGAGGCCGAAGGCGCGGAAGCGGGCGGTCGTCAGCTCGAGGGAGAACGGCTGCGGGACCGGCAGCAGCGGCATGCGTGCAGCGCGCTACAGGTGCGAGGTCAGCCCGGCGCCGGAGGCGTCGGCCCCCTCGGGCGCGTCGCCGTCCTGCGCGTTCGCGTACCAGGAGCGCCAGTAGCTCCCGTCGTCGAGATCGTGCGCGAACGCGGTCAAACGCAGCGGATGGAACGTGTCGCACATCACGGCGAGCTCGTGCGTCTCGTGCATGCCGATCGCCTTCTCGGCGAGCCCCGGCTGCGGCCCGTGCGGCAGGCCTGACGGATGGAGCGTGATCGAGCCGACCTCGACGCCCTTCCGCGAGCCGAAGTTGCCGGAGACGTAATAGATCATCTCCTCCGACTGCAGATTCGAGTGGTGGTACGGGATCGGCACCGCGAGCGGATCGAAGTCGAGCTTGCGCGGGCAGAACGAGCAGATCACGAAGTTCCGGCCGGCGAACGTCTGGTGCGAGGGCGGCGGCTGGTGGATGCGGCCCGTGATCGGCTCGAAGTCGTGGATCGAGAACGTCCACGGGTAGAGGTAGCCGTCCCAGCCCACCACGTCGAACGGGTGGTAGTCGACGACGTAGGTCTGGTAGCCGCCGCGCACGCGCACCTTGACCGGGAACTCGCCGCGCTCCCGCACGGTGTGCAGCTCGGTCGGCGGGTGGATGTCGCGGTGGTAGTACGGCGCGCCCTCCACGAGCTGGCCGTACTGGTTCCGGTACCGGCGCGGGATCTCGATCAGGCCGGGTGTCTCGAAGACGAGGTACCGCTGGTCTCCTTCCGGCTTGAAGCGGTAGGTCGTGCCGCGCGGGACGACGACGTAGTCGCCCTCGGAGTACGGCAGCTCGCCGAAGATCGTCTCGAGCGTCCCCGAGCCCTCGTGGACGAAGATCACCTCGTCGCCCTCGCCGTTGCGGAAGAAGTAATCCATCGACCCGGACGGGCGGCAGAGCGAGATCTCGACGTCGTCGTTCCACATCAGGAGGCGGCGACCGGTGACCTCGTCGCCGGCGGGCTCGGTGTCGAACGTCTTGAAGTGCCGGTGCGCGTGCTGGTCGGGCACCCACTCCTCGCGCTCGATCGGCTCGAACCCCGCGAGCTCCATGACGCGGCACGGCGACTGGAGGTGGTAGAGGATCGACTCGTTGCCGGTGAAGCCCTCGAGGCCCATCACCTCTTCGGTGAGGAGCGTCCCGTTGTCCCGGAACTGGACGTGCCGCTTGCGCGGGACGTCGCCGAGGCGCTGGTAGAAAGGCATCGGCCGTAGCTTAGTCCGGGCGGAGATCGCCCAGTGCGGTGAGCCTGCGGGGGCGTAATCCGTGTCTTCGCTCGCCCAATTCCCTCCGCAAACGATTCCCTGCCTTTCGGTGCAATTTGACTGACCGTTCAATCGAATTCGGGCATGTTTGAGTCGCGCACTTTCCTGGGTAAGAAACGCCGGTTTCCGCCGAAAACGCATCGAGCGTGAGGCATCCAACTTTCAGCCCTCGGGGGGAGAGCATGCGCGTACCGGGTGGTAGGGCAGGGGCGAGGCTCGCCCTTGCCATCGCGTTCGCGGCGATGGCCGCGGTTTTCACCGTCATGCCGACAGCCCACGGCGCAACGCCG
>DASXDE010000146.1:0-4629 GCA_036490825.1 Gaiellaceae bacterium
CCGTACGAGACGAACGGAAGCGGGATTCCCGTCAGCGGAGCGAGGCCGAGCGCGGCGGCCATGTTGATCGCGGCCTGGCCGCAGACGAGCGCGGTGACCCCGGCCGCGAGTCGCTTCGCAAACGGGTCGCGGCAGGCGATCGCGAGTCGCACGCCCGCGTAGCCGAAGGCGCAGAAGGCCATGATCACGAGCGTGATGCCGACGAGGCCGAGCTCCTCGCCCACGACGGCGAACATCATGTCGGTGTGCGCCTCGGGCAGATAGCCGAGCGGCTCGATGCCCGACCCGAGCCCGCGTCCGAAGATCCCTCCCGAGCCCAGACTGATCAGCGCCTGCACGTTCTGGAGTCCCGCACCGGTGGGGTCCTTCCACGGGTCGAGGAAGGTGAGGAGGCGGTCGCGCCGGTAGGGCGACGACCAGGCGGCGATCGCGGCCAGCCCGAAGACGAGGCCGTATGCGGATCCGAGCAGGGGCAGCCGCGTCCCGGAAACGAGCAGGATGGCCCCGACGACGAGGAGCAGCGTGAGTGCCGTGCCGAGGTCGGGTTCGACGAGCACGAGCGTCCCGAAGAGGAGGACGAGGAACCCGATTGGGCGGGCGAGCTCCTTGAGGGTGCGCGGCGGCGGACGCCGGGACAGGTACGCCGCCGTCCACACCACGAGCGCCAGCTTCGCGAGCTCGGACGGCTGGAAGACGAACGGGCCGAAGGCGAGCCAGCGGCGCGCCCCGTTGACCCTGGAGCCGATCGCCAGCACGGCGAGACAGAGGACGAGCGCCGTCACGACGAGGGTCGGCGCGAGCGCGCGGAGCCGCTCGAGCTCGAGGCGCGAGACGACGACGAGCAGCACGACCCCGAGCACGACGTAGACGATCTGCCGCTCGACGTAGCCGAGCGGGTTGCGATCGCCGAGCGCGGCCGATCCCGAGGTCGCGCTGTACACCATGACGAGGCCGAAGAGGACGAGAGCCGCCGTGACGAGCACGAGCAGGTTCCACTCGAACTGGAGCTGCTTCTGCCTCATTCCAGCTCCTGGACGAGGCGCCGGAAGATGTCGCCGCGCTCCTCGAAGGTCGCGAACTGGTCGAAGCTCGCGCAGGCCGGCGAGAGGAGGACGACGTCTCCGGGCTCGGCGTCGCCCGCGGCCCGCGCCACCGCCGCCGGGAGGTCGCCCGCGCGGAGATAGGCGCGTCCCGCGGCGTCGAGCGCGACGGCCAGCTCGTCGCTCGCGGCGCCGACGAGGTAGATCGAGCGGACGTTCTCCGGCAGCTCGAGGGCGAACGAGCCGAAGTCCTCGCCCTTGAGCGAGCCGCCGAGGATGAGCCGGAGCGGAGCGTCGTAGGCGGCGATCCCGCGCGCGGCCGCGGCCGTGTTGGTCGCCTTCGAGTCGTTGACCCAGCGCACGCCGCGCAGCTCCCGGACGAGCTCCAGCCGGTGCGGCACACCGGCAAACGTGCGGAGCGCCTGCGCGACGGCGTCGTCGGGTACGCCTGCCGCGCGGGCGGCTGCGGTCGCGGCGGCGGCGTTCTCGCGGTTGTGGCGGCCCGGGATCAGCGGCTCGGCGGGGAGCGGGTCGTCGGCGGAGAACTCGATCCCCTCCATCCCGAGCCCGCGCGGCACGACCTTCGCCTTTGCCCGCTCGAAGATGCGCAGCTTCGCGGCGCGGTAGGCGTCGAAGCTCCCGTGCCGGTCGAGGTGGTCGGGCTCGAGGTTGAGGAGGACGGCGACGTCGCAGGCCAGCGTGTGGACATCCTCGAGCTGGAAGCTCGACAGCTCGCACACCATCCAGGAATCGTCCGCCGCGGCCTCGGCGGCGTCCGTGAGCGCGCGGCCGACGTTCCCGGCGACCTCGACGCTGCGACCGTCCTCGCGCAGGATTGCGCCGAGCAGCTCGGTCGTCGTCGTCTTGCCGTTCGTGCCCGTCACGCCGATGAGCCGCGCGCCGGGGGGCAGCAGCCGGTAGCCGAGCTCGACCTCGCTCCAGAGCGGGATCCCGCGTGCGCGGGTGGCCGCGACGAGCGGCGCTTCTCCCGGTACGCCCGGGCTCTTGACCACGAGATCCACCCCTTCGAGCAATGCCTCCTCCTCCGGTCCGAGTCGGAGTTCGACGCCGAGGTCGCCGAGCCTGCCGGCGTCGACCCCGGAATCGGTGTCGGCCGCGACGACCTGCACGCCGCGACGAGCGAGCGCGGCGGCGGCGGCACGGCCCGACCGGGCGAGCCCGACGACGAGCGCTCGGCGAGGCAGCCACGCCTCGCCAGGAGAGGGCTCGGCGGCACGCGTCCCGCTCACGACGAACGTTCCCCCCCAATGGGGGGCTCGGGCCCCCTGGGGTCAGCGTAGGCGCGCGTCGGTGACAGCACTGTGGAACCTTTCGAGAGGATGCGATACGAGTTCGTCGTCCGGCTCCCGCGTCCTCAGGGCAGGTGGCCGCTCACGACGAGCTCGCCGTCGGCTTGTGCCGTCTCGACGTCCTCGAAGCCCGCCGCCTCGAGCGAGCGCACGAGCTCGTCGCCCGCCCCCGCGTCCGGCTCGGCGAACGCGACGCGGCCTCCGGCGGTGAGCACCCGCGCGAGCTCCTCCGCCGCTGCGACGAGCGCGCCGTTCTCCGTCGCGATCCGTCCGATCGCGGCGGCCACGGCGCGGTCCGGGAGCGGCAGTACCGGCGCCTCCCCGACCAGATAGGCGACGCCGCTCGCGCCCGCCGCGTGCGCCTCTCCCAGCAGCTCTTCGAGCTCGTCCACCTGCGACCGCACGACGTACACCCACCCGTCGCCGATCCGCTCGTGCGCCCCGAGCGCGAGCGTGCCGCCCCCGAGCACCAGCACGTCCTCCTCCGGCTGCAGCCGGGCGGCGTCGAGCAAGGCCCGCTCCACCTCGGCGCTGCTCATCGCTGCCCGAAGTAGTAGCGGTAGTAGAGGGCGAAGCCGACCGCGCACAGCAGCCCCGCCACGATCCAGAAGCGGACGGTGATCTTCGTCTCGGACCACGCCTTCATCTCGAAGTGGTGGTGGATCGGCGCCATGAGGAAGACACGTCGGCCGAAGCGCTTGAAGCTGAAGACCTGGATCATCACGGACAGCGCCTCGATCACGAAGATCCCGCCGAGCAGGAGCAGCAGCAGCTCGACCTTCATCATGATCGCGAACGCCGCGAGCGCACCCCCGAACGCCATCGAGCCGGTGTCGCCCATGATCACCTCGGCGGGGAAGGCGTTGAACCAGAGGAAGCCGACGGCCGCGCCGATCAAAGCCGCGCCGACGATCGCGAGGTCGAGCTTCGTCAGGTTGCGGTGCGACGGGATCGAGCTGGAGCGCACGTACGAGACGATGTTCATCGCCATGAAGGTGAAGAGGGCGATGATCCCGGTCCCGGCGAGCAGCCCGTCGACCCCGTCCGCGAGGTTCGTCCCGTTCGCCGCCCCCGCGATCACGAAGAAGAGGAACCCGTACCACGCATACGACAGTGGCACCGTGACGTCGACGACCGGGATGTAGACGTCGGTGCTCAGGTGCAGGTGGCGCGCGACGATCGCCACCACGACCGTGACCGCAGCCAGGAGCAAGAGCTTCCACCGTCCCGGCAGGCCGAGCGACCGCTTGTGGGTGAGCTTGATGAAGTCGTCGAGGAAGCCGATCGCGCCACACGCGAGGGCCGTGAAGATGACCGTCAGGGACTGGAGCCGGTAGTGGCTGACCGGCAGAAAGCCGATCGTCGCGGCGAACAGGATCAGCAGCCCGCCCATCGTCGGCGTCCCCTGCTTGGCGATGTGGTGCCGCGGCCCTTCCTCGCGGATGTGCTGGCCGAACTCGTGGCGGCGGAGGAAGTCGATGAACCGCGGCCCGATCACGACCGAGACGCCGAGCCCCACGGCCGCAGCGATGAGGACGCGGATCACGGGCGCGCCTCCAGCAGCGCCTCGGCCACGACCTCCAGGCCGACGGACCGCGAGCCCTTGACGAGGATCGCGTCGCCCGGACGGACGAGACCGCGCGCAAGCTCGATGGCGGCGGCGGCGGTCGGCGCCCACTCGTCGGGGCCGTAGTCGCGCGCGAGCTCGCCGACGCCGAGCACGAGATCGACATCCTCGGCCTCGCGTCCCACCTCTTCGTGGTAGCGGGGAGCGTCGGGGCCGAGCTCCGCCATCTCGCCGAGGATCGCGACCGTCCGGCGGCCGTTCGCGCGCTCGAGCAGGTGGGCGAGCGCCGCGCGCATCGCCACCGGGTTCGCGTTCCACGCGTCGTTGAGGAGCAGGCCGCCGCCCGGCAGCTCGCACTCCTGCGAGCGCCAGCGCGAGAAGGCGACCTCCACCGGCTCCTGCGGCGGCTCAACCCCGAGCGCCTCGGCCGCGGTCAGGGCCGCGGCCGCGTTCGTCGCCTGGTGGCGCGCCGCGAACCCGAAGACGACGTCGCGGCCGTGCCAGCGCACGTACGTGCGGCCGTCGCGGACCTCCGCCTCCGGTGTTGCGAAGCGACGCACGTCGAGACGCTCGGGCACGAACGGCTCCAGCTCGGGCGCGTCCTCGGGCAGGACGGCGACCGCGCCGGCCGGGAGCTCCTCGAGCAGCTCCGCCTTCGCGCGGGCGATGTTCGCGAGGCTCCCGAGCTGCTCGAGATGGACGGGAGCGATCG
>DASXDE010000147.1:0-8964 GCA_036490825.1 Gaiellaceae bacterium
AGCGAACGCGGCTTGCTCCACGGCGCAGCGCTCGCCGCAGCCGAGCTCCCCGAGCCCGACGAAGGCGCGGCGCCTCCCGGCGCGTACACCTGCTGCTAGGCCGACCGCCGCGACTTCCGGGCGCGGGTTACGACATAGGAACCGAAGAACGCGATCGCCAAGGCCACGATCGCGAGCAAGACATCGCCGTCGATGTGCTCCTGGTGGTCGAAGAAGTTCCGATCGACGAGCTCGTTGGCGACGATGACGACCACCGCGATCACCAGCCAGACCCGCCAGTGAGCCACGAAGTGCTTCCGCAAGGCACGCCCCTTCCCGTTTCCGCCACGACCATACCCGGTTCGCCAGAGCACCACTGAACCAGGGCCGGGCTCGCCCTCGGGCGGCTCGCCCTCGGCGAGGCGCCACTGCGACAGGACGCCGACGAGCCGGCCGCCCTCTGCCGCGACGGGCACCCGCTCGAGACCAAGGCCGGTGGCAGCCACCGATACGTTGCCGTTTCGGAACTCGCACGGCTTCGTCACAGGCGGTGTTGCAGTACAGAGCGCGGCGGTCACATTTCCGTGACGGTGGCTGCCACCGGCCGTTGGCACCGCTAGAGAACGAGTGAGCCCGCCTCGGGCTCGCTTTCCGGAGGCTCGTCCTCGGCGAGCCGCCGCTGCACGACCGCTCGCGAGAGGACGCCAACGAGCCGACCGCCCTCTTCCACGACCGGCACCCGCTCGAGATCTTCCTCCTCGAGGAAGCGGAAGGCGCCGTCGAGCTCGAGCCCGGCGTCGAGGGTGAAGTTCGGCGGCTCCGCGATCTCGCGCAGCGTCACGCCGCCGGGGTCGCGTCCCGCTGCCACCACCTCGCGCACGAGCGTCTTCCGCGTCACGACCCCGAGCAACCGACCGCCTTCCTCCGTGACGAAGATCGCACGCACCTCGCCGCTGTCGGCAAAGCAGCGGCCGGCCTCCTGGGCGCTCGCGCCGGCCGCGAGCGTCGTCGGCTCGGGCACCATCGCATCGCGGACGGTCTCGGCGGACATCAGCGCATTTTCGCCGTTCAGGGGAAGATTCCGCGAGCTTCCAACGCCCCCGCGACCTCGCGGATCGCAGCCACCATCGCCGCCTGGCGCAGCGTGATCCTCTTGTGCTCGGAGACGGAGTACACGCGGTCGAGCGCGTCGCTCATCATGTCGGACAGCTTGAGCCGGATCTCGTCGCGGTCCCAGAAGAGCCGGCCGAGGTCCTGCACCCACTCGAAGTACGAGACCGTGACGCCGCCGGCGTTCGCGAGGATGTCCGGCACCACCGGGATCCCGCGCTCGCCGAGGATCTCGTCCGCCTCGATCGTGGTCGGCCCGTTCGCGCCTTCGACGACGAGCGACGCCCGCACGCGGTCGGCGTTCGCGCCCGTGAGCTGGTCCTCGCGGGCGGCGAGGACGAGGACGTCGCACGGCAGCTCGAGGAGCTGCTCGTTCGTGATCCGCTCGCAGCGGTCGTAGCCCGCCAGCGACCCGTGCTCGGCGACGTAGGCGTGGAGCGCGGGGACGTCGAGGCCGCGCTCGTCGTGTACGCCGCCGGACACGTCCGAGACCCCGACGACCAGCGCGCCGCGCTCGTGCAGCTCCGTCGCCGCCACGCCACCGACGTTCCCGAAGCCCTGGACGACGCACGCGCGTCCCCCGAGCTCGAAGCCGAGCCGCCGGTAGGCCTGCTCGGCGATCATGACGACGCCGGCGCCGGTGGCCTCGCGCCGGAAGACCGAGCCGCCGATCGAGATCGGCTTGCCCGTCACGACCTCGGGCACCGCATACCCGCTCTGCATCGAGTACGTGTCCATCATCCAGGCCATCGTCTGCTCGTTGGTCGCCATGTCCGGCGCGGGGATGTCCGTCTGCGGGCCGATCTCGCGGATCAGCTCCGAGGTGAAGCGGCGCGTGAGCTTCTCGAGCTCGCGGAGCGAGAGCGCATGGGGGTCGCAGCGGATGCCGCCCTTCGCCCCACCGTACGGGAGGCGCAGGAGCGCGCACTTCCACGTCATCCACGTCGCGAGGGCGGCGCACTCGCCGAGCGAGACCTCCGGGTCGTAGCGCATGCCGCCTTTGGTAGGCCCGAGCACCGTGGAGTGCTGGACGCGGTAGCCGGGAAAGATCTCCATCGAGCCGTCGTCGCGGCGGAGCGGAACGCTGACGATGAGAGCGCGCTCGGGGAAGCTGAGGCGCTCGGCCACCTGGTCCGAGACGTCCGCATACGGGAGCGCCTGCTCGTACTGGGCGCGCGCCATGCGGAACAGCGGCGTGTCCCACTCCAGGACAGGCTCCGCCGGCGACGCATCCAGCTCGGACACGCGCCGGAGTCTACGGGCGCAGGCCGGAGAGTCGTCAGCCCGCGGGCACGCCGAGCCAGTCCGCCGCCGTGCCGGCCAGCTCCCGCGCGGACACGCAGACTCCGCCGCGCTCGCGGACGGCGTCGATCACCTCGAAGTACAGGCGGTCCCAGCCGCGGGCGCTCGCGGCGTCGAAGCGCTCGGGATGCCAGAGGATCGAGAACCCGCCGCCGTGCTCCGCGGCCCAGTCGAGCAGCGAGAGGATCCGCGGCTTCGCAGCCGCGGCCGACAAGCCCTCGTAACGCTGCGCGGCGAGGGTCGCGTCCATCACCGCGAGCGGCACCTCGACGAGCTCCGAAGGCCGGTCGCGCTCGAGATCCCAGACCTGGAAGGGATGTGCGATCCCGGCGCGGAAACCGAGGGCGTCGGGGAAGCCGAGACTCGTGTCGTAGTGGAAGCCCAGGTTGACGAGCGGCACGAGGTTCCGGTGCGGGTCGACCCGCAGGTAGTGGTAGCGGTGACCGAACAGCGGCCCCTCGAGCTGGGCGAGGGTCGCGCGCTCGCGGGCGAGGCGGTCGAGATCCTCGGCCGCGAGGTAGCTGCCGTGGAGGCCCACCTCCGCCCCGGCCGCGGCGATCGTCTCGACCAGTCGAGGGCGAAGCCGCTCGTACACGTCCGGCGCCGCGCCGTCGGCACGGTGGCCATGGCCCGCCATGATGTAGAACGTCGAGCGCGCGTCGTGCGCTCGTTCCTCCGCCACGATCTCCTCGAAGCGCCAGTTCGGATCGCTCTTGCGCAGCTTGTGGAACGGGACGCGCGCGAGCCGATTCGCCTCGTGCAGCGCCGGGCGGCCTCTGCGGGCGAGCACGTGGCCTTTGAGACGCGCGGCGGCGCCGAGCATGCCGATCCGCGTCCAGCGCCACGGCACGTCGACGTCGTGCGTGAGCGCGACCGCGAACCGAGCGCTGCCGTACCAGGGCGCCGGCAGCCCGAGCTCGCGGCGCAGCCGCTCGAGCGGCGGGTCGAGCGGATCGAGGCACGACGACGACGCGAGGAAACGGCCGTGCGGGTCGCGCGGAGCGCCGCGCTCCTCGAGGCGCGCGAGGTGGAAGAAGGCGGCGGCGAGCTCGTCGCCCTCGGGCAGCTCGCCCCGCTCGACCTGCTGCCACGCCTCGGGCCGGTACGGAACGTCGTCCCCGAGCCGCAGCTCGCCCGCGCCGAGCGTGTCGAGCACCCAGCGCGCGCGGCGCTGAACGCGCTCGGAGACCTCGACCCCGGCCGTCATCGCCGCGAGTCTACGTACCCTTGCGCGTGGTGAGCTCCGAAGCGCCCGGCACGCCCCACTCGCTCGTCCGGCAGCTGCGCGGGCTGACGCGGGACTCGTTCATCTACGGCATCGGCGGCCTCGTCTCGCGCTTCCTCGCAGTCCTCATGCTGCCGCTCTACACGAGCTACGTCTCGCCGGGTGACTACGGCCGGATCGAGATCCTGATGGCAGCCATGGCCGTTGCGGTCACCCTGCTGCGAGGCGGCGCCAACTTCGGCTTCATCCGCTTCTACTTCCTGGAGAAGGAGCCCGACTACCGGCTGAGGCTCGTCCGCACCGTCTTCTGGGCCCAGATGGCGTATTCGACGTTCGCGCTCGTGCTCTCCGTCGTGCTCGCGCACGAGATCGCCGGCTGGTTCGGGGTGGAGCGGAACGCCCCGCACCTCCAGGGCAGCGGCACGAATCTCGTCATCGCCACGGGAGTCCTGCTGTGGGTGAACGTCAACTACGCCCAGATGACGAACCTCTTCCGCGCCGAGCAGCGCTCGGTTGCGTTCTCGATCGCCACGGTCGCGAACATCGCGATCACCGTCCCGCTCACGGTCGTGCTGGTGGTCGCCTACAAGGAGGGGCCACTCGGGATCATCGTCGGGAACCTCAGCGGCACGCTCGTCCTCTACCTGATCCTCCTCGCCTACCGGCGCGAGCAGCTCGGCCTCCAGCTCGACCGCAAGCTGCTCCGTGCGCTCAACCGGTTCGGCCTGCCGCTGATGGCGGCCGGGCTCGCACTGTGGGTGACGAACTTCGGCGACCGCCTGATGCTGAGCAAGCTCCTGCACGGCTCGTACCGCCTCACCGAGGTGGGCCAGTACTCGCTCGCCAACAAGATCAGCTCGGCGATGGTCCTTCTCTTCACCGCCTTTCAGATCGCCTGGCCCGCGTTCGCCTATTCGATCGAGGACGAGACGGCGGCTAAGCGCGCCTACTCGTACGTCCTCACGTACCTGATGTTCATCGCCGCCTGGGCGGCGATCGCCCTCAGCCTCTTCGCGCACTGGATCGTGCACCTCCTCGCGCACAAGCCCGGTTACTGGCCGGCCGACTCGGCGATCCCGGCGCTCGCGTATTCGAGCGTCTTCTACGCAGGCTTCACCGTCGTCACGATCGCGACCGGCCGGACGCGGCGCACCCAGTTCAACTGGGTCGCGGCAGCAATCGCCGCTGCGCTCAACTTCACGCTCAACCTCTGGCTGATCCCGGCCTATGGGATGCTCGGCGCGGCGTACGCGACGCTCGCCGCCTACGCGCTCCTCATGGTCGTGAGGACCTGGAATGCGCAGAAGATGTACCCGGTCGCGTATCAGTGGCGCCGGGTCGCAGTGCTGCTCCTGGCCGCCGGAGGCCTGACTCTCGTCGGCGAGCTGCTGCCGCGCTCGTTGGCGCTCGCGGTCGGGCTGACGCTCGCCTATCCGCTCGCGCTCGGGCTGCTCGGCTTCTACCTCCCGGCCGAGCGACAGCGGCTCAGACGACTCCTTCCGGCCCATAACTAGACTCGCGCGGATGTCTGGGAAGGGCACGGCCGTGGTCGTCGAGGTGGCCTGGGTCAACGGCCTCGCGGCGATCCGGTCGCTCGGGCGTCGCGGGCTGCGCGTGCTCGCGCTCGACCACCGGCCGTACGCTCTCGGCTTCCGCTCGCGGTACGCCGAGCCGCGCCTCGCGCCCGACCCGCTCGACGACGAGGCCGGCTTCATCGAGGCGCTCCGCGCGCTCGGCGAGGAGACCGACGACGCGCTCCCTGTCTTCCCCACCCACGACGAGCACGTGAACGCGATCGCGCGGCACGCCGACTCGCTCGGCGGGCGCTACCGCTTCCCGTTCCCGAGCTGGGAGGTGCTGGAGCGGATCCAGAGCAAGCGCCACCAGCTCGAGACGGCGGAGTCCGTCGGCGTCCCCGTCCCGCGCACGTTCTACCCGCGCTCGGCGGCCGAGGCGCGCGCCGCCGGCGAGGAGGTCGGGTTCCCGCTGATCGTCAAGCCGTCCGCGAACGTCGGCTTCCGGCGCAGCCACAAGCGCCAGCTCTTCCGCTGCGAGACGCCGGCCGAGCTGGAGCGCGCCTACGAGCTCGCGGCGCCCCACGAGCCGATGGTGCAGGAGCTCATCCCGAGCGGCCCCGAGGAGATGTACACACTCGGCAGCTACCTCGACCGCAGCGGCCAGGCGCTCGGCCTCTTCTCCGGCCGGAAGTTGAGCCAGACCCGCGGCTATATGGGCAGCGCCCGCGCGGGCGAGGCCCTCTGGGTGGACGAGGTCGTCGAGCAGGGCCTCGCCCTCCTGCGCGCGCTCGGCTTCCACGGGATCTCGCAGGTCGAGCTGATGCGCGACCCGCGCGACGGGCGCTACAAGCTGCTGGAGGTCAACCCGCGCCTGTGGCAGTGGCACAGCCTCGCCGCGGCGTGCGGCGTCGACCTGCCGTGGATCGCCTACCGCGACCTGGTCGGCGAGCCGCTGCCGGCGGCGCGGATGCACGGCGACGGGAAGCGCTGGGCGATCACGCTCATGGCCGGCAAGCCGCTCGCGCTCGAGCGGCCGCCGTACGTCGACGCCGTCTTCGCGCGGGACGACCCGAAGCCGGCGCTCGTCCAGCTCGGGCGCTTCGCCCAGCGCGGAATCCATCGCCTGAGGCCCGCGGCGACCGCTTCGGGAGGCGTCCATGGCTGACCGGCAGGCGATCGTCGGGACGCTCAAGGGCTACGTCCCCATCGGCGTCAAGCGCCGGGTGCGGAAGGCGCTGCCCGAGCGGTACCGCGGCCTGTGGGATCCCGATTGGCACCGCGGCACGGTGCGGGGAACCGACGCGTTCTGGGACTACCTCGGCAAGCTCCAGCTCGACTACCTCGTCGAACAGGGACTGAGGCCGGAGCACTACGTCCTCGACGTCGGCTGCGGGCCCCTGCGCGCCGGCGTCCACTTCATGGCCTACCTCGAGCCCGGCCACTACGCCGGCATCGACAAGCGCGGCGACACGCTCGAGCGCGCGCGGAAGGTCGAGCTCCCGCGCTACGGGGTCGCGGACAAGAGGCCGAACCTGCTCGTGAACGGCGCCTTCGAGTTCACGAAGCTCGGGCAGACGTTCGACTACGCGATCGCGCAGTCGGTGTTCACGCACCTGCCCGTCAACCCGATCGTCCGCTGCCTCGTCGAGATGGCGAAGGTGCTGAATCCCGGCGGCCGCTTCTACGCGACGATCTACGAGAACCCGCAGGGGAAGGTGTTCCTCGGCGAGATCCAGCAGTCCGAGCGGGTCGTCTCCTACCCCGACCGGGACAAGTACCACTACGACCTCGACACCCTCCGCTGCGCCTGCGAGGGCACGGGCCTGACCATGTCGTACGACGGCGACTGGGGCCATCCCGACAACCAGAAGATGGTCGTGTTCACGCGCGATGCCTAGCGACCGGCTCCGGATCCTCGGGATCGGCGACGCGAAGTCGCGGCACTTCGCGCGCTGGGCGCGACGCCTCGCCGAGAAGGGCCACGAGGTGCACGTCGCCTCGGGTCGCGTCAACCCGCGCGGCGAGCTCGAAGGGATCGAGGTGCACCGGTTCCAGGAGCTCGATCCGCTCCTGCGCGTGCCCGTGCTGCGGCGCTTCCGCATGGTGCCGGCACTCAGGAAGCTCGCCGGCCGCGTCCAGCCCGACGTCGTCCACTCCCACTACCTGCTGCCGTACGGCTACTGGACGGCGCGCGCCGGGCTCGGGCCGCTCGTCGTCAGCCCGTGGGGGAAGGACGCGATCGTCGACGCGTGGCAGTCGCCGGAGGCGGAGGAGCGCGCGCGCGTCGCGATCGCGCCCGACCGGGCCCTCGCCTACGTCGTCAACTCGCAGGCGCTCGAGGACGCGTCGGTCGAGCTCGGCGCAGATCGCTCGAAGTTCCACCGCGTGTTGTGGCACGCCCGCATCGACGGCTACTCGCCTGAGCACGCGGACCGCGGCCGCTGGCGCGCGCTCGGCTGGCCCGGCGACGCGATCGTCTGCCTCTCGCTCCGCAACTTCCGCCCGTACACGAACCTCGACGTGCTCCTGCGAGCGTTTGCAGTGGCCAGAGAAGAGGTGCCGGAGCTGCGGCTCTTCTCCAGCGCCGGCGGCGGCTGGACGCGCTCGGAGTTCGAGCAGCTCGTGTCCGAGCTCGGCCTCGAGCCGTACCTGGCCGTGCAGGACGTGCCCGCCGCCGAGCTGCCCTCCGTGACCGCCTCGGCCGACTTCGCGGTGACCCTCGCCGACGTCGACTCCTCCCCGGCCTCGCTGCTCGAGACGATGGCGAGCGGCGTCCCCCTGGTCGTGGGGCGCGCTCCATCGATGGAGGAGTGGATCCAGCAGGGCGAGGGGGGCGAGGTCGTCGAGCGCCGCGACGTCGAGGCGGTGACCCGGGCGATCCTCCGCCTGGCGCGCGACCCGCAGCTGCGCCGCAGCTACGGCGAGCGGAACCTCCGCGAGGTGCACGCCCGATTCGGCGACCCGACCGCGCAGCTCGAGCAGGTCTACACCGAGGTGCTCGCAGACGGTCGAGCACCCCGGTGAGCTGAGTCGTCTAGCGGACGGTCAGCTTGAGATAGTTGTCGTCGACGGCCTGCCCGACCATCATCACCACGTAGTGGCCGCGGGCGAGGACGATCGCCTTGCCCATGCCCACGCGGCGGGCGGTGGTACGCGACACGACCTTGAGCGCCGCCTCGTCGAAGTCCTGCAACCGGATCGGGCCCGCCACCGACGCCGTCACCGCGAACTTGCCGTGGACGAGGAACCAGTGACAGCCCGGGTCGCGCATGACGACCTTCAGCGTCCTGATCGGCTGGTGGCTGCTCCGCGCTGCAAGTGCCTGGCCGCCGCCGAACACGAGGGCGGCGACGAGAAAGGCGGTGAGGATCTTCATTGCGACTCCTTCGATCTGCGGGATCCGGTGTCGTGCCGTGCACGCATGATCGGGAGCCGCGCGCTCCGCGGCATCCGTGGCGGGCGGCAGGTTCGATGCGGGTTTCCCGCACACGTGGCCCCGTCGCCGGACGACACGGCACCGCATACCGCCGACTGGCGTGCGGGCTACCCTGCGGCCGTTGAAGCCGCTGGCCTATGTGATCTTCCAGCTCCTGGTGCTCGGCTGGGTGCTCGTCACCCACGTCCGGCGCGATCCGTCCCCGGTCTATCGCCTCCTCTGGCTCGGGGCCTTCGGCGGCGTGATCGGCCTCGACGTCTGGTACTTCGTCAACTACGCGTACCCCGGCGGCTTCGCGCTCTGACGTCGCGCGCTGCCGGGCGGCGGGCACCAGGCCGTCGTAACGGAATGCGTGCGCTTCATCCGAGACTCCTTTGCCAGCGCCGCCTGGGACT
>DASXDE010000148.1:0-11253 GCA_036490825.1 Gaiellaceae bacterium
AAGGTGGACGGCGACTGGCGCGTGAACGAGGAGGCGAAGGCGGCGATCCTCGAGTACTTCCGGGTGCGGAAGGTCGAGCCGATCGAGGTCGGCCCGTTCGAGTACCTCGACAAGATCCCGCTCAAGCACGACCACGCGGAGCACGGCGTGCGGGTCGTGCCGCCCGCGACCGCGCGGTACGGCTCGTTCCTCTCCCCGGGCGTGATCCTGATGCCGAGCTACGTCAACATCGGCGCGTGGGTCGGCCCGAACACGATGGTCGACACGTGGGCCACGGTCGGGTCGTGCGCACAGATCGGCGCCGACGTCCACCTCGCGGGCGGGGTCGGGGTCGGCGGTGTGCTCGAGCCGGTGCAGGCGCGCCCCGTGATCGTGGAGGACGGGGCGTTCATCGGCTCTCGCTGCATCCTCACAGAGGGCGTCCTGATCGGCGAGCGCGCCGTGCTCGCGCCGAACGTCTCGCTGACCGGGTCGGTACCCGTGATCGACGTGACCGGGCCCGAGCCGGTCGAGCACCGCGGCTACGTCCCGCCGCGTGCCGTCGTCGTGCCAGGCACGCGGCCGAAGGAGTTCCCGGCGGGGACGTACGAGGTGGCGTGCGCGCTCGTCGTCGGATGGCGAAGCGCGCAGACGGATCTGAAGACGAGCCTGAACGACGTGCTGCGCGAGTTCGAGATCGGCGCCTGAGCGTGGTGCCGTCGCTGGCCGGCCTGGCTCCGTTCCAGATCGGGTTCGTCGTCCGTGACCTGGACCGCGCCGTGCGAGATTTCGACGGGAAGCTCGGCGCCGGGCCCTGGCGTGGCTGGCTGTTCGGGCCTCATGGCGAGGGCCGCGAGTACAACGGCCTGCCCGCCGAGTGGACGCTGCGCCTCGCCCTCAACAACAGCAGCCCGCAGTATGAGCTGATCGAGCCGCAGGAAGGCCCGAGCGTTCACGCAGACTGGCTCGCCGAGCGAGGCGAGGGATTCCACCACGTCGGGTACGTCGTCGAGTCGCTCGAGCGGGTCACGGCCGAGATGGAGGCCGCCGGCCATCCCGCGGTTGCGCGCATCCACTCGTTCGGCGCCGACGGCGACGGTGCAGCCGCCTACTTCGACACCGCGGACTCGCTCGGCTTCCTCGTGGAGGCGGTAGTGCCACCGGCGCGGATGCCCCCGGTCGACTTCTCGTTCTGACCCTGGCGCCTGCTCGGCGGCCCGGATCGGAGCGGTTCGATTCGAGCACTCCCCCACCCAGGGTGGGGCGCTTTCCCTCCGCCCTCGGAGGCGACGCTATCTCCGAAGGTGCTACGGATCCGTCGAAGCTTCTGCGCGCGAATCCGCCAAATCGTCGAATGGCTCCGCCGGCCCTGTGAGCCACGCTCGCCCTCCGGCGAGACGCACCTGCAGGTCGCCGCCCGAGAAGTGCACGACGACGCTGCCCTCGCCGTGCGTGGCCGCGGCGACTGCCACGGCGCTCGTCCCCGACGCGGCCGTCTCCCCCACGCCGCGTTCCCAGACCCGCGCCGTGACCTCGCCTGGGCCGTCGACGCGCACCACCTGCACGTTCGTCCGCTCCGGGAACCGTGGATGCATCTCGAGCCGCGGGCCGAGCTCCCCGATCCGCTCCGGATCGCCGACCACCACCGCGTGAGGGTTTCCGACCGAGACGGGAACCAGCTCGATGCCGTCCACCGTCTCCAGCGCGCCGACCTCCACCGGGCCGAACTCCGACTCGAAGAGCCCGTCCGCCGTCCGGCGCACCTCGACCGTCCGCGATCCCACGTGCACGCGAGCCGTCTCGGAGCCGGTGCGGCTCATGAGCCAGGCGGCCGCGATCCGCGTTCCGTTGCCCGACATCTCGGCACGGAAGCCGTCCGGGTTGACGATGCCGATCGTCACGTCGTCGCCCTCGACGGCGAGCACCTCGACCGCGCCGTCCGTGCCGGACAGGTCGAGACCGGCCACCGGCCCCTCATGGACGAGGTAGACGTTCCCGTGTGCGTGCCAGCGCGACGATCTCAGCGGCGGTCTCCTCCGGCGGACGGTCGGCCGCGACGATAACGAGCCCTTCGAGCCGCCGCAGCCACTTGCGCTGGTAGGCGGCGTAGCGCCGCGTCCGTGCCGCAAGCGCGGCGATCGCCTCTTCGCGTGGCAGCGTCGCGACCTCGTCGAGGCCGATCACTTTCCTTGCCGTTACGGACAGCTGGGCGGCAAGCGCGTCACGAACCTCTTCCTCGACGCCGGCCTCGAACATACGCCTCGTCCGGTCTGCTATGCGGCGGTCGAGCTCCGGCTTGGGGACGTCGAGGCCGACCACGAGCGTCGGATGCCGCCAGCCGCCAACGAAGAGACCTTCTCGCCGCGGCACGAGCGACCGTCCGGTCTGGGCGAGCTCGAGCGCGCGGACGACGCGCCTGCGGTCGTTCGCATGGACCCTCGCGGCGGCCGGCTGATCGAGCTCCGCGAGTCGCGCATGCGCTGCCGCTGCCCCGGCCTCCTCGTAGAGCCGCTCCCAGCGCCCGCGCGCCCCGGGCTCGGGTGCCGGGGGTAGCTCGAGCTCGGCGAGCGCGGCCCGGAAGTAGAGACCGGTTCCGCCGACGACGAGCGGCGTCCTCCCGGCGGCGAGGATCTCGTCCACCGCCGCGTGCGCAAGCGGTGCATACGCCCCCACCGACGCGACGTGCGAGAGCGGCCAGATCCCGACGAGGCGTTCCGGATGCGGCGAGCGGTTGGTCAGAATGGGCACGCCGTCGTAGACCTGCATCGCGTCGGCCGAGACGACCTCGGCGGGCAACTGCTCCGCGATGGCGGCCGCAACGTCCGACTTCCCGCTCGCGGTCGGCCCGAAGAGGCCGATCACGCGTTCAGCCACGTAACCGTTCGCGGACGAGCTCGAGCTCTTCGCTCGTCACGCCGGTGTCGCGAAGATACGACTTCACGCCGCCGTAGCGCCGCTCGAGCTCGCCGAGCACGCCGACCATCGAAGCGGCCGGCGTCTGAGCGATCCGCCGGAGCCGCTCGAGCTCCTCCTCGCTCTCGGCGGCCTCGAACCACGCCTCGTGCCGTGAGCGCAACCGCTCCTCGCTCAGCGCGTAGTCGACTGCGATGTCCTCATTCGCCACGCCTGCCACGTGGAGCAGGAACGCCGACAGCAGGCCGGTGCGGTCCTTGCCGCCGGCGCAGTGGATGACGACTCCGCCTGCCGGCGCCTTGGCGACGGCGCGCACGGCGGCCGCCACATTGGAGCGAAAACGCTCGAGAAAGATGAGATACACGTCCCGGGTCGACGTCATTGCGTCCGGCGCCGCCGCGACCGCCGCATCGAGCTGCTCGCCCATCTCCTCCAGTTCCGCCTCGCCGGCCTCCATGAACGGCACGTGCAGAACTTCGACCGGCAGCTCCGCCGGCGGATCCTCCGCTCGCTCGTGGTCGCCGCGGAGGTCGATCACGGTGCGGATGCCGTGGTCGACGAGTGCCTGCCACCCCTCCGGGCTCAGTTGCCGGACGCTGTCTGCCCGCACGACGGCGCCGACGCGCGTCTCGCCCCCGTCCTGCGTCGGCAGCCCGCCGAGGTCACGGACGTTGAGACAGCCGTCCCAGACGAGATCTCTACGCGGCAACTGCTGCAAGCTGGGCGCCGGCGAGCGTCGTCGACGTGGCGGCCTCGATCGTCACCGGGACGAGGTCGCCCGGAGCGGCGTTGCCGCTGAAGTTCACCGTCGTGTTCCGGCGCGTGCGGCCGCGCAGGAAGTGCGGGTCGGTGCGACTCGGCCCCTCCACGAGCACCTCCTCGACCAGCCCCACGCGCCCGGCGTTCCGCTCCGCCGCGACCCGCTGCACAACCTCGACGAGCCGCTCGATGCGCTCGCGCTTCACCTCGTCCGACACCTGATCGGGCATCGCCGCGGCCTCGGTCCCCGCGCGTGGTGAGTAGACGAAGGTGAAGGCGCCGTCGAAGCCCACCTCCTCCACGACCTCGAGGGTCTCGAGGAAGTCGTCCTCGGTCTCGCCGGGGAAGCCGACGATGACGTCGGTCGTGAGCGCGAGGTCCGGAATGCCGGCCCGGAGCTCCCCGGCGAGCCGCAGGTAGCGCTCGCGCGAATACGTGCGCCGCATCGCCTTGAGGAGGCGGCTCGACCCGGACTGGAGAGGCAGGTGCGCGTGCTCGCAGACCGCGGCACACTCGGCCATCGCGGCGATCACGTCGCGGCGGAAATCCTTCGGGTGCGGGCTCGTGAAGCGGATCCGCTCGATGCCCGCGACCGCGTCGACCGCGCGCAGAAGCTCCGCGAAGCTCGAGCCGACGTCCCGGCCGTACGAGTTCACGTTCTGGCCCAGCAGCGTCACCTCGCGGACACCCTCCGCCGCGAGCCCCTCGACCTCCGCGACGACCTCGCCCGCCCGGCGGGAGATCTCCCGGCCGCGGACGGCGGGGACGATGCAGTACGAGCACACGGAGTTGCAGCCCATCGAGACCTGCACCCAGGCGTGGAAGCGCCGCTCGCGTCGCACCGGCAGCGCCGCCGCGAAGGCGCGCTCCTCGCCGGTGCCGAACGCGCCCCGCTCGACTCCCTCGCCGCCAGCGCCGAGCCAGGCGCCGAGGTGCGAGATCGTCCCGGGCCCGAACGCGACGTCGACCGCGGGATAGAGCGTGAACAGCCGTTCCCGCTGCGCCTCCGCGTAGCAGCCGCCGACCGCGATGATCGTCCCGGGCCGCTCGCGCTTGAGCTTGGCGGCGTCGCCCATGTGCGCGGCGAAGCGCGTGTCGGGCTTCTCGCGGATCGTGCAGGTGTTGAGGACGATCACGTCGGCCTCTTCCTGCGAACGAGCCTCACCGAGGCCGAGCTCCTCGAGCAGGCCCTTGATCCGCTCGGAGTCGTGGGCGTTCATCTGACACCCGAACGTCGTGACGTGGTACCGCTTCACGGCGCGTAGGGTAGCCCCGCCTGCTACGCGGCCTGGATGGGCGAGTCGGCAGCCCGCTCAGGCTGCTCGGGCGCCGACGGGGGCGCGCTCGTGGCGGAGTGGTTCTTCGCGACCTCTATTGCGCGGCTCTCGCGGATCACGGTCACCTTCACCTGGCCGGGGTATTCGAGCCGATCCTCGATCTCGCGCGCGATCTCGTGCGCGAGGAGCGCCGCCTCGTCGTCGCCGACGTCGCCGGGACTGACGATCACCCGGATCTCACGGCCGGCCTGCAGGGCATAGACCTTCTCGACACCCGGCTTGGAGGCCGCCAGCCCCTCGAGGGCTTCGAGGCGCTTGATGTACTGCTCGAGGCTCTCGCCGCGCGCGCCCGGGCGGCTCGCCGAGACCGCGTCGGCGGAGATCAGCAGGACGGCCTCGACGGTCTGCGGCTGGACCTCGTAGTGGTGCGCCTCGATCGCGTGCACGACGCCCTGCGACTCGCCATAGCGCCGCGCGAGCTGGGCGGAGATGAGCGCGTGCGAGCCCTCGATCTCGTGAGTCATCGCCTTGCCGATGTCGTGCAGCATCGCTGCGCGCTTCGCCGTCTGGACGCTCGCCTCGAGCTCCGTCGCCATGATCCCGGCGAGGTGGACGACCTCGAGCGTGTGCTTGAGGACGTTCTGGCCGTAGCTCGTGCGGAAGCGGAGCCGGCCCAGGATCTGCACGAGCTCGTCGTGGAACGGCCCGCAGTTCGCCTCGAAGACCGCCTGCTCGCCGGCCTGACGCACGACCTCCTCGACCTCCGCCTTCGACTCGTAGTAGGTCTCCTCGATCCGCGCCGGGTGGATCCGGCCGTCCTCGAGGAGCTTCGTCACCGTGAGCCGCGCGACCTCGCGGCGGAGCCCATCGAAGGACGAGAGCACGACCGCGTGCGGCGTGTCGTCGACGATGAAGTCGACGCCGGTCAAGTGCTCGAGCGCACGGATGTTGCGGCCCTCACGGCCGATGATCCGTCCCTTCATGTCGTCGGACGGGAGCTCGACCACGGTCACCGTCGTCTCGGCGGTATGGCTCGCGGCGACGCGCTGCAGGGCGTCGGCCACGAGGTTCCGGGCGCGACGTTTCGACTCCGCGCGGGCCTCGTCCTCGAGCGTCCGGACGCGTCGCGCGAGCTCGTGCCGCGCCTGTTCCACCCCGCGCTCGAGCAGCAGCGCCCTTGCCTCCGCCTGCGTCAGCCCGCCCACACGCTCGAGCTCGGCGAGCTGCTCGGCCTTCGCCTCCTTGAGCTCCTCCTGGAGGCTCCGGATGTGCTCTTCCCTGTCGGCGAGCCCCTGGTCACGCCGGGTGAGCTCCTCGAGCTTTTTCTCGACCTCGAGCTCCTTCGCGAGGACGCGCTCCTCGATCTTCATCACCTGGGCGCGACGGTCGGTGAGCTCCGTGTCGATCTCGCTCCGCAGCCGCACGGCCTGCTCCCGCGCCTCGACCTGCGCCTCCCGCCGGACCGCGTCGCCCTCGCGCTGCGCATCCTCCAGCAGCTGGTCTCGGATCCGCCGCGCCTTCGACACCCCGGTCGTGCCGAAGACGGAGACGGCGAGCAGGGCAAGGGCTGCTCCTCCCGCGATCCCGATGGCAATTCCGATCCCGATCAGCACGTGAGGCTCCTCGGTCGGGGATCCAGCCGCCTCCTGCGGCACGTCCCATCCAGCGCCGGCCCAGCCGGCAGCTATCCCAGAAGCCTTGCTCCGGCGGGCAACCGGCCCGCCGGACGTCGCCGCGCTAACTCGCGCGCAACCTCCGAGTCGTCGGACATGGGTGATCGATCATCGGATTTCGGGTTTCGGAAAAGCTGCTTTTGCAGGCAAAACGTCGAATGGAATGCCTCGCCATCGTACCGCGTTTCAGGTCCCCTGCGCAAACGTGGAGGCGACCTCGTCGAGCGTGTCGCGTGAGAAGCCGCGCGCGGCGAGGCGGCGGAGGGCAGTCGGACCGAGAACCTCCTCCTTGAGCACCGTGCGCACGCGATCGAGCTCGGGCTCGAGAGCGGCCACCGCGTCGGCGGCTGTCTCCGCCGGGATCAGGCGCCGCTCGAGGTCGGCCCGGATCGCGGTGTCCCCGTAGCCTCGCCGCGCCAGGCGCTCCGCGCGGCTCTGCGCGAGCCGGAGGTCGTCGACGAGCCCGGCGCGACCGAGGGCTGCGATCGCATCCTCGCGGGCGGCGACGGAGTGCCCGGCCCGCGCCAACCGCTGCTCGAGAGCGCGTTGCGAGCGGTCGCTCGCAGCGAGCGACCGTGTGGCCGCGGTCAGCGCCCTCGCCCGGCGCACTTCGCGCGCAAGCTTCCGTGCCGTCGGCCGGTCGAGCCGCCGCCCGGGCACGAGCCCCGCGCGCACGACGGCATCCGCCGGCAGCACGCGCCACGCCTTGCCGTCGAGCTCGACGGCGACCAGTCCGCGCTTGCGCTCGCGCAGGCCCGTGACGGTCGGCGTCAACCGTCTGCTTCGGCCGCCGCGAGCGCCTCCGCCGCCACCTCCGCCTTTGCCTTGCCGTTGCCGCCACCGCTCTTCTCGTACTCCTCACCGGACTTCTCCACCGGCAGCAGTCGTGCGGAGGCGATCTGGTCCGGGCCGAGCTCCAGCTGGATCTGCTGGAGGATCTGCTGCGTCACGTCGGGGTGCTCGCGGAGGAAGGCGGTCGCGTTCTGGCGCCCCTGGCCGAGCCGCTCGTCGCCGAAGCTGAAGTACGAGCCCGACTTCGTCACGACCTTCCGCTCGAGCCCCGAGTCGAGCACCGTGCCTTCCCACGAGACGCCGGAGCCGTAGATGATGTCGAACTCCGCCTGCTTGAACGGCGGCGCGACCTTGTTCTTCACGACCTTGACGCGGACGCGGTTGCCGAACGCCTCCACGCCCTCCTTCAGCGTCTCGATCCGGCGGATGTCGAGCCGCACGGACGAGTAGAACTTCAGCGCTCGGCCACCCGGCGTCGTCTCGGGGTTTCCGAACATGACGCCGATCTTCTCGCGCAGCTGGTTGGTGAAGAGGCAGATCGTGTCGGTGCGGTTGAGGGTGCCGGCGAGCTTGCGCAGCGCCTGGCTCATGAGGCGCGCCTGCAGGCCGACGTGGGAGTCGCCCATCTCGCCTTCGATCTCGGCCTTCGGGGTCAGCGCCGCGACCGAGTCGATCGCGACGACGTCGAGCGCGCCGGAGCGGATGAGGAGCTCCGTGATCTCGAGCGCCTGCTCGCCCGTGTCGGGCTGCGAGACGAGGAGGTTGTCGATGTCGACGCCGATCCGCTTGGCGTACGCCGGGTCCATCGCGTGCTCGGCGTCGATGAAGGCGCAGATGCCGCCCTTCCGTTGCGCCTCGGCGATCACGTGGTAGACGAGGGTCGTCTTGCCGGAGGACTCGGGCCCGAAGATCTCGACGATGCGGCCACGCGGCAGCCCGCCGATCCCGAGCGCGAGATCGAGCGCGAGCGAGCCGGTGGAGACGGCGCCGACCGAGACGGCGGCGCGGTCGTTCATCTTCATGACCGATCCCTTGCCGAACTGCCGCTCGATCTGGCCGAGCGCCACGTCGAGTGCTTCGTGCTTGTCCACCTCAGCCTCCTAGAGCGACAGATTCCAAGACTTCGTACCGCGCCCCGCCGGGGTGCAGTCGGGATAGGTAAGCAGCCGCGTCGGACGGAACAAACGTTCGTCGTGGCGGCGGTTCCGGACGCAGTCGCGGACGCTCGCGCCAGCGCGCGACCGTGAGATGCGGCAGCCAGGGCCGACCCCCGCGGCGGTAGACCCCGAGCCGCTCGAGCCGCTCCTGCAGGTCGCCGGCGAGCACGGCCGCGCTGCGGCGCTCGTCCTCGAGTACGAGCATGCCGACGCCCCGCGTCTCGCGGTAGCGGACGGGCGTGAGCCGTATCTCCTCCACCCCGGCCGCGGCCTCGCGCAATGCGCCGACGATCGCCTCGAGCTCGCCTGCGGGCCGGTGGCCGAGGAAGGCGAGCGTGACGTGCAGGTGCTGGCGCGGGACGATCCGGACGCTGCCGGGCAGCTCGTCGCGCTGCCAGCGCACGATCTCGTCGAGGACGTCCTCGGGCACGCGAAGCGCGAGGAAGAGCCGGAGCCGTTCATCGCCGCCCACGCTAGCCGCCGGGGTCATACGGCTTCGTCGCGGCTTCCCGTCAAGAGCGCACGCAGGAGGTGCAGCGCCGTTACCGTCGCCCGCACGCGAATCTGCTCGCGCTCGCCGGGCAGGTCGAGCATCCGCGCCAGCGAGCCCTCCCGCCCCGAGGCGTGGAGGTAGACACGTCCCACGGGCTTCTCCGCCGTCCCGCCGCCGGGGCCCGCGACGCCGGTCACGGCGACGGCGACGTCCGCGCCCAGCCGGCGCCGCGCTCCCTCCGCCATCGCAGCCGCGACCTCGGCGGAGACGGCGCCGTGCTCCGCCAGCAGCTCCTCTGGCACGTCGAGCTCGCTCCGCTTCACCTCGTCCGCGTACGCGACGACGCCGCCGACGAAGCTCGCACTCGAGCCCGGCACGTCGGTGAGCCGCGCCGCGACCAGGCCGCCGGTGCACGACTCGGCCGTCGCGAGCCGCAGCCCGCGCGCGGCCGCGAGCGAGAGCACGAGCTCCTCCACGCGCCGTTCGTCCCGCCCGAACAGCCACCGCTCGAGCCGCTCCGCTAGAGCCGATTCGAGCGCGTCGGCCCGCTCGTCGGCCTCGGGCTCGACGAGGAGGTCGACGTGGATCTCGAACTCCCGCGCGCAGATCGTCGCCTCGACGCCCGCGCCGTCGCCGCCGGACTCGGCGAGAGCCCGTGCGACCGCCGACTCGCTCACGCCGAAGAGCCGCAGTACACGCCGCCCCGGCGGTCTGGTTCGCGCCAGCAGCTCTTGCATCGGCTCACTCGCGAGCGTGTTCGGCCATAGCCTGCGCAGCTCGGCGGGAGGTCCGGGCAAGACGGCGACGACGCAGCCCGTCGGCGCGCGGAAGACGAGCCCCGGCGCCGTCCCGGCGAGGCCGATCGAGACCGCGGAGGCGGGCCGCGTCGCCTGTTTCGTGACGCCGGGCGCGAAGTCGGCGTACGGCCTGCGCAGCCGTTCCGCGACCGCCCGCGAGATCGACTCGATCTCCTGCTCGAGCGCCTCGTCGACGACGAGCTCGAGCCCGGCGGCCCTGGCCAGCAGCTCGACCGTGCGGTCGTCGTGGGTTGGCCCGAGGCCGCCGGAGACGAGGCACGCATCGGCCTCGAGCCCCTCGCGCAGCGCCGCCTCCAGCTCCGCGGGCGCGTCTCCGACGATCGTGATGTGCGCCGGCTCGAGCCCGTGCCTCAGCGCCTCGGCGGCGAGGAAGGGGCCGTTCCGGTCGGTGCGCTCGCCACGGACGAGCTCGCTGCCCGTGACGACGACGACCGCGCGTGGCCGCGCCGTCAACCTCGGAGCTGTGTCGTCTTCTGCGGTGTGACGAGGACGCGGAGGTTGTGCACGGGCGGGAGTGCAACGGCGCGCCCGTTGAGCGTGATCCGCAGGCCGGCCGGTCGCCGCACGAGAAGGTAGAACCGGGTGCCCGCGAGCCTGTCGGTCTCCCCCGCTCCCACGGTTCCCTGCAGATCGACCTTGCCCGACGCCTTGTCGCGCCACACCTCGACGTACGTGCCGCGGCCGATCCCGCGCAGGACGAGCTGGCGCGCCGGCGTCGAACGGTGCTGTCGCTTCTTCTGCGTCCCGGGATTCGGCGCGCCCGACGTCGATCCGCCGTAGCGCCACGCCACGAAGACGAGCGCCGTCACGGCGGCGATCCCCACCAGCACGAGGAGCACGGCGCGCCGCTCGAGAGGGCGCTGGCGCGGGCGGATCCGGCGCCCTTCCGGCCGCGGCGGGAGCTCGTCGCGCCAGCTCGTGATGAAGCGGGAGGCGTATTCGTCCACGTACACGTCGCCGTCGAGCCCGAGGTACTCGGCGTACGACCTGAGGAAGCCGCGAATGTAGGCGTCGCCGGGGATCGCCGTGAAGTCCTCTTCCTCGAGAGCCCGGATGTACTTCGCGCGGATCTTCGTCGCGAGCTCGATCTCCGGATAGCCGAGCCCCTGCCGCTCTCGCGCCGCCCGCAGGCTGTTGCCGATCTCGAACACGGACGGAGTCTAAATCTAGGAGGGTTTGGCGGAAAGCCGCTCGTCGTCGGCGTGCGATGGTCGTTCGCGGACAAGGACGCAGGGAGCCCGAATAGCAGCGCTATTCGGGCGACCGAGGACGCCGCTCAGCGGGCGAGCAGTGTGCGCCGGCGGCTCAGCCTGATTTTTGCCAAAGACCCCTAGCTAACCGAGGACGTTCACGGCCCTCGCCACGACCATCACGGCGAGGGAGAGGCTGATC
>DASXDE010000149.1:0-4222 GCA_036490825.1 Gaiellaceae bacterium
CCAAGCCTGTCGCGTCGCGCATCGCGACCTCACGCACAGAGAGTGGAACGAGTTCCTGGGCCAGCGGGCGTACCGCCCGGTCTGCGAGTCGAGCCACTGAAGGTCAGCGGTGCCGAGGGACCTAGCAGTCGTTAAGCGCATGAGGGTTCAAACCCCTCCCCAGTTGCAGGTTTGGCGCGCGTGGCCTGAGCTCGAGCCAAGAGGCACCGGGACCTCCCGGGACCGCTGACGCGCGACGATTGGGCTTCCCAAACGGCCTGACCTGTTAGTGCCCCCGGCATGAATCGAACATGCGCACGCGGTTTAGGAAACCGCTGCTCTATCCACTGAGCTACGGGGGCCACGGGACATTGTGCCGCGCCCGCCGAACGTGCGAGGATCGGCGGTATGGCCGACCCGTCCGCCGTCGCCGACCTCCTGCACGAGGCGGGCGAGACGCATCACGTCGTCTACCGGATCGTGGACGGCGACGATCCCGACTGGGCGTCGTGGTACGCCGACTGGCTGCTTGACCACTCGGAGCTGGCGCAGCTGCTCGGCTCGGCTCCCGTCCGCAGCCACCTCGTCCACGCGCTCGTGCAGCTCGACCGCGACTACACGACCGAGCCACGCGACGAGCGCTGGGAGGACTGGTATGCGGAGCGGCTGATCGCGGAGTTCGGCTAGAGGCTTGATGTGAAATTGGCGCGCTGTCGGGGGCGTCGCAGGCCAAGCAGGGCGTCGCGGCCGGTCGCGGGCCGGTAGCAGCGCTACCGGTCGCGGCCGGACGTGGCGATCCTGCGCCGCGTCTGCGGCGTCATCCGGCACCGCGCCGGTTTCACATCAAGCCTCTAGCTCTCGGCCCCGACTCGCTCCGTCGAGCGGTTCAGCGCTTCGTCCGCGTCGCGGGCCTCGAAGAGCTCCTGGCCGTGCTCGGCGACATAGACGGCCCCGGCGGCCCCGGCGCCCATCGCGATGGCGGCCACGATTGGCCCGCGCAGCCGCATTCCGAGAGCTTCGTCCAGTGAGAAGCGCCCAGGCCCGCCGTCCGCGATCGCCGCCAGCGCCGCGAGGATCACGACGGGATACTCGACGCCGCCGTCCGTGACCCAGAGACCGTTCGCGCGGTGCACGTGCCGGATCGCATTCGTCATGACCCCGGTGAGCATGCTCACCGCAGCAGGCGTGAAGAGCCCGAGCGCGAGGAGCGAGCCGCCGCCCGCCTCGGCCGCGCCGGCGAGCAGCGCGCTCTCGCGTCCCGGCTTCAGGCCGATCTGCTCGAAGTACTCGCCGGTTCCGTCCGGGCCGTGACCGCCGAACCAGCCGACGAGCTTCTGCATCCCGTGCCCGAAGAAGTAGCCGCCGATCGTCGCCCGCAGGACCAGCTTGCCCAGACCTGTCATGCGCTTCGGGCTACCCGGGGCGCGGGGAACGAAAACGCACGGGCTAAAGTCCTGCTCGATGAGCGATTTCAGCCTCGAGGCGCTGCTCGACTCGCGGCGCGGCGAGGATCTCGACCTCTGGGCGCGCACCATCAACCCGCAGTTCGTGCGCGTCCTGCGCACCATCGGCTTCGACCGCACCTGGGCGCGCGCCGAGGGCGCGTACCTCTACGACGCCGACGGCACTCGCTTCCTCGACCTGCTCGGAGGCTTCGGGATGTACGGCGTCGGCCGGAACAACCCGCGCATCCGCGCCACGCTCGCCGAGGCGCTCGCGCTCGAGACGCCCGGGATGCTCGCGCTCGGAACGACGCTCCTCCCAGGGCTGCTGGCGGAGGGGCTGATCGGGCTCGCCGGCGGCCGGATCGAGCGCTGCCTGTTCACGAGCTCCGGCACGGAAGCGGTCGAGGCGGCGCTCAAGCTCGGCCGGGCGGCGACGAAGCGCGAGCGCGTCCTCTCGGCGGAGCACGGCTTCCATGGCCTCACGCTCGGCTCCCTCTCGGCGAACGGCAACGCCGAGTTCACTGCGCGGTTCCAGCCGCTGCTGCCCGGCTTCGAGCAGGTGCCGTTCGGCGACCTCGAGGCACTCGAGGTCGAGCTGCGGCGCGAGGACGTGGCGCTCTTCCTCGTCGAGCCGGTGCAGGGCAAGGGCATCCACCTGCCGCCGGCGGGCTACCTCGAGGGCGCCCAGGAGCTGTGCCGCCGCTACGGGACGCTGTTCTGCGTCGACGAGGTGATGACGGGCTTCGGCCGGACGGGGCGGATGTTCGCCTTCCAGCACTGGGGCCTCGAGCCGGATCTCGTGACGGTGGCGAAGACGCTCTCGGGCGGCTACGTCCCGGTCGGCGCGCTCCTCATGGCGCGCTCGGTGCACGAGGCGGTCTTCGACTCCATGTCGCACGCGATGTCGCACGGCTCGACCTTCGCGCCGAACGAGCTCGCCATGGCCGCCGGCCTCGCGACGCTGCACGAGCTCCGCGAGCAGCGGCTCGTCGAGGAGAGCGCGCGGCTGGGCGACCGGCTGCTCGAGCTGACGCGACCACTCGTGGAGGAGTTCGAGGTCGTGCGCGACGTGCGCGGGCTCGGGCTCGCGTGGGCGATCGAGTTCGGCGAGCCGGCGGGCGGCGGCCGCAGGTACCGGCTGATCGAGCGCGCCCAGCGAGGCCTCTTCGCCCAGCTCGTCGTCGTGCCGCTCTTCACCAAGCACCACATCCTCACCCAGGTCGCTGGTCACGACATGGCGGTGATCCGGATCCTGCCGCCGCTCGTCGTGAGCGACGAGGACGTGGAGGGGTTCGCGTACGCCTTGCGCATGACGATCAGGGGCGCGCAGCGACCGGGAACGCTGTCGAAGCTCGCCTTCTCGGCCGCGAGCTCGGCCGTCTCGCGGCGCTAGCCCCGCTCGAGCGGCAGCCCGCGCTGCGACCACTCGCTCCACGAGCCCGGGTACAGGCGCCCTTCGCGGCCGACGAGCCAGGCGCGGTGGAGGGTGACGCACGAGGTGACCCCCGAGCCGCAGTAGGCCACGAGCTCACCGGCCGGCAACTCGGGCAGTGGCTCGGTCCAGGGCGCGTTCGCGGCGCCGGGGATCCGGCCCGGTAGGTGGTCGATCTCGTTCGACTCGCCCCGCCATCGGTTGGCCGTGCGGGCGTCGACGAGCGTGAGCGACGGGTCGGCCAGGCGGCGCACGATCTCCTCCGCCGCGATCGTGTCGCCGCTCCGCTCGCGCGGAACGAACGCGGCGGGCTCGACGGCCTCCTCCCCGGCCCGGAGCTCGCCTCCCCACGCCTCGATCCCGCCGAGCAGGACGGCGCACTCCTCGTGGCCGAGATGGCGGAGCAGCCACCAGAGCCGCTCGGCGCCGCCGAGCGAGCCGTAGGCGACGACGAAGACACCCGCGCCGATCCCTGCGCCTCCCGCGGCGGCAGCGAATTTCTCCGGCGAGGGCAGCGGATGCCGCCCTGCGTTCTCGACCGAGAGGTCCGACAGGTCGTCGTCCACGTCGAGGAACGACGCGCCCGGAACATGGCCTGCGAGGTAGAGCTCGCGTCCCCGGCCGCGATCTCCGAGCTCCCAGCGGCAATCGACGAACTGGTACCTCACATCCCGATCAGCGTAGAGCGCCGCTCGAGCAGGACGACGTCCCGCCAGATCCCGCCCGACTCGCCGAGCCTCTCGCGCGTCCCGACCTCGCGGAAGCCGCAGGCGCGGTGGAGCCGGAGCGACGCCTCGTTCTCCGGGAAGACGCCCGCGGTCAGCGTCCAGTAGTCGGCCTGCTCGAAGAGCTCGACGAGGCGCTCGAGCAGCATTCGGCCGAGGCCGGCGCCTCGCGCGTCTGCGGCGACGTAAACGCTCACGTCACCGACCCCGCGGTAGCAGTGACGTGCAGAGGAGGGCGAGAGCGCCGCCCAGCCGACGACCTCGCCGTCCCGCTCGGCGACGAGACGCAGCTCGGGATGGGCCGCGTCCCAGTTCTCCCACGACGGCGGCTCGGTCTCGAAGGTCGCGTCCCCGCCGCGGATCCCGTCCTCGTAGATCGCGCGCACCGCCGGCCAGTCGTCCGACCGGAGCTCGCGCACGCTCACCGCGCCCGGCTCGGCGACCACACCGCGGCGAGGATCCCGAGGCCGACGAGGACGCCGCCGCCGAGCCAGCGCTGCACGCGAGCGATTCCGGCCGAGCCGCGCAGCCGGTCGGCGACCGTCCCGGCGGCGACGGCCCACACGCTGTCGCTGAGGAAGCCGAGCAGCGCGAAGCTGAGGCCCAGGGCGAGCACCTGCACCCAGGCGTGCCGCGCGTTC
>DASXDE010000150.1:0-5703 GCA_036490825.1 Gaiellaceae bacterium
CGCGCCGCGTCGGCGCCCATCAGCACCGCAGGCACGATCCCGAACGGCGAGAGCGCCGAGTAGCGCCCGCCGATGGAGGGCTCGCCCGAGAAGACCGCTCGGAAGCCGCGCTCGCGCGCCAGGTGCTCGAGCTCGGAGCCCGGGTCGGTGATCGCGGCGAAACGGCCGCCGCTCTTGCGCGTCTTCTCCCAGAAGTAGTCGGTGTGGGAACGCGTCTCGAGCGTCGTCCCGGACTTGGAGGACGAGACGAAGAGCGTCCGCTCGAGGTCGAGCTTCTCCTCGAGCGCCCGGATCGCCTTCGGGTGCGTCGTGTCGAGGACGTGGAACCACTCGACGCCGAAGGAGCGCCGCAGCACCTCCGGCGCGAGCGACGAGCCGCCCATCCCGCACAGCACGACGTCGTCGACCTCCTCGTGCAACGAGTCGGCGAAGCGCTTGATCTCGTCGAGCTGCTCCTGCATGTGCAGCGGTTCGTCGAGCCAGCCGAGCCAGTGCGCCTCGTCCTTTCCGGTCCACGTCGTGGCATCCCGCTCCCAGATGCCCTCGATCAGCCGTTCGCGGTCCACGACGGCCTACGCGGCCACGGCCTCGCGCTTCGCCCGCACGCCCTCCAGCAGCTCGGCGAACGAGTCCGAGAACTTCTGCACGCCTTCCTTCTCGAGCGTCAGCACGACGTCGTCGTAGTCCACGCCCACGGCCGGCAGCTTCTCCTCGAGCAGCGCGTGCGCCTCGTCGAGGTCGTCGTCCACGGTGTCGCCGCGCACTTCGCCGTGATCCTGGAACGCCTGGATCGTCTCCTCCGGCATCGTGTTCACGGTGTGCGGGCCGATCAGCTCCTCGACGTACAGGACGTCCCTGTACTCCGGATTCTTCGTCGAGGTCGAGGCCCAGAGGCAGCGCTGCGGCAGCGCGCCCGCCGTCTCGAGCTTCTCCCAGCGCTCGCCCGAGAACACCTGCTTGTAGTTCTGGTACGCGATGCGGGCGTTCGCGATCGCGAGCTTGCCGCGCAGCACGAGCGCCTCCTCCGTCCCGATCGCCTCCAGCCGCTTATCGGCCTCCGTGTCGACCCGCGAGACGAAGAAGCTCGCGACCGAGCGCACCTTCGCGGGGTCGCCGCCGCCCTCGACGAAGCGCTCGAGCCCGCGCACGTAGGCCTCCATCGCCTGCTGGTGCATCTGCAGCGAGAAGAGCAGCGTGACGTTGATGCTGCGGCCGGCGGCGATGCAGTCCTCGATCGCCTGCAGGCCCGGCTTCGTCCCCGGGATCTTCACGTAGAGGTTGGGCCGGTCGATCCACTCGTGCAGGCGGATCGCCTCGTCATACGTCGCCTTCGTGTCATACGCGAAGTTCGGGTCGACCTCGATCGAGACGTAGCCGTCCTGGGCGTTCCGCTCGTGTACCGGCGCGAGCAGGGTGAGCGCGTTCTCGACGTCGCGGACCGCGAGGCGGAGGAAGATCTCCTTCGGGTCGTCCTCGTGCTCGAGCAGCTCCCTCAGCTGCTCGTCGTAGGCGTTGCCCTGCGAGATCGCCTTCTGGAAGATGGTCGGGTTCGAGGTCACGCCCACCACGGCGTCCTCTTCCATCATCCGCTTCAGCTCGCCTGTCTCGAGCATGTCGCGCGAGAGGTAGTCGATCCAGACCGACTGGCCCCGCGCGCTCAGCTTGTGCAGTCTCGATTCAGCCATTCCGCATCCCTTCTTCCATGCGTCGGATCTTCTCCAGTCTGGCGACGTAACGCTCTCCTCCGTCGAACCGTGCGGCGAGGAAGGTGCGCACGAGGTCTGCGGCGAGGCTGGGGCCGACGACCTCGGAGCCGAGGCAGAGCACGTTCATGTCGTCGTGCTCGACGCCCTGGTGTGCGGAGTACACGTCGTGACAGATTGCTGCCCGGATCCCGGCGATCTTGCACGCGGCCACCGCGGCCCCTACGCCCGAGCCGCACACCAGGACCCCGCGCTCCGCCTCGCCCTCCTTGAGCGCGGCGCCGAGCTCGGCGGCCTTGTCCGGGTAGTCGATCCTCACCGCGTCGGTGTCGGTGCCGAGGTCGACGATCTCGTGGCCGCCCTCCCGCAGCGTCTCGAGGACCTCGTCGCGCAGATGGACGCCACGATGGTCGAACGCCACTGCGACCTTCACGGGCAGGACCGTACATAGAATCGTCTGCATGAACGACGTCGAGCTTTGGCAGGAGCTGGGGCAGCAGCTGCGGGTGGACGCGATCCGCCCCGCCGCGCAGGCGGGCTCCGGTCACCCCACCTCGGGGATGTCGGCGGCCGACCTCATGGCCGTCCTCCTCGCCAAGTACCTGCGCTACGACTTCGCCAACCCGCACGACCCGCACAACGACCGGCTCGTCTTCTCGAAGGGCCATGCCTCGACCCTCCTCTACGCGATCTTCCGCGCCGCCGGTGCGATCTCGGAGGAGGAGTTGCTGACCTACCGGCAGTTCGACTCCGTCTTCGAAGGGCATCCAACGCCCCGGATCCCCTGGGTCGACGTCGCGACCGGATCGCTCGGGCAGGGGCTGCCGTACGCCGTGGGGATGGCGCTCGCGGGCAAGCGGCTCGACCGGCTCCCGTTCCGCGTCTGGACGCTCTGCGGCGACAGCGAGATCGCCGAGGGGTCGCAGTGGGAGGCGCTCGAGCACGCGGCCTTCTACGAGCTCGACAACCTCGTCGCGATCCTCGACGTGAACCGGCTGGGGCAGCGGGGCGAGACGATGCACGGCTGGGATCTCGACTCCTACGTCAACCGCGCGAAGGCCTTCGGCTGCCACACGATCGAGATCGACGGCCACGACGTCGAGGCGATCGACCGCGCCTACGCCGAGGCGATCGACGTCTCCGGGCAGCCGGTCGTGATCGTGGCGAAGACGATCAAGGGCAAGGGCGACCCCGAGGTGGAGGACAAGAACGGCTTCCACGGCAAGGCGCTCGAGCACTCCGACGAGGTGATCGCCACGCTCGGTGGTGTCCGCAACCTGAAGATCGACGTCGCGAAGCCGGAGACGGGCGGCTCGAAGCACGAGTTCCCGGGCGGCACCCTCGAGCTGCCGCGGTACGAGCTCGGCTCGGAGGTGGCGACGCGGAAGGCGTACGGCGACGCGCTCGCGGCGCTCGGCAAGGCGCGCGGCGACGTCGTCGCGCTCGACGGCGAGGTCTCGAACTCGACGTACGCCGACGAGTTTCGCGAGGCGCTTCCCGACCGCTACTTCGAGATGTACATCGCCGAGCAGCAGATGGTCGCGACCGCGGTCGGCATGCAGGTGCTCGGCTGGCGGCCGTTCGCCTCCACCTTCGCCGCCTTCCTCTCGCGGGCCTACGACTTCATCCGCATGTCCGCGATCAGCCGCGCCAACTATTGCCTCTGCGGCTCGCACGCCGGCGTCTCGATCGGCGAGGACGGGCCGTCGCAGATGGCGCTCGAGGACATCGCCGCCCTGCGCGCCGTCCACGGCTCGACGGTGCTTCACCCGTGCGACGGGAACCAGACGGCGAAGCTCGTGGAGAAGATGGCCGACACGGACGGGATCGTCTATCTGCGGACGCTGCGCCCCGCGACTCCGGTCGTCTACGGGCCCGACGAGCGGTTCGAGATCGGCGGCTCGCGCACCCTGCGGGAAGGCGGCGACGTCGCGCTCGTCGGTGCGGGGATCACCGTCCACGAGGCGCTGAAGGCAGCCGAGACGCTCGCGCAGGAGGGGATCGAGGCGCGGGTCGTCGACCTCTACTCGATCAAGCCGCTCGACACCGAGACGCTGCGCTCGCTCACGTGCCCGATCGTCACCGCCGAGGACCACTGGCCCGAAGGCGGCCTCGGCGAGGCCGTCCTGTCGGCGCTCGGCGACGCCGACGAGCGGCCACAGGTCGTGCGGCTGGCGGTGCACGGAATGCCGCACTCCGGCAAGCCGGAGGAGCTGCTGGCCGAGGCCGGCATCGACGCCGACGGCATCGCGGCCGCCGCGCGCAGCCTCGTACGGGATCAGGTCAGCGCGTCGTAGAGCCGCTGCTGCGCCTCGCGCGCGGCGCGGTATGCCTCGGCGCGGTCCGGGCGCGGCTCGACGACGCCGGCGAGGGGCGCCGCCGCGACCTCGTGCCCGAGACGCTCGAGCGCGAGGACTGCGGCGCCGCGCAGCGACGCCTCCGGCACGCCCGAGACGTGGACCGGCCGCGCGAGCGCGTCGGCCATGATCTGGATCCAGTCGCGGTCGTGGAGGAGGCCGCCGCCGGTCGCGACGACCTCGCTCACGTCCGGCAGCAGGTCGGCGATCGCGGCGAAGCGGAACGCGACGCCCTCGTAGGCCGCCTGTCGCAGGTCGAGCGGCGTCGTCTCGAAGGTGAGCCCGTGGACGGCCCCGCGGGCGTGCGGGTTCCAGCCGGTGGAGCGCTCGCCGCCGAGGAAGGGCAGGAAGACGAGCCCGTGGTCGCGCGGGTCCCGCTCCGCGAGCGAGCCCGACGCGTCGGCGAGCGTCCGCTGCAGCCAGTCGTAGAGGTTGCCGCCATCCGAGAGCGCGCCGCCCTCGACGACTCGCCGCTCGTCCGCGAGGTAGAGGAAGAGGCCGGGCCCGGGCTGTGGCTGCTCGCTCTCGTACAGCACCCGGAACGCGCCCGACGTGCCGACCATGAGCGCGGCTCGCTCGCGCGTCGTGCAGCCGGCGCCGGCGTTCGAGCAGGCCGCGTCGGGCCAGACCGGCGCGTCCGCCGTGAGCTGCGGTAGCCGTTCCACGTCGACGCCCAGGATGGTGAGCAGCTCCTCGTCCCAGGACAAGGGCGCGAGGTCGAGGAGTCCGCTCGTGGAGGCCATGCCGAGGCTCGTCTCGGGCTTCCCGCGCAGGTAGTCGGCGAAGGAGACGAACCACCTCGCTCGGCGGAAGTCGTCGGGCTGAGTCTCGGCGAGCCAGGCGAGCTTGGCCGGCCAGAACGACGGGTGGAGGAAGGCGCCGGTGCGCGCGTGCACCGCCTCGGCGTCGAGCCGCCGCGCCAGCCACTCGGCGGAGGCGGCGCTGCGCGTGTCGCGCCAGCCGAGAATCGGCGTGAGCGCGTTCCACTCCTCGTCGACGGCGACGAGGCTGTGCGCGAAGCACGAGGTCGCATCCGCCTCGTCGCCCGCGAGCACCCGCCGGGCGGCCGCCGCGACCTGGGCGGGATCGTCGGTCTCGTACTCCTCCCGCCGCACCTCGCCGGCCGGCTCCGCGCGCCCGTCGAACCGCTGGGCCCGCACCGACGAGGAACCGACATCGAGTGCGAGCACGCTCATTGCTGCAGCAGGGCGAGACCCTGGGCGAGCCACCCGCGCGCGCGGTCGACGTTCGGGCCTCCCGGCGCGAGCCGGACCGTGTCGAGCTGGAGCTCGGTCATGATCGCGAGCGCGCGGCGCGGGTCGGGCTCCGTGAGCGCTTCCTCGATCCGTTCTGCCAGACGATCCGGCTTCACTGCGAGGCTCTCGACGCGCGTCGCGAGGCGCTTCGTCGTCGGCTCCCAGACGCGGTTGATCGCGTACACGATCCGCAGCACCCGCAGCGCACCGTCGAACATCCACTCGAGGAGCGACAGGCGCTCGCCCGGGCGGATCACCGTCAGCAGCCCCGCAGGGGTGAAGCCGCCCCAGGGCAGCGCGGCTTCCTCGATCCGCGCCGCCGCGAGCTCGTCCGGGTAGTCGCGCAGCCGCTCCTGCCACTCGGCGAGCAATCCCGTGGTGCGCAGC
>DASXDE010000151.1:0-3124 GCA_036490825.1 Gaiellaceae bacterium
GCGGGCCCTCGCCGACAAGGCGCGGACGATCCGGATGCCCGTCCACATCGTCGAGCGGCTCCAGAAGATGAACCGCGCCGAGCGGTCGCTCTGGGCGGTCCTCGGCCGCGAGCCGACGCTCGAGGAGATCGCCGACGAGGCGAATCTCCCGCTCACCCAGGCCCGCGAGGTGCGGGCCGCGGCTCGGGCGTCCACCTCCCTCGATGCCCCGGTCGGCGACACCGACGATGCGGTGCTGGGCGACTTCGTCGCCGGCGACGGGCCGCTCCCGGACGAGCAGGTCGAGCACTCGCTGCGCTCCGAGACGCTCGCCACCGCGCTCCAGGCGCTCCCGGAGCGCCACCGCCACGTCGTCGTGCTGCGCTACGGGCTCGGGGACTCGGACCCGAAGACGCTCGAGGACATCGGCCGCCGGCTCGGACTGACGCGAGAACGGGTGCGCCAGATCGAGGTCGAGGCCCTGAAGCGCCTCGCGACGCTCCACGAGATGGAAGCCGTCGCCTACTACACCACGTAACGCTGCCTCAGCCGGTAACGTCAGCTTTGCAGGTAGTGCTGGAGCCCGGGCGCGACCGCCCGCAGCTCCTTCAGCGCCCGCGATTCGAGCTGCCGTACCCGCTCGCGCGTGATCCCGAGGTCGTGGCCGACCTCTTCGAGTGTCTGCGGCTGGCGGCCGTCGAGGCCGAAGCGGCGAAGCACGACGTGACGCATGCGCGGGTTGAGCCGTTCGATCGCCTCGGCAAGCTCGGCCGACCGCGCGTGATCGGCGGTCGCGCTGTCCGGGGACTGCGACTTCTCGTCCTCGATCAGGTCGGCGACCATGCTCTCGCCGTCGCCGACCGGAGTCTCGAGGGAGACCGTGTCCTCGACAAGGTCGAAGAGCTCGCCGACGCGCTCCGGCGTGAAGCCTGCGTCGGCCGCGATCTCGTCGATCGACGGGTCGCGGTTCAGCTTCTGTGCGAGCTGGCGGCGCGAGCGCTGCGCCCGGCGAACCTGCTCTGCGACATGGACCGGAAGGCGGATCGTGCGGCCCTGGTCGGCGAGCGCGCGCGTGACGGCCTGGCGGATCCACCAGGTCGCGTAGGTCGAAAGCTTGTAGCCCATCTTGTAGTCGAACTTCTCGACTGCGCGGATCAACCCGAGGTTGCCCTCCTGGATCAGATCGAGGAGCGGCACGCCCGCCTTCGTGTAGTTCCGGGTGATCGACATCACGAGCCGCAGGTTGCACTCGATCAGGCGCCGCTTCGCGAGCTCGTCGCCGAGGTCCTTGCGCCGTGCGAGCTCGCGCTCCTCGGACGCCGTCAGCAACCGCCCGTCGCCGATCTGGCGGACGTACAGCTTCAGGGGGTCGGCGGTCTGGAGGCGCTCGTCCTCGCTGAGCGCTGCGTTCTCGGGCTCGTCCTCTTCCTCTTCGGCGTCGACGAGGTCGAGGACGGCATCGGGCTCGCTGTCGAACGCCGCATCGGGAAGCGGGTGCTCCACGATATCCCCTATCGGCGGGAGGAAGCGTGAGCTTGAGATGTAAAGAATGCGTCGGTTCAGGCAACTTTTCCGAACCGGCGTCCGTCTTCGTTCATAGGATCAAGTTATGTGCGGTATAGCGGGATACAGCGTTCAAACCGGGTCGTCGCTCGACCGGTCGCTGGCCGCCCAGGCGCTCCTCGCCGCAATCGCCGAGCGCGGCGCCGATGCGGTCGGATACGCGTACCGCCGCGCCGACGACGCCTACGCCACGGTCGTGAAGCAGCGGACGCCGGCGTCACAGCTGCTCGAGCGGGTCACCGTGCCCGACGAGGCGACCCAGCTCCTCGTTCACGTGCGCGACTACACTAAGGGCCATCCCTCGATCAACGCCAACAACCACCCTGTGCGTCACGGCCCGGTGATCGGGATCCACAACGGGATCATCACGAACGACGACGAGCTCCTTGCCCCCCACTCCTGCGCGCGGGCCGAGGCGAAGATGACGGTCGACTCGGAAGCGATCTTCGCGCTCGCGGCGCACTCCCGGAACGATCCGCGGGCGCTCGAGCATTTGCGCGGCGCTCTCGCGACCGGCTGGCTCGACGAGCGCGAGCCCGGAGTCGTCTTCGTGGCGCGCGGCAGCGGTCGCCCGCTCTGGCTCGGCGAAGGACGTGGCGGTGTCTTCTTCGCCTCGACGAAGCTCGCCCTCGAGACCGTCGAGCAGTTCTGCGCTCTGAAGCTCCGCACGCGTGAGGTGAAGGCCGGCTCGTGGTTCGCGCTCGCGGGCGGCGAGGTCGTCCGGCGCGAGCGGTTCCGGCCCGACCTCGAGTACGTGGAGCCCGATCCGCTGCCCGCGGTGCGCGCGCCCGGCGAGCGCGACTTCTGCATGACCCGCCTCGCGGCGATCGCCGCGATCTAGGCGCCGAGCGAGCCGTCGCCGTTGACGGCGACACCCTCGTCGACCAGCCGTTCGCGGACGAGGTACTGGAACGTCCCCCACGCTCCACGCCGCGCGTCGAACAGCCGATAGACCTGCCATTCGGTGAGCAGCGCGTCGTCGCGCCGGCGCGCCTCCTGCCAGTCGCCGAACTTGGGGAGGCGGCCGAGCCGCCGCGAGAGCGCCGCTCCTTGCGAGATCGCGCGCTCGAGGCGCTCTTCGCCGACCGCCACGTCGAAGCCGGCCTCGCGGAGCGCCGTCGAGAGCGAACCGAAGGTGTGCCAATAGAGCGAGGCCGACGGCATGGTGCCGCGACGCGAGCGGATGTCCTGTGCGGTCGGCGTTCTGCCGAGCTCCTCGCCGAGCCGTCGCAGCTGCGTCACGAGCTCGTCGCGCGTGGCGAAGCGGCGCGGCATGAGCCCTGCGGCGCGCTTGGCGGCATTCCAGGTCCCGAAATGCTCGATCACGGTCTGCGGGTGCATCCCCGCCTCCGGATCCGCGGCGAACTCCTTCATCGTCGGCGAGCGGCCGAGCCGTGCCGCCGACGCCTGCAACGCGGCCAGGATCTGCTCGTCGGAGTAGCGCCGTCTGATGCCCGCGCGGAACTCGGCGAGGGCCGCGGGGTCGATGTTCGCGACCGCCCGGAAGGGCTTTCGGGCCATCCAACAATGGTAGATCAGGCTGAACGAAGCGCAAGTAGAGGCTAGTCCGTTACCGTGAGCC
>DASXDE010000152.1:0-8565 GCA_036490825.1 Gaiellaceae bacterium
CCGCTGTGCGGGCGCGCAAAAATGGCCTTGATCGTGCTGGCCTCGCTCGCCCGGCGCCTCATTACTTCAAAGAGTAAAGCATCATCCGGACGACCGCAACCGAAGCTCGTCCTCCACCTGGGCGACGTCCACGCCTCGCGCGGCGAGGAGGACATACAGGTGGTAGACGAGGTCGGCCGCTTCCTCGACGACCCGTTCGGGCGACTCGTCGAGCGCCGCCACCGAGAGCTCGACCGCCTCTTCGCCCACCTTGCGGGCACACGCGCCGACGCCCGCCTCGAGCAGCGACGCCGTATAGGAGCGGTCGGGGCGCTCGAGGGCGCGCGCCGCGACGGTGCGCCACAAGGCCGGCGCGAAGCAGGTGGTCGACCCCGTGTGACACGCCGGGCCGGACGGCCTGACGCGGAGCAGGAGCGCATCGCCGTCGCAATCGTCTCGCAACTCCTCGACGGCCAGCGTGTTGCCGGACGACTCGCCCTTCCGCCACAGCCGCCCGCGCGAACGGCTCCAGAACCACGCCTCGTTCGTCTCGCGCGTGCGCCTCTCCGCCTCCTCGTCCATCCACGCGAGCATCAGCACGCGGCCGGTCGCCGCGTCTTGCACGATCGCCGGCTTGAGCGTCATCGCAGCTCGACTCCCCGCGCGCGCAGCTCGCCGCGCAACGTGCCGAGCCGTGCAGGGTCCTCGTGCAGGATCGAAGCGAGGAGGGCAGCCTGGGCGACGCCGAGCGCCTCCGCGACGTGCGCCGCGTCTCCGGCGCCGCCCGACGCGATCACGGGCACGCCGACCGCCGCCGCAACCGCTCCCGTCAGCTCGAGGTCGTACCCGTCGCGCGTGCCGTCGGCGTCGATCGACGTAAGCAGGATCTCCCCAGCGCCGCTCGCCTCCGCTTCCCGTGCCCACGCGACCGCGGTGCGACGCGAGTCGGTCGTGCCGGCGCGCGAGCGCACGACGCCGCCCGCGGCGTCGATCGCGACGACGACCGCCTGCGACCCGAGCTCATCCGCGAGCTCGGTGATCAGCTCGGGCCGCTCGAGCGCAGCCGAGTTGACGGCGACCTTGTCCGCTCCGGCGGCGAGCAACGCGCGCGCGTCGCCGACGGAACGTACGCCGCCGCCCACCGTGAAGGGAATGGAGAGCCGATCGGAGACGCGATCGACGAGCTCGACGAGCGTGCGCCTCCCATCGAGCGTCGCGCGCACGTCGAGGAACACGAGCTCGTCGGCGCCCTCGTCGGAGTAGCGGGCACCGAGCTCGACGGGATCGCCGACGTCGCGCAGGCCTCGAAAGCGAACGCCCTTGACGACGCGTCCCTCCGCGACGTCGAGGCACGGGATCAACCGAGGGAACGGCACACCGACTCCAGGTACGCGGCTCCGGCCGGACCGCTCTTCTCGGGATGGAACTGGCAGCCGACGAAGGCGCCGCAACGGACCTCGGCGACGATCTCTTCCGACCACGCGACGGCGTGCGGCGTGGACGCGGCGTACGAATGCGCGAAGTAGAAGGCACCCCCATCGCCGACACGCGCCCAGCCGATGCGCGGCACGCGGCCGTCGCGCAGACGGACGGAACGCCCCGCGACGAGGCCCAGCCCGGCGACGCCGCCGTCCTCCTCGGTCTCGTCGAGCGCGAGTTGCAGGCCGAGGCAGATCCCGAGGATCGGCCGGCCGCGCTCGAAGCGCGCGACGAGCGCCTCGTCGTGGCCGCGCTCCTGCAACCCGGCCATCGCCGCCCGCGCGGAGCCGACTCCGGGAAGCACGGCGAGATCGGCGTTCGCGACATCCGCGGTCTCCCCCGCGCCGAGCCTGGCGAAGGCGCGGCGGACGCTCCGCACGTTGCCCGCGCCGTACTCGCAGATCGCGACCTTCAAAGGACACCCTTGGTCGACGGCAGCTCGCGCCCCTCGAGCCGTACGGCAGCGCGCAGCGCGCGCCCGGTCGCTTTGAACGCGGCCTCGGCGACGTGGTGGGCGTCGCGGCCCGACGCCTGAACGTGGATCGACGCGCGCGCCGCCTGCGCAAGGCTGGCGAGCACGTGCGCCGCGAGCCCCGGGTCGGTGTCGAGAGCAAGCTCGCTGTGAGCACGGCCGCCGAGGTCGACTGCGGCGCGTGCGAGGGCGTCGTCCATCGGCACGACGGCGTCGCCGAACCGCGCAATTCCGCGGCGGTCGCCGAGCGCTTCGTCGAGCGCCGCTCCGAGCGCGAGGGCTGCGTCCTCGGCCGTGTGGTGGTCGCCCGTCTCGGGATCACCGACGCCCTCGAGCAGAAGGTCGAAGCCGGCGTGGAACGCGAGCTGCTCGAGGAAGTGATCGTAGAGGCCGGCGCCGGTCGCGACACGGACCCTGCTCGCCCCGTCGAGCGCGAGCCGGACCGCGAAGCGGGTCTCCGCCGTCGTCCGCACGAGACGGGCGACCCGGCGGCCGGACGGAGGGACCGGCGACGGCCGGTCGAGCGCACGCGCAAGCGTCTCGACGAGCATGTCGTCGTCCGCGGCGTCGCGCACCGAGACGCGAATCGCGTCCGCGTAGGCGCGGACGACCATTCCCTGACGGAGGAGGGCGTCGCCGAGCGCAAGCCCGTCCTCCACGGGGACGTAGAGGAAGTTCGTGTGCGACTCGAGCGGGACCAGACCGATCGCCCGGAGAGCGGCGGCGAGCCGCTCGCGCTCGGCGAGCTCCGGGCCGGGATCGGGCTTCGCCGCGATGGCCGCGATCGCCAGATCGGCCGAGAGCGAGCTGACCGGAGCCGGCGCCTGCCTCGCATTCAGCTCGTCGGCGACCTCGCGGCGGGCGAGGGCGTAGCCGATCCGCGCGCCCGCGAGCGCGAAGAGCTTCGAGAACGTGCGCAGGACGACCACGTCCTCGTCCCAGATCAGACCGGCCGCGGTCTCGCCGCTGTACTCGAAGTACGCCTCGTCGACGACGAGCGGGCGAGGATCGGGAAGCGGGTCCAGCGATCCGGTCGGGTTGTTCGGCCTGCAGGCGAACGTGAGCACGGCGTCCGGCTCACCGACCTCGGCGCCGGCGAGCTGCGCCGCGATTCGGTAGAGCGGATAGGTCGGCGCGGCGGGGATCGCGATGCGGTCGCCGGGCCCGGCATAGGCGCGGGCGCACAGGAGGATGAGGTCGTCGGCGCCCGCGCCGAGCACCACGTTCTCCGGCTCGACGCCGGCGTAGCGTGCGATCGCCCGGCGCAGCGGCACGTAGCCTCCGCCGGGGTAGCCGTTGACGCGGGCCAGCGAGCCCGCAACCGTCCACGGCCGCGTCGAGGCGAGCGGGCGGGCCGGCGTGTTCTGGTCGAAGCGGAGGACCTTCGACTCGTCGATCCCGGCGAGGCGTGCCACCTCAGGGGTGGTCGCGGCCCACTCGTAGGGCCGGAATCCGGGCGCGAGGGCCTTCACCGACCCACCGCCGCCGCGTGCGCGGGCATTCCCTCGAGCGCGGCGAGCGCCTCCGCCGTCGGACGGATGCGTGCGAGCCCTTCGCGGGTCAGCCGCTGGAACGTCACGGGCTTCATGAACGTCTCGAGGCCGAGCCCGCCGAGCGACCGGGCCCACCCGTTCGTCGGGAGAACGTGGTTCGCGCCCGTCGCGTAGTCGCCCGCGGCGACCGGCGACCACGGGCCGACGAACACCGCCCCGGCGTTCCGGACACGATCGACCTCCGCCTCGGCGTCCCCGAGCAGGACGAGGTGCTCCGGCGCCACCGCTTCCGCCTCGTCGACCGTGGCGAGTGCCATGCAGACCGAGTCGGCGCCGTGCTCCTGCTGCGCCGCGAGCTCCTGTTCGATCACACGCGGATCCCCGTCTCCGACCACGACCACCTCCGAGGGGCCGCCGGGCAGGTCGATCGCCACGTCCCGCGCGACCTCGAGCTTCGCCTCGTTGACGTACCGGTTGCCCGGGCCGACGATCTTGTCCACCCGCTCGACGTAGGCGAGATGACCGATCGCCTGAGGGCCGCCGAGCGCCCAGACGTCGTCCACGCCGAGTAGCCGCGCGGCGGCGGCGACGAGGCCGGCGCCCTCGGGCGGCGTGCAGACGACGATCCGCGACACACCGGCCACCTGCGCCGGCACCACGCACATCACGAGGGTCGAGACAAGGCTCCGCGGCACGTAGACGCCGACCTTCTCGAGCGGGAACCAGCGCCGCTCGAGCACGACGCCGGCCTCGATCTCCAGGATCACGTCGCGCGGCCGCTGCAGCGCGTGCCAGCGCCTGACGCGGTCGGCGAGCTCGCGGATCGCCTGTTCGGGCACCGGACCGGCCGGCACCGCGCGCTCGGGCTCGACCCCGTCGAGCTCGAGCGCCCAGTCGCGAACCGCCCCGAAGCCGTGCTCCTTCACATCGGCGACGATCGTCACGCGACCATCCGCTCAACGGGGACGATGAGGATCGACGACCCGCCGGCCGCCTCGAGACGGGACAGGAGCTGCCACACGTCGGTCGAGGGAACCAGCGCATGAACGGCGACCATGCCGGCCTCCGCCAGCGGCAGCACGCTCGGGACGCGTGGCGCGAGCAGCTCGGCGATCTCGGCGAGCGCCCGCTCGGGCGCATTCAACATCACGTAGCGATGACGACGCGCGTCGACGACGGCACGCAGCATCGCCGCGAGCGGCGCCGCTCGCTCGGCGTCGGCCGCGACGAGCACGGCCTCGGACTCGAGCAACGCGCCGAGCGAGCGCAGGCCGTTCGTCCGCAGCGTGTTCCCCGACGAGACGAGGTCGACGATCGCGTCCGCAAGACCGAGCCGAGGCGCAATCTCGACGGAGCCGGTGACGTCGACCAGCGTCACCTCGACCGGGAGGAGCTCCCGGGCGAGGTGCGGATAGACGGTGGCCACGCTCGCACCCGCGAGGTCGGCGAGCGTCTGCGCGTTCGATTCCTCCGGGACCGCCGCCTCGAGCCGGCACGAGCCGAAGCCGAGTGCGAGCAGCTCGCGTACGTCGGCCCGGCGCTCGCGAACGAGGTCGACGCCGGTCACCCCGCAGTCGACCACCCCGTCCTGAACGTACTCGGGCACATCGGCCGCGCGCACGAGCAGCACCTCGACCGGGGCGTTGCGGCACGGGAACGCAAGCGCCCGGTCGCCCGGCTGCTCGGGCCCGAGCCCGGCTTCCTCGAGCAGGCGAAACGCAGGCTCGCGCAGCCGCCCCTTCGCCGGGAGGGCGACCCTCAGGACGCCGCGCGGTCGAGCGCCGCTCGGTAGCCGCCTTCGCCGTGGCGCAGCCAGTGCGCCACCCGGGTCACCGTCGTGGTCGACGCTCCCGTCCGCTCGGAGATCTCCAGGTAGGGCAGCCCTCTCTCGAGGAGCCGCGCCACCTGCCAGCGGTGCGCCATCGCCTCCAGCTCCGACAGCGTGCAGAGATCCCTGAAGAACGCCTCCAGCTCCGCCCGCGTCTCCAACGCCAGGATCGCGTCGAAGAGCTCCCGCATCTCCTTCGTTCGCCATGTGTGTCGAGCCCGCTCCGCCATGCTTTCTCATGTTAGCACGCTAACATGAGAACATGTGGTTCGACTTGCCGATCGAGGTCGTGCCGGCGGTCGACGTGCTGGGAGAGCACGCCGTACGGCTCCGGCACGGCAACTACGCGGACGTGGTCGAGCGTGCCGGGGATCCCGCGGCCGTCGCTGCACGCTGGGTGGAGGAAGGTGCCCGCCGGATCCACCTCGTCGACCTGGACGGCGCACGCCGTGGTGGTGTCCGACCCCGGCTGGTCGAGCGGGTCCGAGCGCTCGGCGTGCCGGTGCAGGCGTCGGGAGGCATTCGCACCGCCGCCGACGCCGAAGCGCTGCTCGCCTCCGGCGCCGACAGGATCGTCGTGGGCACTGCGGCGTGGCCGGACCCGACGCCGTGGCTCGACCTCGGCGACGCGCTCGTTCTCGCCGTCGACATACGCGACGGCCTCGTCAGAACCGGCGGGTGGATCCAGAGCACGGGGCTCTCGCTCGACCAGGCGCTCGATCGTGCCTGCGGCGCCCGCATCCTCGTCACCGCGATCGACCGCGACGGGACGCTCTCCGGACCGGATCTCGAGCTCGTTGCAGCGGCTGCAGCCTCCGGGTCGCCGGTCCTCGCTGCAGGCGGGGTTCGCTCGCCCGTCGACGTGCGCGACCTGGCCGGCGCGGGCGCCGAGGCGGCCGTCGTCGGCCGCGCCCTGCTCGCGCGTTCGCCGACGCCGGCCCGGGAATAGCAGGTACCTTCAATCGTTGTAGTTGCTACAACAATTGGAGGAGGAGTTCCGAAACGTGTCTGATCTGTTGCTGATCCCACTCGAGGACAGCGTCGTCTTCCCGAACATGTCGGTGACGCTCGCGATCGAGGCCGGAGACGACGAGCGCGTGCTGCTCGTGCCGGTGCACGAGGGCGAGTACGCCGGCGTCGGCACCGTCGCCGAGGTGACCGGGACGCTGAGGCTTCCCGGCGGCGGCCAGGCCGTGACGCTGCAGGGGCTCTACCGGGGCATCGCCGGCGCCGCGTCGACCGGCCCCGACGGGCGGTTGCGCGTCGAGGTCGAGGAGAAGCCGGACGAGACCCCGCCGCGCGTTCGGACGGCCGACCTCGAGCGCGAGTACCGCGCGACCGTCGAGGAGATTCTCGAACTACGTGAGGCCGACTCGCGGATTCGCGATTTCGTGCGCGCGATCAGCGACGCCGGCGCGCTCGCCGACACCACCGGCTACGCACCGGACGTGAGCTTCGCCGAGAAGGTCGAGCTGCTCGAGGCGGTCGACGTGGTCGAGCGCCTCGAGCTCGCGGTTCGCCTCCAGCGCGAGCGGCTCGCCGAGCTGCAGGTCCGGCGCCGCATCCGCGAGGACGTCGAGTCCGGCGCGCAGCGCCAGCAGCGCGAGTACATCCTGCGCCGCCAGATGGACTCCATCCGCAAGGAGCTCGGCGAGGACGACGCATCCGCGGCGGACGACTACCGCACGCGGATCGCCGACGCGGAGATGCCCGACACCGTACGCGAGCAAGCCGAGCGCGAGGTCGCGCGGCTCGAGCGGATGGGCGATCAGTCGGGCGAGTCGCAGATGATCCGGACCTACCTCGACTGGTTGCTCGACGTGCCCTGGGGGAAGACGTCGGAGGAGCGGCTCGACCCGGCGCACGCGCGCGAGGTGCTCGACGCCGATCACGCGGGGCTCGCCGACGTGAAGGATCGCGTCGTCGAGTACCTCGCGGTGCGCAAGCTGCGCGAAGAGCGCGGCATCGAGCCCGACAAGCGCTCGGGTGCGATCCTGACGCTGATCGGGCCGCCGGGGACCGGGAAGACGTCGATCGGCGAATCGATCGCGCGCGCTCTCAACCGCGAATTCGTCCGGATGTCGCTCGGCGGCGTCCGCGACGAGGCGGAGATCCGCGGCCATCGCCGCACCTACATCGGCGCGCTGCCGGGGCGCCTGGTTCGCGCGCTCCGTGACGCGGGGACGATGAACCCGGTGATCCTCCTCGACGAGGTGGACAAGGTCGGCGCCGATTGGCGCGGCGACCCGTCCGCGGCGTTGCTCGAGGTCCTCGACCCGGCGCAGAACCACTCGTTCCGCGACCACTACCTCGACGTCGAGCTCGACCTCTCGCAGGTCGTGTTCATCGCGACCGCGAACGTCGCGGACACGATTCCGCCGGCGCTCTACGACCGGATGGAAGTGATCCCGTTCGACGGGTACACGGTCGACGAGAAGGTCGCGATCGCACGCGGATACCTTTGGCCCCGCCAACGCGAGCGGAACGGGCTGCGCGAGGACGAGGTCGCGGTCGACGATGCGACGGTCGAGACGATCGTCTCCGAGTACACGCGCGAGGCAGGCGTCCGCCAGCTCGAGCGCGAGCTCGGGAAGCTGCTGCGGAAGACCGCGACCAAGCTCGTCGCGGGCGAGAAGACGGCGCCGGTCTCCGTCGACCTCGACCTGGTGCGCGACGCGCTCGGACGCAAGCGGTTCTACCAGGAGTCCGCGGAGCGGACGGCCGTCCCCGGTGTCGCAACCGGGCTCGCCGTCACGGGCACAGGCGGCGACGTGCTGTTCGTCGAGGCCAGTGCCATGGCCGGGAACGAAGGGCTCGTGCTCACCGGCCAGCTCGGCGACGTGATGAAGGAGTCGGCGAGGATCGCGCTCACCTTCACCCGCGCGCACGCCGGCGAGCTCGGGATCGACGAGGACGCGTTCTCCGACCGGTCGTTCCACATCCACGTTCCGGCGGGCGCGATCCCCAAAGACGGCCCGTCGGCCGGCGTGACGATGACGACCGCGCTCACCTCGCTGCTCACCGGCAGGCCGGTGAAGCACACGGTCGGGATGACCGGCGAGGTCACCCTGCAGGGACGGGTCCTCCCGATCGGCGGGTTGAAGCAGAAGGTGCTCGCCGCCTACGCGGCCGGGCTCACCGACGTGATCCTGCCCGAGCGGAACCGCGCCGACCTCGACGACGTCCCCGAGGACGTGAAGCAGAAGCTGACGTTCCATCCGGTGATGACACTCGACGAGGTGCTCGAGCTCGCACTCGAGCCTGCGACTTCAGCCCATGCGCTGTCGTAGCTGCGCGCCGATGCCCGAGGAGGT
>DASXDE010000153.1:0-3770 GCA_036490825.1 Gaiellaceae bacterium
CGACATCGTCGTCGGCGATGCGGCGAAGCTCGTCGGCAAGAAGGTCACGGCGCGCGTCACCGCGTTGACGGACGGCCTTGCCTGGGCCGAGCTCCTGGCGCCGGCCGAGGACGTCGACGAACCGTTGACCGCCGAAGGCGAAGCCGAGCGCCCGACGCGGGCGAAGAGGAGCGCCGCCCCGAAGAAGGAGGCCGAGATCGAGCTGTCCGAGGAGCCCGAGGCCGAGGTCGAAGCGGAGGCCGTCGAGGACGCGGCCGAGGAGGACGGCGACGAGCCAGCCGCACCCGCCAAGAAGAAGACGCGGCGCGGCTCGCGCGGCGGCCGGAACCGCAAGAAGAAGACTGCGACGGCCGCCGGGAGCGCCGTCGCGGCGCGTGCCGAAGCGGCGCCGGAGACCGAGGAGGTGCGCGAAGCGACTGAGGAGCCCGAACCCCAGGAGCAGCCGGCCGCCCCTGTCATCCACGTGCCGGACCGCGAGCTGACCGACGAGGACGGCGACGCGCCGACCCCGGCGAAGAAGCGAACGCGCCGGGGCTCCCGCGGGGGCCGGAACCGCCGCAAGAAGACGGCCACCGCGCCGGTCGCCACGGTCGACGCGCCGGAGACCGCGAAGCCCGAAACGGCCGAGGAGCCGTCGGAGAACGGCGACTGGGGATACACGCCGATGAGCCAGTGGGGGATGGACGACGACGCGGCCTAGCCGCTACACTTCCGGCCGCTCGCGGGCTCCCGCCCGCGTTTTCTCCGTTATGGACTACGCGATCATCCGTCTTGGTGGGAAGCAGTACCGCGTCCGCGAGGGTGAGACGCTCGTTGTCGACCGCGTGAAGGCCGACGAGGGCAAGAGCTTCACCCCGGACGTGCTGCTCGGCGAGGGCACGGTGACCGCGAAGGTCGTCGCGCACGAGCGCGGCCCGAAGATCCGCATCGGCAAGTACAGGCGCCGCACCGGCTACAAGCGCCACAACGGGTTCCGTGCCGCCACCTCGCGCATCGAGATCTCGCTCGGCGGTGCCACGAAGGCTGCACCGAAGAAGGCCGTTGAGGCGCCGAAGGCCGAGGCTGCACCGAAGGCCGAGAAGCCGATCGGTGCGGAGGATCACGTGAAGGGGATGCCGAGCGGCTACGAGGAGATGACGGTGGCGCAGATCAGCGAGGGCGCGAAGACGTGGAACCGCCCGATGCTGGAGGCAGCGCTCGAGTACGAGCAGGCTCACGCCGCGCGCAAGGGCGCCGTCTCGGCGCTGCAGTCGGCGCTGAAGGGAAAGGAGGACGCCTAAATGGCACACAAGAAAGGCCTCGGTTCCTCGAAGAACGGTCGCGACTCGAACCCGAAGTACCTCGGCGTGAAGATGTTCGGCGGCCAGCTCGCGAAGCCCGGCAACATCATCGTCCGCCAGCGCGGCACCCGGTTCCATCCCGGCCCCGGCACGGAGAGGGGCCGCGACGACTCCATCTTCGCGGTGCGCGCCGGCACCATCTCGTTCCGGACGAGCGGCGAGCGCCGTTTCGTCTCGGTTGTCGAAACCGCCGAGTAGCCGGCCATGTTCAACGACCGGGCGCGGATTCGCGTCCAGGCCGGCAAGGGCGGCGACGGCGGCTTGAGCTTCCGCCGCGAGAAGTACGTGCCGAAGGGCGGGCCGGACGGCGGGGACGGCGGCCGCGGCGGCGACGTCATCCTGCTCGCGGACCCGTCGCTGCGTGACCTGTCCGCCCTGCGCCGGCGCCGGCTGATCAAGGCCGGCCGCGGCGAGAACGGACGCGGCGCGCGCAAGCACGGTGCCGACGGCGGCGACAACGAGCTCCATGTCCCCCTCGGCACGCAGGTGTTGTCGGACACCGGCGACCTGATCGCCGACCTGGCGCATTCCGACGCTCGCGTGGTGATCGCCAAGGGTGGTCAGGGCGGGCGCGGCAACGCGCGCTTCGTCTCGTCGACGCGCCAGGTGCCCCGGTTCGCGGAGATCGGCCCCGCGGGCGAGGAGCTCGACATCGAGCTCCATCTCAAGCTGCTTGCCGACGCTGCGCTCGTCGGCCTGCCGAACGCCGGCAAGTCGTCGCTGCTCACCCGGATCTCGAACGCGCGCCCGAAGGTCGCCGACTATCCGTTCACGACGCTGCAGCCGGTCCTCGGCACCGTCGAGTCGCCGGACGGGCGGCAGCTCGTCGTCGCCGATGTCCCAGGCCTGATCGAGGGCGCATCCGAGGGCGTCGGCCTGGGGCACGAGTTCCTCGCGCACCTCGAGCGCGCCCAGACGCTCGTCCACGTGATCGACGCGTCGCATCCCGCCGACGAGCAATGGCGTCTGATCGACACGGAGCTCGGCGCCTACGGTGCAGGTCTCGACGAGCGGCCGCAGATCGTCGTGCTGAACAAGATCGATCTCGTCCCCGACCCGGAGTTCACGATCGACGATCCGCGCGTGATCGCAGTGCTGCTCGTCTCCTGTGCGACCCGTGCGGGGATCGACGAGCTCCGCCGCGCGCTCTTCACGCTCGTTCCCGAGCCCGTTGTCGAGGAGCGCTCCGACGAGCTCGCGGACTTCCTCGTCTACAAGCCGGAGCCGAAGGCGAGGCCGTGGCGCCTGCTGCGCACGGACGCCGGGTTCCGAGTGCTCGGAACGCCGCCTTCCGACGAGGAGCTCGAGCGCGCGTTGAAATCGGCCGGAGCGCGCAAGGGCGCGGTCGTCGAGATCGGCGACGAGGAGCTCGAGCTCGCATGAACGTCGGTCTCTTCGGCGGCGCCTTCGACCCACCGCACCTCGGGCACGTGAAGCTCGCCTGCGCCGCGAAGGAGCTCCTCGGTCTCGATCGCCTGATCGTGCTGGTCACGGCAAGGCCGGGACACAAGGCGGTCGACACGCCCGCGGATCTCCGTCTCGAGATGGCGCGGGCCGCGTTCCCAGACGACGACGTCGTCCTCGACGACCACGCCCGCACGATCGACCTGCTTCGCGACCATCCCGAATGGGAGGACGCCTGGTTCGTCCTCGGCGCCGACGAGTTCTCCGACTTCAGGTCGTGGAAGGAGCCGAACGAGGTCCTCGACCGCGTGCGGCTCGCCGTCGGGACACGGCCGGGATTCCCGCCCGAGCAGCTCCAGGCGGTCCTCGACGAGCTCGAACTGCCGGAGCGCGTGCAGCTCTTCGCGATGGAGCCGGTGCCGGCCGCGTCGCGCGACCTTCGGGTGGGCTTCGTCGAGTCCGACGTCCCTCCGTCGGTGGCGCAGATCATCCGTCGCGAGAGGCTCTACCGGGCGGAACCGCGGGTACACTGAGGCCAGTTGAAGCCGATCGAACAGGCACGCGCGATCGCGGCCCTTGCCCAGGAGAAGCTCGGCCGCGACGTGGTCATCCTCGACATGCAGCCCGTCTGTGCGTACACGGACTACTTCGTGGTGGTCACGGGCAACAACGCGCGCCAGACGAAGTCGATCTGGGACGAGGTCCACGCCCGCATGAAGAAGGATCACGGCCTGTTGCCGCGGAACGCGGACGGCGAGCGCGAGGCGACCTGGATCGTCGCCGACTACAGCGACGTCGTGCTGCACGTCTTCACGCCCGAGGCGCGGCAGTACTACCGGCTCGAGGAGCTGTGGGACGACGTCCCGCACGAGACGGTCGAAGCGGCCACGGCTTAGGGTGTCTGACACCACCGGTGTCAGACACCGGTCGGGGCTACACTGCCGAAGCTGCCTGGGCCCATAGCTCAGTTGGGAGAGCGTTTGGCTGGCAGCCAAAAGGTCGCCGGTTCGAGCCCGGCTGGGTCCA
>DASXDE010000154.1:0-3104 GCA_036490825.1 Gaiellaceae bacterium
GCCGACCTGGTTCGAGAACAGCGTCTGGATCACGGTCAGGATCCCCGACACGACCGCGATGACGATCATCGCCGCAGCGTTCACCGACACCACGTGCGTGTCGTGGTGGTAGATCCCGTTTAAGACACGGCGGAGCAGGAACGCCGGCAGGACACCGAGGCCCGCGGTCACGACGATCAGTCCGAGCAGGAACGAGAGCCGCCGCCAGTACGGCTTGAACAGCGGCCCGATCCGGTGCAAGTTCGCGCGCCGCACCTCGGGATCGGCGGGCCGCTCGGGCGGAGCCGCGCCCCGGTCGTGGAAGAACATGCCCATCGATCCAGTATGGCCGTCGGGCACACTCACGCCGATGCGCGTCACCGTCCGCCTCTTCGCCGGCCTGCGGGAACGCGCCGGACGCTCGCAGCTGGAGCTCGAAGACGTCGCGCGCGTCGAGGACGTCTGGCCCGCGCTCGAGCTCGGCGCCGAGCCGCCCGGCCTCCTCTATGCCGTGAACCGCGAGTACGTCGAGCGCGGGCAGGAACTCGCGGACGGCGACGAGGTGGCGGTGATCCCGCCGGTGAGCGGGGGCTCGTTCCGGCTCGTGGACGGCCCGCTCGACGTGGCGGCCGTGTTGCGCGAGGTCGAGGATCCCGCAGCCGGCGCGCTCGCGAGCTTCGTCGGCACCGTCCGCAGGCGCTCGCGGGAGCGCGACGTCGAGCACCTCGAGTACGAGGCGTTCGAGGAGATGGCCGAGCCGATGCTCGCCCGCCTCGGTGACGAGCTGACCGAGCGCCACGGGCTCTGCGCGGTCGCGATCCACCACCGGCTCGGACGGGTCGAGATCGGCGAGGCGAGCGTCGTCATCGCCGTCTCGGCCCCGCACCGCTCGGCCGCGCTCGACGCCTGCCGCGAGGCGATCGAGACGCTGAAAGCGTCGATCCCGCTCTGGAAGAAGGAGGTCTACGCCGGCGGCGAGGAATGGATAGGGCGGGGATCGTGAGCGCGCAGGCACAACAGCCGCGGAGCCTTCTCGACCGGCTGATCGGCCTCGCCGTGGTGCTGGGGGGCTTCGCGAAGTTCTTCGCCTTCTTCGTCTCCTTCGCCGCCTACTCGCTCTGGTTCGGGAGCTGGCAGTTCGGGCTCGGCTTCGTGCTGCTCATCCTCGTGCACGAGCTCGGCCACGTCGCCGAGGCGCGGCGGCAGGGGCTGCCGGTCTCGCTGCCCACCTTCATCCCGTTCTTCGGCGCCTTCGTCACCGTGCGCAACGCGGGTGTGGCGCCCTGGCGCAGCGCGCTCGTCTCGCTCGCGGGCCCGTTCGTCGGCGGCCTGGGAGCGGCGGTCGTCTGGGCGGCCGGCTCGGCCCGCGACTCGACCTGGCTCGTCGTGCTCGCGAACATCGGCTTCCTGCTCAACGCCTTCAACCTGCTCCCGATCGGCTTCCTCGACGGCGGCTCCGTCTTCCGCGCGATCTCGGACTCCCGGCGGGGCTGGATCCGGTACGAGAACGGCATCCCGATCGAGGCGGTCGGGCCGGACCGGGAGCACGCCAAGCTCATCGCCGTCCTTTACGCCGTCGTCGGGGCAGCGCTCGTCGGCGGCCTGCTCGCAACGCGGCACAGTGGGATGCTCTAGCCGATGCACGATCGCGACCTTCTCCAGACGCACCACGCGCTCGAGCAGCTGCGCGAGAAGTCGACGTCGATCGGCGAGGAGTTCCTGTCCGGCTTCGAGGCGGTGGAGAAGATCGATCGGCCCGCGGTCTCCTGCTTCGGCTCGGCGCGGACGCCGGAGGGGTCGCGGCCGTACGAGCTGGCCCGCGAGACGGCGCACCTCTTCGCCGGCGCGGGCTGGGCCGTCGTCACCGGTGGCGGGCCGGGCGTGATGGAGGCGGCAAACCGCGGCTGCCGGGAGGGCGGGGGGCTGTCGGTCGGGTTCGGGATCGAGCTCCCGCACGAGCAGCAGATGAACGACTACATCGACCTCGGGCTGATCTTCGACCACTTCTACGCGCGCAAGACGATGTTCGTGAAGGCGGCCGAGGGCTTCTGCGTCTTCCCGGGCGGCTTCGGCACCGCCGACGAGCTGTTCGAGTCGCTGACGCTGATCCAGACCGGCAAGGTGCTCCACTTCCCGGTCGTGCTGGTCGGCGAGGCGTACTGGACGCCGCTGCTCGAGTGGGTGCGCCGCAGCGCCCTCGCCGACGGCATGGTGTCGGCCGACGACCTCGCGCTGCTGACCCTGACCGACGAGCCGCGCATCGCGCTTGAGACGGTGCTCGCGGCCTACGCCGCCGGCGACGGCAGGCCGCCCAGCCCGCACGCCCCCGAGAAAGCGGACGCGCAGTAGCGATGGAGCTGCGCGACCTGCCCTCGGTGGACGAGCTCGCGCGCGAAGCCGGCGACCCGCTCGCCGTGGACGCGGCCCGGGCCGTGATCGACCGGGCGCGGGAGGAGATCCGGGCCGGCGCGGACCCCGGCGATCTCGCGGCCCGACTGCGCGCGGAACTGACCGACGCGCGCCGGCCGCGGCTGCGGCGCGTGCTCAACGCGACCGGGGTCGTGGTGCACACGAATCTCGGCCGCGCCCCGCTCGCCGACGAGGCGCTGGCACGGGTCGCCGAGGTCGGGCGCGGCTACTCGAACCTCGAGTACGACCTCGGCGAAGGCGCCCGCGGCTCGCGGCAGGATCACGTCGTTGCGCTACTGCGCCGCCTGACGGGCGCGGAGTCGGCGCTCGTAGTCAACAACAACGCCGGCGCCGTCCTGCTCGCGCTCGCGGCGCTCGCCGAAGGGCGCGAGGTGGTCGTCTCGCGCGGCGAGCTGATCGAGATCGGCGACGGCTTCCGCATCCCCGACGTCCTCGCGCGCTCGGGCGCGCGACTCGTCGAGGTCGGGACGACGAACCGCACGCGGGCGGCCGACTACGAGCGCGCGATCGGGCCGGAGACCGCCGTCCTGCTTCGCGTCCACCAGTCGAACTTCCGGGTCGTCGGCTTCGAGGAACGGCCGCGGCTCGAGGAGGTCGCGGCCGTCGCCCGCCGCCACGGCCTGCCGCTGGTGGACGACCTCGGCTCCGGCGCGATCGCGCCCGTCGAGGCCGAGCCCACCGCGCGGGAGTCGCTC
>DASXDE010000155.1:0-23846 GCA_036490825.1 Gaiellaceae bacterium
CTTCCGCGAGCGCGGCGTCCACCTCGACAAGACGATGCAGCTCAACGTCGGCGGCAACTCCGACTTCCTCAACATGCTCGAGCGGGAGCGTCTCGAGTCGAAGAAGATCTCGAAGACGAACGCGGTCACGTCGATGCTCGACTACGACCTCGGCCCGGGCAACGTCCACGTCGGCCCGTCCGACTACGTGCCGTGGCTGACCGACCGCAAGTGGGCGTACATCCGGATGGAGGGCTCCTCCTTCGGCGACGTGCCGCTCAACGTCGAGCTCAAGCTCGAGGTCTGGGACTCGCCCAACTCGGCCGGCATCGTCATCGACGCCGTCCGGCTCTCCAAGCTCGCGCTCAACAACCGCGTCTCCGGCGCCCTCGTCGGGCCGAGCTCGTACCTCATGAAGTCGCCGCCGAAGCAGATCGTCGACGACGAGGCGTACGAGCTGACCGAGGAGTTCATCCGCGAGAACGCGCGGGTCGCTGCGCAGCAAGAGACTCCGGTCACCGCCGAGTGACGCTCGACCTCGGCTCCGCGCGCTCGCTCCCGCCGGGCGAGCGCGCCGAGCTGTTCAACACGGCGTACGAGGGCTACCTCGTCCCGCTCCACCTGGACGAGGCGATGCTCGCGTTCATGGACGACGCGTTCGACATCGACGTCGAGGCGTCCCGGGTCGCCTTCCGCGACGGCGAGGCCGTCGGGCTCGGCAATCTCGGCGTCCGCGGTGAGGACGCCTGGATCGGCGGCGTCGGCGTCGTCCCGCCGGCGCGCCGCTCGGGCCTCGGCGAGGCGCTGATGGGAGCGCTGCACGATCAAGCGCGGGTGCGCGGCGTGCGGCGCGTCTGGCTCGAGGTGATCGTCGAGAACACGGGTGCCTTCGCGCTCTACGAGAAGCTCGGCTACCGGACGGTTCGGGACGTCGAGGTGTGGTCGCTGCCGCTCTCGGTCTCCGAGCGCACCGAGGCGGAGGACGCCTCGGCCGAGGACGCGCACGAGCGGATTCGCGAGCTGCGCGAGGGGCGCGAGCCGTGGCAGCGCGCCGACGGGACGCTCGCGCACTACGGCGATGCGCGCGGCCTCGTCACCGACACCGGTGCGACGGTCTACCGGCAGTCCGGCGAGAACGTCCAGGTCGTGCAGATCGCCGGCGAGCCGGAGCCGTTGCTCCGTGCCCTCCGGACGCTCGGCCCGGCCAACGTGCTCAACCTGCCGGAGGGCGACCCGGCCGCCCCGGTGCTGCGCGAGCTCGGCGCCTCCGTCGTCGTTCGGCAGCACGAGATGCTGCTCGAGCTGTAGCGCACTAGACTCGATCGACGTGCGGATCGCGCTCGTCACGCCGTTCGCCTGGTCGCAGCCGCACGACGTGAACGAGCACGTGGACGGGCTCGCTCGCGAGCTGCGGCGCCGCGGCCACGCCGTCACGATCCTCGCTCCCTCGAACCGGGCCCGCGACCTCGCCGCCGGGCGGCGCGCCCTGCTCGGCGCGTTCGACGACCCGGAGCTGATCGCCCTCGGCCCGGCCGTCCCGATCTCCCGGCGCAGCCGGATGGGCGTGCCCGTCGGCGTCCGCGCGAGCCTCTCGCTGGCCCTCGCCCGCGGCCGCTTCGACGTCGTGCACGGCTTCGAGCCCGGACTGCCGAGCCTCTCGTACCTCGCGCTGCGGGATTCCGGCGCGCTCACGGCTGCGACGTTCTTCTCGGCCGACCGGCTCGGGTACCCACCCGGACGCGCGCAGCGCGAGCGGCTGCTTGGCCGGGTCGACGCGCTGCTCGCGACGAGCGAGGAGGTCGCGGACGCCGCTGCGGTCCGGTTCCCGGGCCGGTACGAGCTCGTGCCCAACGGAGTCGACGCCGGGCTGTTCGCGCCGGCCGAGAAGCGGAAGCGCGTCGTGCTCGAGTGGCGGCAGACGGAGCGTCCGCTCCTACGCGCCCTCGTGCGCGAGCTCGCGGAGCAGCCCGACTGGGAGCTCGTGCTTCTGCGCATCCGGACCCCGGCCTCCCGTCCGGGCGTCTCGCCGCGGCTGCGCGGCAGGATGCGAGTGCGCACCGCGCGCACCGGCGCCGCCCGGGCCGAGTTGCTCCGCTCCGCCTCGATCTTCGTGCCCGCCGTTGAAGGGCTCCCTCGCCTGATCGCCGAGGCGCAGATGGCGGGCGCGGCGGTCGCTGCGCCTCCCGGTCGCGGTGCCCAGCCCGAGCTCGCGGCCGCCGAGACGGCCCGAATGATCGAGAACGAGGCCTTCCGCGCGCGACGCGCCGCCGAGAGCCTCGCCGCGGCGCAGTCGCAGACCGTCGAGGCGCTCGCCGGCCGCGTCGAGGAGGTCTACGAGCGCCTCGCCGCCCGCCGGCGCAGTCCCGCCCCGGGCACGCCATTCGAGGAGCGCGACTGGATCGTGGCCGACCTTCACCTGCACACGAGCTGGTCGCACGACTGCTCGATCGAGGTCGACGACCTGCTCGACCACGCGGAGGCGCAGGGGCTCGGCGCGATCGCGGTCACCGACCACAACGTGTTCGGCGGCGCTCTCGAGGCGGCCGAGCGCGCGCGCGGCCGCCGCCTCGTCGTGATCCCGGGCGAGGAGGTGAAGACGGCCGACCAGGGCGAGGTGATCGGTCTCTTCCTGCGCGAGGAGATCCCGCGCGGGATGTCCTTCGGCGAGACGGTCGAGGCGATCCGCGCCCAGGGTGGTCTCGTCTACCTCCCCCATCCGTTCGACCGCCTGCACGCGATTCCGAGCCCGGAGACGCTGCACCGGCACCTCGCCGAGGTCGACATCTTCGAGGTCTACAACGCGAGGCTCCTCTTCGAGGCGTACAACGAGGAGGCGCTCCGCTTCGCCCGCAAGTACAACCTCACGCCAGGAGCGGGATCCGACGCCCACGTGCTCGCAGGTGTCGGCACCGGCGCCGTGCGGATGCGCCGCTTCAGCGGCCCCGAGGAGTTCCTCGTCTCACTCCACGACGCCGAGGTGCTGCGCCGCCCGAAGTCGCTCGTCTACCTGCAGGGGCTCAAGTGGGTGGCGCAGGCGAAGGAACGCGTGCGCTGACGGCGGGCTAGGACGAACGGGCACGGCCTGATCTTCCGCCCCCCCGAGGCAAGGAACGGGTGCGCTGATCCCGAACCTTGCTCCCGGGGCAATCTGTGACCGTGGCCAACGACGAGATCTACGAGAAGTACCTGCAAAAGGCGATCACCGAGAGCAACGCTCTCGGCGACGAGCTCGCGCAGGCGGCCGGTGGCGCGCGCGTTCCCGTGCTCGGCTCCGGCCATCCGCTCGCCGACGTCTTCCTGCTCAAGTTCTCGCCGAAGGCCTCGGAGCTGCAGGAAGGAGTCGCCTTCTACGGCCGGGCCGGGAACGCGCTGCTCAAGTCCTTGCAACGGCTGCATGTCGACCCGATGGCGATCTACGGGACGAACTGCCTCAAGTTCGCGAGTGGCGACGAGGAGGAGTCTCGTCCCTTCCTCCTGCGCGAACTGCACATCGTCCAGCCGAAGCTCGTGGTCGCGATGGGCGAGCCGGCCGTCGCCTTCCTCAACGCGGCGAGCTTCCCGCTCGCGCGCGAGTTGCAGCTCGTCGAGGGGGAGCTCCAGGACTTCACGCCAACGATCCAGGGTCTCGTCACGCCCGACATCGACGAATCGCTCGACGAGCAGCCGGCGAAGACGGCGTTCTGGAACGCCTTCAAGGCGCTCGGCGAGTGGTGGAGCCAGACACCCCCGTATTGATCGCGGCGGACCGGAGGCGGCTCCGCGTCGCTGCGTTCGTCGTCCTCGCCGGCGCGGTCGTGACCTGGGACGCCGTCGCGCCGCACGCGGGCACGGTCGGCCTCTGGCCGACCGTCGCGATCATCGCCGGGCTCGTGCTGCCGGCGACGCTCGGGCTGATCCTCCTGGCGCTTCCGCTCTGGTCGCACCGTGGCATCGTCGCCGCCGGGCTCGTCGTGTTCGCGATCGCGGCCGTGGTGACCTGGGAGGTGGACGCCCACCTCGTCTCCAACTTCGCGAAGCTCGGCGCGTACACGTGCTTCGGCTGGGTGTTCCTGTCGCTCTTCGAGGAGCTCAGCTGGGTGGTCATCGTGGCCACGATCATCCCCTTCGTCGACGCCGTCTCGGTCGCGGCCGGACCGACGAAGTCGATCGTCAACCACCACTTCGAGGTGTACTCGAGCGTCGCGGTCGCCTTCCTCGCCCCCGGCGGCCTCGCCGCGGATCTCGGCCCGCCCGACATCCTCTTCTTCGCCCTCTTTCTCGCCGCCACCGTGCGCTGGGGGCTGCGACCCGTCTGGACGTGGCTCGCCATGACCGGGATGTACTCGCTGACCCTCGTGCTCGCCAACGCGGTGGACGTCAACGGCCTCCCCGCCCTGCCGTTTCTCTCGGCCGGCTTCCTGCTCGCGAACGGCGACCTGCTGTGGCGGCGGTTCAGGCGGGCGCGTTGACGTGCTCGAGGAGCGCGACGCACTCGACGTGCGGCGTGTGCGGGAACATGTCGACGGGCGTCACCCGCCGCAGCTCGTAGCCGTGGTCCGCGCGTAGCGCCTTCACGTCGCCCGCGAGCGTCGTCGGGTTGCAGGAGACGTAGACGAGCCGCGGTGCGCCGATGCGGCCCAGCCGCCGCAGCGCCTTGCCGGCGAGCCCCGCGCGCGGCGGGTCGACCACGACGACGTCCGGCGGGCCCGAGCGCTCGAGCAGCTCCTCAACGACCTCGCCGACGTTGCCGGCGAAGAAGGCGGCGTTCGTGACGCCGTTCAGCTCGGCGTTCTCGAGCGCGCAGGCCACGGACTCCTCCGAGACCTCGATCCCCCACACCGTGAGAGCGTCCCGCGCGAGCGACAGGCCGATCGCGCCGATCCCGCAGTAGAGGTCCCAGACCGTCTCGCTGCCGGTCAGCTCTGCGGCGTCGCGCGCGAGCCCATAGAGCCGCTCCGCCATGGCCGTGTTCGTCTGGAGGAAGGCGTTCGGACGGACGCGGAAGCGGAGCCCGCCGAGCTCCTCCTCGATCCACTCCTCGCCCCAGAGCAACCGGGTGGGCAGGTTCGTCACCTCGGCCGGCGTGTCGTTCACGGCCCAGTGGACCGAGCGAACCTCGGGGAAGCGGCGAAGGACGTCGACGAGATAGCCCGCCTCGAACCGCTCGCCCGGCGCGGTAACGAGCTGGACGAGCGCCTGGCCCGTGTTGCGGCCCTGGCGGACGACGAGATGGCGGAGGTAGCCGCTCCCGTCGGCCTGCGAGTACGCCTCGAGACCCTCCTCGCGCGCCCAGTCGCGGACGGCGTCGCGGATCCCGTTGCCGAGCTCGTCGGTGAGCCAGCAGCGCTCGATCTCGAGCACCTCGTCCCAGCGGCCGGCCCGGTGGAAGCCGAGCGCCGGGCCCGACTCCGTCGCCGTGAACGAGTACTCGAGCTTGTTGCGGTAGTGGAAGATCTCCGGCTCGCAGGGGACGATCTGCTCGAGCGGCGGGTCGGCGATGCCTGCAAGCCGCTGCAAGGCGTCGCGCACCTGGTTTCGCTTCTGCTCGAGCTGCGCCTCGTAGGCGAGATCCTGGAAGCGGCAGCCGCCGCAGGCGGGGAAGTGCGCGCACGGCGCCTCGACCCGCTCGGGCCCCGGCCGCAGCACCTCGGTCGCGAGAGCCTCGGCGTGGCTGCGCTTGACCTTCGTGACGCGCGCGCGAACCCGGTCGCCGGGCAGCCCGCGGCGCACGAAGACGACGAAACCGTCGAGCCTCGCGACCCCGTTCCCGCCGTACGCGAGCGAGTCGACGTCGAGCTCGAGCTCCTCCCCCTTCACCACCGGAGCGGCCATGTCAGGCGAGCGTCGTGACGAAGATCTTGCGCTCGCGCGGGCCGTCGAACTCACAGAAGAAGACGCCCTGATAGGTGCCGAGTGCGAGGCTCCCGTCGCGGAGCGGGATCAGGACCTGCGGGCTCGAGGCGAGCGAGGCTCTGGCGTGGGACGGCGCGTTCGGCCCGTCGGCGTCGTCGTGGCGCCAATCCCAGTCGTCGCCCACCACGCGCTGGAACGCGTTTTCGAGGTCGGTCACGAGCTCGGGGTCGATGCGCTCGTTGATCGCGACTCCGGCGGTCGTGTGCGGGACGTACACGAGCGCGGCCGTGGCGCCGTTCGTCGCGTCGAGCGCGTCGCGAACGAGGTCGGTGATCTCGATCAGCTGCGTCTTGCGCTCGGTCTTGAGGGAGAGCTCCCGCACGGGTCTATCCTACGAATCCGCATGGAGGAGCCGCTTCAGCAAGGGGAGATCGACGCGCTCAGCGCGGACGCCGACCGGTTCCTCGCGGAGCTCGACGAGGAGACGTACCTCCACTTCGCCGGGCTGAAGGAGACGTACGACCTCGCGCCGATCTACGAGCGGCACGAGCGCCTGACGCAGCTCGACACGGCGCTCGCGCTCGGCGCCTCGGTGGACGGCGACCGCCGTCGCCGCGAACTGTGGAAGTTCGCCTGCGAGGGCTACCTCGGCAACTTCGTGAGCGAGGAGGCGGAGCGGGTCGCCGAGCTCGAGGCGACGCTGACGGCGACGGTCGACGGTGAGGAGATCCCGTACCGGATGCTCAAGCCGCGCCTGATGAACGAGGGGGACCGCGAGGTCCGGGCGCGGATCGAGGCGGCGAGGAACGAGCTGACGGACGAGCACCTGAACGCCCTCGAGCTGCAGGCCGCGCAGGTCGTCCAGCGCGAGATCCAGCGGCTCGGTGCGGCGAACTACGTCGACCTGTACCGGAGTTTCGGCTTCCCGCTCGACGATCTCGCCGATCAGTGCCGCCGCCTGCTCGCCGAGACGGAGGACCTCTGGGAGGAGGCGGGCGACCGCTTCTTCCGCTCCCGGGTCGGGATCGGCCTGGGCGAGATCGAGCGCTGGGACGTGGGCCGGGCCTGGCGCGGCGCCGACTGGGACGCGTCGTTCCCGCCGGACCGCATGCTGCCGGCCCTCGAGGTGACGCTGGCCGACCTCGGCATCGACCTGCACGCCCAGCAGAACGTCGAGCTCGACCTCGACGAGCGCCCGAACAAGGACCCACGCGCGTTCTGCTCCCCGATCGAGGTGCCGGGACGCGTCGTCCTCGTCATGAAGCCGCAGGGCGGGCCTGCCGATTGGCGGACCCTGTTCCACGAGGCCGGCCACACGGAGCACTTCGCCCACACGTCGGCCTCGCTCTCGCCGGAGGAGCGGCGGCTCGGCGACAACGCGGTCACCGAGGCGTGGGCGATGCTGCTCGAGCACCTCACGATCGACCCTGTCTGGCTCGAGCGGCAGCTCGACTTCCCGCGCCCCTACGAGTTCGCCGCGGAGGGCGCGACCGAGCTCCTCTGGGTGGTGCGGCGCTACTGCGCGAAGCTGCTCTACGAGCTCGAGTTCCACACCGCGGACGACCTGACGGCGCTGCGGCCGCGCTACGTGGAGCTGCTCGCCGAGGCGACGAAGGTCGAGCCCGCCGCTGCCGACTACCTCGGCGACATCGACGACGGCTTCTACAGCTCCGGGTACCTCCGCGCGTGGGCGCTCGAGGCGCAGTTGCGCGCCCACCTCCGCGAGCGGTTCGGCAACGCCTGGTTCACGCGCCGCGAGGCGGGCTCGCTCCTGCGCGAGCTCTGGGCGGAAGGCCAGAAGCCGACCGCCGACGAGCTCCTCAGGGAAGTCACCGGCGAGACACTCGAGCTCGCCGCCGTGGCGGACCGCATCCGCGAGTCGCTCGCCGCGGCCTAGCCGAGCGGCCGATGCTCCCCTTGCGCGACAACGTCCCGACGCGGACGTTCCCCTTCGTGACGATCGGGCTGATCGTCGCGAACGCCCTCGTCTGGTTCTGGGAGCTGAGCCGCCCCGGCGTCGACGTGCACGTGTTCCGCGACGGCTACTACCCGTGCGCGCTTCACGGGCCGTGCCAGCTACCGGCCGGCTTCCACGCCCTGCCCTGGTACGAAGGCGTGTTCACGGGGATGTTCATGCACGCGAGTTGGGAGCACATCCTCGGCAACATGCTGTTCTTCTGGATCTTCGGCAACAACGTCGAGGATGATCTCGGCCATGTCCGTTTCCTCCTCTGGTACCTCGCCGCGGGCGTCGCTGCGATGGCGGTGCAGAGCTTCGTCACGCTGGAGTTCGCGGGCGTCCGCGCGGCGAGCATCCCGAACATCGGTGCGAGCGGCGCGATCGCAGGCGTCCTCGGCGCCTACTTCGTCCTGCTCCCGCGCGCCCGCGTGCTGACGCTGATCTTCTTCGGGATCATCTTCATCCGGGAGATCCCGGCGTTCTGGTTCCTCGGGATCTGGATCGGCCTACAGGCCTGGACGGGCGGGCTGTCGCTCGTCCATCCGGAGGCGGGCGGCGGCGTCGCGTTCTTCGCCCACATCGGCGGCTTCGCCTTCGGGCTGGCGACCGGGCTCATGCTTCTCCTCGCGGGGCGCCGGCCACGAGTGCCCCCGAGCGGCAATCCGGCGTGGTGACTTCCTCCGATAACACTGAGGATTCGGGCGGAATGCAAAGGGCATCCCGTCCGTTGAACCCGGCATGCGTACTCTCGACGAGATCCACGAGGAGATCGAGCGCCTGAGCGAGGAGCGGACAGAGCTCTGGCACCGGCTCTCCGACCAGCATGACCCGGAGGTGCGGGCCGAGATCCACGAGATCGACGCCCAGCTCGACCGCCTCTGGGACGAGCACCGCGCCGTCCGCGCCCGGCTCCGCTTCGGCGACCGCGACAAGATCGTCGCGCGTGCGCGCGTCGAAGAGCGGCTCGAGCGCGCGGCCTGAGCCGAATCGGCCTCTAGACTGAGCTCTCTCGGGGCGTTAGCTCAGCTGGGAGAGCGCCGGCTTTGCAAGCCGGAGGTCACCGGTTCGATCCCGGTACGCTCCACCTGAAGACCCGCCTGACCGGCGGGTTTTCTCGTTGCTTGCGGCGCTTAGTAGCCTGGACCCTGCGGGCCCTCTTCTTCCTCGATCACGCGCCGGCGCGGGTAGCCATAGCCCCCGGGATAGGCGCCGTAACCCGGACCACGGTCGACGTACGTGCGGCGGCGCATGTAGCCGGGGCCCCGCGACGACCACAGCAGTAGGTCTGCGAAGAAGCCGAGCAGGCCGAAGACGACGAGGATCCAGCCGATCGCGTTGACGTCGACGGATCCGGGATGCTCCGGATGCACGGCGAGCGCGAGGACGAAACCGACAGCGGTGACGATGATGCTGGCTACGAAACCCATGGCCGTTCCTTGCCCGGGTCGCAGGAATCGAACCCGGAGCCGTCTTCTCTGCAGTAGGCGGTTGCCACCAGCCGGTTTCGACGCCACACTTCCCCTGTGACCGACGCGCTTGACATGCGGGGCCGCTACGAGCAGGCGCTCGCCGAGGTCGAGGAGATGAAGCGCGCACTGCGCGAGCACGCCCAGAACGTCGCCGCGCGCGAGAAGGAGCTCGAGGAGCTGCGGCTAGAGGTCGCCGGTCGGCAGGGCCGGCGGCGCGCCCCGGCTCCCCTCTCCCCCGACCGCTCGGACGAGCTCGCGCAGGCGATCGCGGAGGCCGAGAAGCGCGAGAAGGAAGCGGTGCAGGAGCTCGCGCTCGCCAAGGCGGAGCGCGAACGGCTCGACGAGCGCGAGCAGTCGATCCGGAAGGTCGAGCGTGAGCTCGCCGGGCTACGCATCCAGCTCCAGGAGGAGCGGGCGCGGCTCACGGGCGGCGCTCCGCCCGAGCCGGAGCCGGTGCGCGAGCAGGATCCCGAGGGAGAGCCCCCGCCTCCGACTCCGCTGCCACAACCGCCGTCCGAGCCCGATCTCGAGCCGGCCGCGGAGACGAAGCTCCGGCGGAGCAGCATGCTGGCCGACCCGCAGCTCCGGAAACAGAGCTAGAGCACAACCCGCGCTGGTATCGTCGGCTGTCGCTCGTGGCGGCGGGCAGGGGGCCTGCCGCGGCGGGTGCTTTTGCATGTCTACCTACGTGAATCCCGTCGACCCACCCGACCTCGGCCTGCTGCCGACCTTCCGCAGGCTGCTCGGCCTCTGGCGCGAGCAGTGGCGCCTGGGGGTCTTCGGACTCTCGTGCTCGCTCTTCTACACGCTCATCTCGATCACGATTCCGATCCTGATCCAGCGCGCGATCGACAACTCGATCGACACGAGTCATCACCATCACCGGCAGGCGCTCTGGCCCTACCTCGCGATCATCGCCGGGCTGGCCGCGGTCCGAGCGGTCATCGCCTTCAACCGGCGGTACGCCACCGCTCGGATCGGCGTCCGGATCGAGGCCCGCATGCGCGAGCTCCTCTACCAGGCCTACCTCCGCTACCCGCGCGCCTTCTACGACCGGCACGCCACCGGCCAGGTGCTCTCCCGTGCTACGAACGACCTCTACCCGATCCGGTACTTCATCGGGTGGGGGCTCGTGCAGGGGATGCAGAGCGTGATGATGATCATCGGGGCCGGGATCGTCCTCGCCCTCGTCGACCCGCGCCTGACCCTGTACGCGGCCGTGTCGCTGCCGCCGATCGGAATCATCGCCAACCGCTTCGGGCACCTCGTCTCCCCGATCTCACGGCAGGTGCAGGCACGCAAGGGCGACGTGACCGAGGCCGCGGACGAAGCCGTGGTGGGGATCGAGATGGTGCAGGCCTTCGGCCGCGAGAACGACGTCCGGGAGCGCTTCGGCGACAGGGCTGAGGGCGTCCGTTCGGCGGCGCTCCGCCAGGCCGGCGTCGAAGCGACGCACGTACCCGGCCTCTACTACCTCCCCGCGCTCTCGATCGCCGCCGTCGTCTTCTTCGGCGGCCGCGCCGTGATCCACGGGGACATCTCAATCGGCCAGTTCGTCCTCTTCGAGACGCTCCTCCTGCAGCTGGTCTGGCCGCTCGAGTCGATCGGCTGGATCCTCGATCTCGCGCAGCGGGCGCTCGCCTCCGCCGGCCGCAGCTTCGCCTGGCTCGAGGGCATCGAGCCGCTCCCCGAGGCGGCGAATCCGCGGCGCCTCCCGTCGGGGCCGCTCGGCGTCCGATTCGAGCGCGTGAGCTTCGCGTACGGCGGTGAGGTCGACGTGCTGCGCGACCTCGAGCTCGTCGTCGAGCCGGGCGAGATCGTGGCGGTCTGCGGGCCCACGGGCTCCGGCAAGACGTCGCTGCTCAACCTGCTGCCCCGCTTCTACGACCCCACGGGTGGACGGGTGCTCGTCGGCGGGGTCGACACGCGCGACGTCGAGATCGCCGAGCTGCGCCGAGACGTCGCCCTGGTCACGCAGCGACCCGTCCTCTTCTCGGTGCCCTTGCGAGAGAACCTCCTCTCGGGCCGGGAGGACGCCGACTGGGAGGAGGTGCTCGCGGCCTGCGAGGCGGCCGGCGTCGACGCGTTCGGGCCGACCCTCCCCGACGGCTACGACACGTTGATCGGGGAGCGCGGCGTCAACCTCTCCGGCGGCCAGCGGCAGCGAGTCGCGCTCGCACGGGCGCTCGTCGCCGGCGCGCGCGTGGTCGTGCTGGACGACCCGCTGTCCGCCGTGGACACGCTCACCGAGCGGCGGCTCGTCAAGCGCCTGCGGCCCGCGCTCGCCGGCCGCACCGTGCTCGTAGCGACCCAGCGCCTCTCGACGGTCGAGATCGCCGACCGTGCGGTCGTGCTCATCGACGGACGGATCGTCGAGTCCGGGGCGCCGGCCGACCTGCTGCGCGCGGGCGGCGAGTTCGCGACCCTCTTCGGCGACGAGGTGATCGCGGCGTGAACCGGCTCTGGAGCTACATGGAAGGCCGCAAGCTCGCAGCCGCGCTGATGGTGCTCGTCGGCGCGGGCAACGCCGCCGCGCAGACGGGCGGCTGGCTGCTCGTCCGCAACGCGATCGACAACGGGATCGTCGCCCGCAACGAGCATCACCTCACGGTCGTCGTTGCCATCTACCTCGGCGTCGCCGCCGTCGGCTGGTTGCTGCAGGAGCGGCTCATCCGGGGCCTCGCGACGATCGGCCAGGCGGTGGTGATCGGCCTGCGGCGTCACCTCTTCGACCACCTGACCGGCCTTTCGCTCCGCTACTTCTCGCAGCAGAAGGCAGGCTGGATCATCGCCCGGCTCACGAGCGACGTCGACGCGGTCTCGGACGTCCTCTCGCAGGGGATGCCGACGCTCGTCTCGAACGTGATCCTCCTGCCGGCTGCCGTGACCGCGCTGCTGATCGCGGACTGGCGCCTCGGGCTCGTCTCGTTCGCAGTTCTCCCGCCTGCGCTCGTCCTCTCGCGCTGGTTCCAGCGCGTCTCGCACTCCGCGAACGTCGAGCAGCGGAACCGGATCGCGGCGGTGACGGCTCAGATCGCGGAGTCGGTCTCCGGCATGGCGGTGGTGCAGGCCTTCAACCGCGAGCGGCGCTTCCAGGCGGAGTTCGACGCGCTCAACGAGGCGAACCGCGCCCAATCCACGTACGTGCAGAAGATCTTCTCGACCTTCTTCCCCTCGATCGAGTTCCTCGGCGTGATCGCGATGGGGGCGGTGCTCTACGTCGGCTCGCACCTCTACCAGCACGACACCCTCACGATCGGGACGCTGATCACGGCGATCTACCTCCTGCAGCTCGTCTTCCAGCCGCTGCAGGAGCTCTCGGACGTGTACGGCCAGCTCCAGTCGGCGGGCGCCGCGATGGTGAAGATCGCGAGCATCCTCGACGAGGAGTCGGAGATCATCGACCGGCCCGACGCCGAGCCGCTTCCGCGCCTCGACGGCGACCTCGAGATCGACGCGGTCGTCTTCGCCTACGGCAAGGAGCCGGTGCTGCGAGGGCCGTCGTTCCACATCGCCCCCGGGGGCTGCTTCGCGCTCGTCGGGGAGTCGGGTCACGGGAAATCGACTCTCGCCCGCCTGATCGGCCGCCACTACGACCCCGACGACGGAGCCGTGCGCGTCGACGGGCGCGATCTGCGCGACGTCCAGCTCCGCTCGTACCGGCGCCAGCTCGGCGTCGTGCTCCAGGACCCCTTCCTCTTCAGCGGCACGATCGCGTCGAACATCCGCTTCGCGAAGCCGGACGCGACGGACGAGGAGGTCGAGGCGGCCGCGGCCGCCGTCGGCGTCGACCGCGTGGCCGCACGGCTGTCGGGGGGCCTGGAGCACGAGGTGCGCGAAGGCGGAGCCGGCCTGTCGGCCGGCGAGCGCCAGCTCATCTCGATCGCGCGCGCGCTGCTCGCCGACCCGCGGATCCTCGTCCTCGACGAGGCCACCTCGAACATCGACCGGCCGACCGAGGTACTGATCGAGCAGGCGCTCGACCGGCTCCTGAAGGGCCGCACCTCGATCATCATCGCCCACCGGCTGTCGACCGTCCGGCGCGCCGACGAGATCCTCGTGATCGAGAACGGGCAGATCATCCAGCGCGGCACCGAGCGAGAGCTACTCGCGGTCGAGGGCCCGTTCCGCCGCCTCGCGCACACGCTCGAGGGCGGAGAGCCCGAGCTCGCGCAGGCCGGCTAGGAGGCGGGCGGAGCGACGACAGGGCTCGCCGTCGTTTCCTGCGCGGGCTGCTCGAGCACCCGGAGGGCGACCTCGACGACGGTCGGGTCGAACTGGGTTCCCGCACCCTCGGCCAGGCGGCGCACCGCCTCGCGCTGGCTGAGACGCCGCCGGTAGGGTCGGTCGGTCGTCATCGCGTGATAGGCGTCGCACACGAAGATGATGCGCGACTCGAGCGGGATGTCCTCGCCGGCGACGCCGTCCGGGTAGCCCTGTCCGTCCCACCGCTCGTGACAGTGGCGGACGATCGGCCGGACGACCTGCAGCCGGTCGATCGGGGCGATGATCCTCTCCCCCAGCTCGGGATGCGTCTGGACGAGCTTCCGCTCCGCCGCGGTCAGGCGCCCGGGCTTGGCGAGCACGTCGCTCGGGATGCCGATCTTGCCGATGTCGTGGAGCAGGCCACCGAGCTCGAGCCGCTTCAGCGCGCGCTCGTCGAGGCCGAGCTCCCGGCCCACGCGCAGCGAGAGGTCGGTGATCCAGCGTGCGTGCGTCGAGGTGTACTCGTCGTTCGCCTCGAGCGCGTTGGCCAGCGCCTCGACCGTGGAGACGAATGTCCGCTCGAGGCCCTCGTAGCTCGTTGCGTTGGCCATCGCCAGCTTCGCCTGCTGGGCGAGACCGCCGAGCAGCCCCAGCTCGCGCTCGCCGAACTCTTCCCGCTCGACGAGCGCGACGAGGCAGCCGGCGCGGCCGTCGACGTCGAACGGCGCGACCGCGTAGCGGCCTCCCGGAACGGGCGCTTCCCGCCCGATCGCCGGCTCGTAGTCCTGCGGCTCGGCGATGTAGGCGTCCCGGCCCACGTCGAGCGCCTCGAGCGGCAGGCGCCACTCCGCGAGCTCGGCGGCCAGCTTCGCGGAGTGCCCGTGCTCGGCCAGTAGCCGGAGCTCGCCGTCCGCTTCGAGGTAGAAGGACGTGTGGCGGCTCCCCAGGATCTCCGCCGAGAGCACCGTCACCCTGGCAGCGATGTCGTCGAAGTCGACCAGCGTGGCGAGCTCCCGGCCGAACTCGAGCAGCGACGTCGCGCTCTCGGCCTCGCGTCGCGCCGATGCGTACAGGCTCGCGTTCTCGACGGCGACGGCGGCGTGCCCGGCCAGCACCTCGAGCAGCCTGACGTCGTCCTCGTCGAACTGGTTCAGGCCGAGCTTCGAGACGACGATCACGCCGACCACGCGCGTCCCATAGCGGAGAGGGACGGCGAGAAGCGACTCCTCGATAAGGTCGGTTCCCTCGATCAGGTGCCCGAACTCGCAGTTCGCGGCGTCACCCACCACGATCGACTCGCCGAGCTGCGCGCAGTGACCGGTGACGCCCTTGCCGAGCTGCGTCCGGAGCAGCTCCAGCGGGAGCGCCGTCGTCTCGGACGCGAGGTCGCCGAGGAAGGCGACGGGAACGAGCTCCTCGCCGTCGGCGACGAAGACGCGACAGTTGTGGTAGTCGACGAGCGACCGGAGCTCCGCTGCGATCGCGTCGCCGATCTCCCGCACGTCGTTCAGCCGGTTGAGCCTTCCGCTCAGGCTCTGCAGCATCTTCAGGTGCGCGATCGAGCGGACGTCGCGCTCGAAGCCGGGGGAGTCAGGCCGAGTCGTTCCGTCCTCGCAGTAGAGGACGACCTGGTTCTTCCCTTTCGCCTTCGCCGTCATCATCGCCGCCTCCGCGCACGCCGCGAGCTCGCGCGGATTCATCGCGTGCTCGGGCCCAAGGGCCAGACCCACTGACACGGTCATCCGGCCAATCCCCGGGAAGTCGACGGCCGCGAGCCGGGTTTGCACTCGCTCGGCCACGCGGACGGCGTCCTCTCCACCGCAGGCCTCCATGACGACCGCGAACTCCTCGCCCCCGAGCCGACAGATGACGTCCTCCGGCCGCACGATCGCGCGCAGCCCCTCGGCGAGGAAGCGGATCAGCTCGTCGCCGACGGCGTGCCCGTGGACGTCGTTGACGTGCTTGAAGTCGTCGATGTCGAGCATGAGCACCGCGAGCGGCAGGTGGGTGCGGCTCGACTCCTGCAGCGACTGCAGCAGCCGCTCGTAGAAGACGCTGTGGTTGTAGAGGCCCGTGAGCGAGTCGGTGCGCGCCTGATGCTCGAGCCGTGCGCGACTCTCGGCGTTGTCGAGCGCGAGCGCGGCCGCGTCGCCGAACCGCTTCGCAAGCTCGAACTCCATCTCGCTGAAGGCGACGCCTTCGCCCTCGCGGTAGATGTTGAGGGCGCCCTTGATCTGGCCCCGGGCGATGAGCGGCACGCAGATCAGCGCCTCAGGCTCCGTCGGCGTGCCGGGCACGGTGCGCACGCGCGGGTCGAGATGGGCCTGGTTCGAGAGCACGGCCTCGCGGTGGCGCGTCGCCCAGCCGGTGATCCCTTGGGCGAAGCTGATCGTCGTGCTCATGATCTCGTCGGCGTACACGTCGCGGACGAGCACCGGCTTCAAGACCCGCTTCGCCTCGTCGGCCTCGTAGATCGTCAGCGTGTCGAGCGGGATCAGGTCGCCGACGGCGTCGGCGATGCGGACGAGGAGCGCGTCGAGGGTCTGCTCGGCGAGGACCTCGTGAAAGACGTCGGCCAGCCGCCGGTACGACTCGACCAGCGCAGGATCGCCGGGCCGGCCCTCGCCGTCGAGCAGCCGGAGATGGTTCGGCCGGGCTACCACCGATCCCCCGATCGATCGCAGTTGGGATGCACCGTTTTGAGGCTCCAGAGGTGGACCGCAGCAGACGGAGGAAGCATCGGTGCCCTGCCCCGGGCTCCCATCCCTCGTGCGGGTGAACGCCTGACCCGATGGTTCACGCTGTTTTGCGCGGGAAAGCGCCTGGGATGCCGGATTCCGCGGCCGATCTCGTCCCGGCGCGGCCCACACTGCCGAAGCTGCGCGAGGCTGCGGCCGGATGCCGCGCGTGTCCGCTCTGGAAGGACGCGACGCAGACGGTGTTCGGGGCAGGCGCTCGCGGCTCGGCGGCGATGTTCGTCGGCGAGCAGCCGGGCGATCGAGAGGACCGGGAGGGCGAGCCGTTCGTCGGGCCGGCGGGGCGCCTGCTCGACGAGGCACTGGAGCTCGCCGGGATCGACCGGTGCACGGCGTACGTCACCAACGCGGTGAAGCACTTCAAGTGGGAGCCGCGCGGCAAGCGCCGGATCCACGCGAAGCCGAGCTGGAACGAGCTCGCCGCGTGCCGCCCCTGGCTCGAAGCGGAGCTCGCCGTCGTCCGTCCGCGCGTGCTCGTCTGCCTGGGAGCGACGGCGGCGCAGGCCCTGCTCGGCCGTCAGTTCCGCGTCACGAAACAGCGCGGCGAGTGGATCGAGTCCGACCTCGCCGAGCACGTGACGGCGACGATCCACCCGAGCGCGATCCTGCGCCAGCGAGACGACGAGTCAAGGCACAAAGAGATGAAGGCGTTCGTGAACGACCTGAAGCTTGTCGCACGAGTGCTCTAAAGCGAAATGCCCTCCCCGACGCAACGGGCGAGACCGCGCTCTCGGCCGCGCGGAGTTCCGTTCAAACCCGAGCGAAGAGCGAAGCTCTTCGCTCGGAGCTAATCGCCCCAGTCGAAGTCGCGCGCGCCGCCGTTGCCCCAGAACCCGGACTCCTCGGCGACCGCCGGCACCGCCACCTCGCGCGTTTCGGCCGTGACCTCGTCGAGCGACTCCTCGCCCGGCCAGACGCGGACGTCTTCGAGGCTCTCGTCGCTGAAGTCCGGATCGACCCCGTCCATCGTTTCCTCGATTCGCGCCTGTTCCTCGCTCTTGAAGAGCGGGTGGTTCTCGAACGGATCCCCGCCCTTGTAGTGCTCGATCGGCATCGCGTGGCCGAGCCGCGAGTTGCGCTGCTTCAGGTCGAGGTGCTCCTTGATGACCTGCGCGAAAATAGACGGTGTCTCTACCGGCATAAGGCGTCCTCCCGTGGGTCGTGCTCGTCGTCGGCGCGGATGATAACCGCGATTGCCGCTGTTCTCTGGCTCAAGAGTGTCAAAAACCGGCCGGGACCGCTCGCTCGACGCGGTTCTTCCCGGCGTGTTTTGCCCGGTAGAGAGCCCCGTCGGCGGCGACGACGAGCGCTTCCGAGCCGGTCTGCGGCTCGTACTCGGCGACCCCGAAGCTCGCGGTCACCCGGACGCCGCGGACGCCCGGGATGCGGCGGCCGGCGAACGCGGTCCGGACCCGGTCGGCGAGCTGGGCGGCCCCCTCCTCGCCGGCGCCCGGCAGCAGGAGCAGGAACTCCTCGCCGCCCCACCGCCCGGCGACGTCCGACTCGCGAAGCGTCTCGCGCAGGACGTCGGCGAAGACCCGCAGCACCGCGTCGCCGACGCCGTGCCCGTACGCGTCGTTCACGTCCTTGAATCCGTCTAGGTCGGCGAGGACGACCGAGAGCGGCGTGTCGAGCCGCTCTGCGCGAGCCGTCTCCGCCTGGAGCGCGTCGGCGCACGCGCGGCGATTGGCGAGGCCCGTGAGCCCGTCGACCAGCGCCTGGCGCTCGACCATCCCGTGCAGGCGGGCGTTCTCGAGCGCCACTACGGCCTGCGCGGTGAGCGAGGCGGCGTTCATCCGCTCCTCTTCGCTGAACGAGTCGCCCACGAGCTCCAGCGTCCCGAACTGCCCGCGTGACGCGCTGAGGGGCAGAGTCAGGCGTTCTCCCTCCGCGGTGGGGTCGCCGCTCTCGACGACGAAGCCGTCGGCCGAGGCGATGCGGCAGCCCCGGGCCGAAGTGGCCTCGGCGGCTGCCGCCGCGACGATCCGGAGGAGCTGCTTGGAGTCGTGCGTCGCCGCGAGCGCCTCCCCGAAGTGCGCGAGCGCCTCACGCGCGCGCTCCCGTTCGGCTTTGAGCTCGGTCAGTCGCGCCTCGAGCTGCGCGGCCATGTCGTTGAGCGCTGCGCCGAGGGCCGCGAACTCGTCGCTTCCCCGGACGGGCACGCGCTCGCCGAGCCTCCCGTGCGCGATGGCGCGGGCTGCGGTGGCGAAGCGGCCGAGGCGCCGGACGATCGCCCGCCCCTGCAGATACGCGATGACGCCGACGAGTGCGAGGCACCCGAGCAGCCCGAGGAGGAGCCGGTTGCGCGTCCGCACATCCGCAGCGTCGATCGCCGCCTCGGGCGTGAGGACAGCGAGCCGAGCCGTGGGTGCGTGCGAGAGCCGCGACTCGACGAGCGCGCGGTACCGGTCGCCGGCCACCCTGACCGTCGCGCTCCGCCCGACCGCCACGGCGACTCGGCCGTGTAGCAGCGGCGCGGAGGCCGCGATCCGCGTCCTCTCGAGCAGGACGAGGACGTCACCGGGCTCGAGAGCCGCGCCCCGGCGGAGACGCTCGACGAGGCGGGTGTCGAGCGGGACCGTCGCCACGACCTCGCCGAGCTGACGCGTGCCCGCGACCACGTCGACGGGGAACCGCGCGGCGAGCCGAGGCGCCGCGCCGACGCGAAGGCTGCCGGTGCCGACCACGTAGAGCGACGGCCTCCGGGCGAGAGCCCTGCGCAGCGCCCCGCGGTCGCTGCGCTCGAGCGCGCGCAGCAGCAGCCCCGAGCGCGCCAGGCGCTCCGCCTGCGACTGCGCACGGTCGACCCGCTCCTGGTAGAGCGTCAGCGCGGCCCGGAGACCCGCATCCTGCCGCAGCGTGAGCTGACGCGACTCTCCGGCGCCGGCGACCGTGCCGAACGTCCAGTAGGTGGCCGCCAGCGGCACGAGCGAGAGCACGACGAAGTAGGCGACAAGCCTGAGCTTGAAGCTACTCAAGAACATCGAGCGAAACACCCCTCCTGCCGGTAGACCCTCAGGGATGTTGTCGGCGCGAGGGGCCGGCAGCATGAGTTGTCGCCGCCCCGATGCCGACCGCCCGGCGTGAAATAGTCGGGGACGATGACGGCCGCAGCCACTGCCGCCTGGACGAGCCGTCGCCGGCCGGCGAAGACGGGAGCGTAAGGATCCTCGAGCGGCTGCCGGCGGTGGTCCTGCTGACATGTGCGCTGGCCGGCGGCGTCCTGGTCCCGCGGCTGCTCACGGGGCCCGGAACAAGCGGTGAGCTCGGCATCCCCGCGCTGCGGGTGATCGCCCCGCCCGTCGTGATCTCGGCGCCGGCCCGTGCCCCGAGCGCTCGGAAGGCAGCGACGCCGACGCATCGCACGCACGGTGCGCCCAGGACGACGATCGTACGTCGCGTGAACGAGCCCCACCCGGTCGCCCCGGCACGTCCCGCGACGCGGTCGAGGACGACCCCTCGGCCTCACACGCCGACCCACTCCAAGCCATCCCCGCCGCCGCCGACGACGACCACGACGACGACAACGACGACGACAACGACGACTGCGCCGATCCCGCTCGCGGCTGGAACCACCGCGTGCAACGGAACCTTCACCGGAACCGGCAAGGACGTGATCGTCCCCAGCGGAGCGATCTGCGTGCTCACCGCCGGCACGACCGTCAGGCACGACCTCACCGTGGCCTCGGGCGGGACGCTGATCGACCCGGCCGTGACGGTCGGGCACGACCTCGTTGCCGAGAACGCGGCAGGCATCGCCATCAGCGGCGACCTCGTCGGCCACGACCTCCGGATCGAGGGCATGAGCGGCTCCGCGACCCCGGCCGGCAACTACGTCTGCGACACCACCGTCCGGCACGACCTCGTGATCGAGGGCGGGCTCAGCTCTGCGGGCGCGCTCGCCGTGGGCGGGTGCCCGGAGGGTGGCAACACGGTCGGGCACGACCTCGTGGTCGTGGGGAATGCGAACACGGTCACCGTCGCCGGGAACGCGGCCGGGCACGATCTGCAGGTGGAGGGCGCGACCGCGGTCGCCGGCGCGGGGAACTCGGCCGGTCACGACCTGCTGGTGCAGGGGGCCTCTGCCGGTGCCTCCGCGCCGTCGAAGCCCTCCAAGCCGCCGAAGCACTGACGGCGCGGGCGACCGCTCCGATCTGCGAGGATCAGGCCATGGCCGGCCGCTTCGGCAAGTTCCGCCCCACGCCCTGGGCGCTCACGATCGCCGCCTGGGACATCTGGCGGCGTCTCCCCCCGCAGCAGCGCCGGCAGCTCGCGAAGCTCGCGCGTACGCACGGCCCGAAGCTCGCGGCCCGCGCGGCCAAGGCCGCGGCAGCCCGCCGCCGGCGGTAGCGCGGCCGCCTACACGCCGAGGGCGGCGCGCACGATCCTGTCCTGCTCCCGCAGGTGGGAGGTCGGATAGCCCTCGCTCGGGCTGGCGCGCCAGGGCCGCCCGACGTAGAGGAGCGGCACACCCCCCGCTTTCGTCTCCTCGAGCCGGTGGCGGATCGCGCGCCAGGCGCCCATGTTCTGCGGCTCCTCCTGCGCCCACACGAGCTCGCGGAGGTTCGGGTAGCCCGCGACGAGGGCGCGCGCCTGCTCGACGGGGAACGGATAGAGCTGCTCGACCCGCGCGACCGCCACACCGGCCGCGTTCCCGCGCTCCTCGTGGCCGACGATGTCGTAGTAGACCTTTCCCTGGCAGAGCACGAGCCGCTCGACACGGTCGCGCTCGGCACTCGGATCGTCGAGCACGGGCCGGAACTCCCCACTCGCGAGATCCTCGAGCGTGGCCCCCGCCTGCTTGAGGCGCAGCAGCCCCTTCGGGGTCATGACCACGAGCGGGCGGGCCGTCGCATCCAGGGCCTGCCGTCGCAGCAGGTGGAAGTACTGGCCCGACGTCGTGCAGTTCGCGATCCGGAGGTTCTCCTGCGCGGCGAGCTGCAGGAAGCGCTCGAGGCGCGCACTGGAGTGCTCGGGCCCGTTGCCCTCGTAGCCGTGCGGCAGGAGGAGGGTGAGGCGCGTCGACTCCCGCCACTTGGACAGGCCGGCGGCGATGAACTGGTCGATCACGATCTGCGCGCCGTTGACGAAGTCGCCGAACTGCGCCTCCCACAGCACGAGCGCCTCCGGCGCCGCCGCCGAGTACCCGTACTCGAAGCCGACACAGGCGTATTCCGAGAGCGGCGAGTTGTAGATCTCGAAGGCTGCGCCGGCGTCGTCGAGATGCTGAAGCGGCGTGTACGTCCCTCCGGTGTTCACGTCGTGGAGGACGTCGTGCCGGTGCGAGAACGTGCCGCGCTCGGTGTCCTGCCCCGTGAGCCGGATCGGGATCCCCTCGACCAGGAGCGACCCGAACGCGAGCGCCTCGGCCTGGCCCCAGTCGATCCCGCCCTCCTCGAGCGCCGTGCGCCGCCGCTCGAGCTGGCCCATGAGCTTCGGGTGGGGTGTGAAGCCCTCGGGGACTCGCAGTAGCTGCTCGTTGAGCGCGCGCAGCCGCTCGGCGGCGACAGACGTGACGACTTCGTCCCCCGTGGCAGCCGGAACGTGCGTGTCCTCACGCGGCGGCGGCTCGGGCCGGCCGAACGTCTCCTTCAGCGCCTCGTGCGCCTGCCGTAGCTCCGCGACGACCTCCTCGTCGAGCTGGTCCGCCTGCTCCTGCGTGAGGTCGCCCTCGGCGACGAGGTTCGCGGCGAACCGCTCGCGCGCGGTCGGATGCTCCGCGATGGCGGCTGCGAGGAGCGGCTGCGTGTACGCCGCCTCGTCCTGCTCGTTGTGGCCGTGTCTGCGGTAGCCGACGAGGTCGACGACGACGTCGTGGCCGAAGCGACGCCGGTAGGCGAGCGCAAGCCGGATCGAGGCGAGGGCCGCCTCGGGGTCGTCGGCGTTGACGTGGACGATCGGGATGTCGAAGCCCTTGGCGAGGTCACTCGAGTAGCGCGTCGAGCGGCCGCTCTCCGGGTCGGTGGTGAAGCCGACCTGGTTGTTCGCGATCAGGTGCAGCGTGCCGCCCGTCGAATAGCCCGGCAGCGCCTGCAGGTTGAGCGTCTCCGCGACGCTCCCCTGGCCGGCGAACGAGGCGTCGCCGTGGATGAGCACCGGCAGTGCGACGCTGGGGTCGTGGTACCCCTGCCGCGAGGAGCGGTCGGTCTGCTCCGCGCGCGCCCTGCCCTCGACGACCGGGTCGACGGCCTCGAGGTGGCTCGGGTTGGAGACGAGCGTGATCGTGATGTCGCCCGTGGGCGTCGAGCGAGTGCCCTGCGCGCCGAGGTGGTACTTGACGTCGCCGCTGCCTCCCTCCTCGCTCGACACGACGGCGTCGATCGTTCGCTCTCCCTCGAACTCGCGCAGGATCGTCTCGTAGGGGCGACCGACGACGTGCGCGAGGACGTTGAGGCGGCCGCGATGCGCCATCCCCACCACGATCTCGTGCGCGCCGCCCGCCGCGGCGAGCTCGATCGCCTCGTCGAGCATCGGGATCATCACGTCGAGTCCCTCGACGGAGAACTGCTTCTGGCCCAGGAACGCGCGCCGCAGGTAGCGCTCCATCCCCTCGACCTGGCTCAGCCGGGTGAGCAGGCGCACCCGTTCCTCACGCGAGAGTGGGCGCCGGTAACGGCCGGATTCGATCGCCTGCCGCAGCCAGACGCGCTCTTCGTGGTCGGAGATGTGCTCGATCTCGTAGGCGATCGTGCCGGTGTAGGTCTCGAGCAGCCGCGGCAGCGCGTCCGCGAGCGTCTCGCCCTCGACGTGCAGGCGGAGGAGCTTCGCCGGGATCCGCGCCTGGAGCTCGGGCGTCAGCTTGGGGATCAGCCGCTCGGGCTCGAGCGCCGGGTCGCCGGGCGGTTCCGAGCCGAGCGGGTCGAGATGCGCGGCGAGGTGGCCGTGCATCCGGATCGCCTTGACGAGGGCCATCGAGGCCGCGATGCCTCCGAGGAGCTCGGAATCCGGCTCCGCCTCGGCAGGGGGCGAAGGCGCCGGCGCCTGCGTGGGCGCGACGGGCACGTCGGCATGGCCGTTCTCCTCGTACCGCTCGAGCAAGCGCGCCAGACCGGGCTGAATGGCAAGCAGGGCCTCCGGCTGGCTCTCGAACAGGTCGCGCCATTCCTCGGGCACGGCGCCGGGGTTGTCGAGGTACTGCTCGAGGAGCAGCGCCGCGTAACCCGTGTTCAGCCCGTCAACGTCGGGACGATCCATGTCCAGGCCTGTTGTAGCAGCGGTGCTCGGGCTACCAGAGCGCGTGGCTCGTGGCGACGGCGATCGTGAACCCGAAGAAGAGGCAGAGGGCGCAGATGAGCACGGCGGCGAACTGGAGGCGCCCCTTGCCGGTGCCCATCCCCGACGCGATGAGCGCGACGGCGAGGGACGGGAGGATCAGGCGCAGCGGATGCCAGGCGACCCCGACGAGGCTGACGAAGATGGCGATCGCCGAGAGGAAGCCGGCGACGGTCTCCGAGGGGCGGCGCTCCGTCCTCTCGTGCAGGACCTCGCTCTCGGCACTCAACGGCCGGCGATCCTGTTGGCGCGGGCCGCCGCGGCGCGCTCCGTGCGTGCATAGACCCGGGCCGGGCCTCCATGCGGGCGAGGCGGCCGGCTGCGCGGCCGCCGGCGGAAGCGATCGAAGCTCGGCGGGGGCGACTCCGGCGT
>DASXDE010000156.1:0-6126 GCA_036490825.1 Gaiellaceae bacterium
ACGCTCGCGATCCTGCTCGGCCTGATCTCGGGGATCTGGCTCCAGGTCGTGTACGCCGGGGACTTCGGCCTGCGGGCGCGGGCGACCGAGCCTGCCGTCCCGGTCTGGATCGCCCTCTACGGCGGCATCGCCGCGCTCGTCGCCGGCGCGCTGCTCGCCTGGCGGCGCCGCGGCCGGCCGCTGCCCGCCGTCGCCCGCCAGCGGGGAATCGCGACTGCCTTGGCCGTGTTCCTGTTCTCGCTTCCCGTCCTGGTGCACGGCTTCTCGTACTGGTCGCCCAAGACCACGCAGGACAAGTACGCGCTGACGCCGGGCCTGATCCGCTTCCTGCAGCAGGACGTGACCCCGCGATCGGTCGTCCTCGCCGACCTCGGGACGAGCTACCGGGCCACCGCCTACGCCCCCGTCTACGTCGTGGCGGTGCCGCCCACCCACGCCGCGAACACGCGGCCGAACGAGCTGGGCAAGCGAAGGCGGGCCGTGCTCCAGTTCCTCTTCAAGCCGACTCTCGGAGTGGCGCAGCGGTGGCGAGCGCAGTGGATCGTCTTCACGCGCGCCGAGCGCTGGCGAGCGATCGCGGGGCGCGGCCAGCCGACTTATCAGGACCGGAAGTTCGTGGTTTTCCACGCACTACCGTTGGCGCGGTGAAGGTCCTGCTCGTGACGCGCCACTTCCCACCCGGCGGCGGAGGCGGCGTGCAGCGGCCGCTCAAGTTCGCGACGCACCTGCCGGCGCTCGGGATCGAGACGCACGTGCTCGCGCCCGACGTGCCGGGCGCGCCCCCCGCCGACGGGGAGCTCGAGTTGCCGACCCAGGCCTGGATCCACCGCGTGCGCTACGTCGGGCCGCGCGCCGGCCGCCCCGCGGAGCGGCTCCTCGAGAAGCAGGGGCTCGCCCGCGTCGGGACACAGGCGGCGCTCCTCGGCCGCCGGTTGCTCGTCCCGGACGAGAACGTCCCGTGGAGCACGCTCGCGCTGCCGGTCGCGATCCGTCTCGTGCGCCGGGAGGGGATCGACGTCGTGCTCACCACCTCGCCGCCGCCGTCCCTCCACCTGCTGGGCGCCGCGGTGAAGCGGACGACCCGCGCGGCCTGGGTCGCCGATCTCCGCGACCCGCTCGCCACGCATCCGCACCGGCGCGGCTACGAGTCGCAGCTCGCCCGCCTCAAGGAGAAGACCACCGGCGGAGTGGGGCGGCTCGTGGCGTCGCAGGCAGACGCGATCGTCGCCGCGTCCGACGCGATCGCCGAGGAGATGCGCGCGCTCGGGCCGAAGGGCAAGGTCGTCACGATCGCCAACGGCTGCGACTTCGACGACTTCGCCGGCCTCGAGCATCACACGAGCGGGCGCCTCCGCATCACCCACGCCGGCCACTTCCACGGGAAGCGCGACCCGAAGCCGTTCCTGCAGGCGCTCGCCGGCTCCGGCCTCGACGACGTCGTGGCGCGCTTCGCGGGCGACTTCCGCGCCGCCGACCGCGAGTACGCGGAGGCGCTCGGCCTCGGCGACCGCGTCGAGCTGCTCGGCGACGTCTCCCGCCGCCGCTCGCTCGAGCTGCAGCGCGACTCGGAGGCGCTGCTGCTCCTGATCCCCGAGTCGGGCGGGCGAGGACGCGGGGTCGTGACCGGGAAGATCTTCGAGTACCTCGCGGCCGAGCGGCCGATCCTCGCCGTCGTTCCGCCCGACGGCGCCGCGGCCGAGCTCGTGCGCGAGACCGGCGCGGGCGTCGTCGTCGCGTCCGACGACGTCGACGCGATCCGCGAGGCGCTGCTCGACCTCCACCGGCGCTGGCGGGCGGGCAGCCTCGACGGCACCCCGCTCTCTGCCGAGTGGCGCACGCGGCTCTCGCGCGGCGCGCGTGTGGAGGAGCTCGCCGACGTGCTGCGGAGCGTCGCGTGACCGCCGCAGCCCTCACGGCCCACCGCGCGATCGTCGTGCCGCGCGAGCGCGTCGTGACCGGGCTCTTCTTCGCCTCCCTCTTCGTCGCAACCTTCGAGAAGGTGCACTGGAGCTTCGCCGGCCAGATCGGGATCAACGACATCACGACGATCCTGTTCCTGATCGCCTACGTGGCGACCGAGCGCCGGCCGCTGCCGCGGACGAGCGCGATCGTGCTCGCCTTCTTCGCCGCCTTCGCACTCGTCTATCTCGCCGGGTTCTGGAACATCGAGACGAAGCAGGGGCTGACCCAGTTCGCGAAGGGGATGACGAAGTTCGTCATCCACTGGGCCTTCGTCGTGGCCGCGGTCGGCTACCTCGCACAGCGCGGCGAGCGCTTCTTCTGGCGCGCCTTCGGCTGGTTCACCGTCGGCTTCGTCGCGAACGCGGTCTACGGGATCCTCGAGCTCGGCGCCGCGCTCGTCGGCCGCAACCTCGACAACCTCGTGCTCGTGCCGCTCACGGGCGGGGCAAGCCGGATCAGCGTCTTCGGGATCATCGGCGGGCAGAACATCTACCGCGTCAACGCCCTCACGGGGGACCCGAATCACTTCGGGGTGATGCTCGCGGTCCCCCTGCTCGCGCTGACGCCGGTCTACCTCCGGATGCCGCGCAGGCACCGGCTCAAGTGGCCGCTCGCGGCGGTGCTCGCCTTTCTCCTGCTCGTGGACATCGCGACGTTCTCGCGCAGCGGCGGCCTCGGGCTGATCGCCGGCGCGCTCGTGCTCGTCGTGCCGTACCGGCGCCTGCTGCGCTCGAAGCAGTTCCTCTACCCGCTCGGCGCCCTCGCGGTGGTGCTCCTCGCCGTGCTCTACACGCGCAGCCACTTCTTCACGACATTCCTGAGCCAGCGCCTCTCGACGAACGGCCGCTCGACGAGCGCGCACTTCGCCGTCTACGACTTCATCGGCCAGATCCTGCACATGCACCCGCTGCTCGGCCTCGGCAACAACAACTTCTCCGTCTACTACGAGTTCGTGACCGGGAAGACCAACTTCGGCGCCCATTCGTACTGGGTCTCCGTGATCGTCGAGTCGGGCCTGCTCGGCCTCGTGCTGTGGATCGTCTTCCTGCGCTACGTCTTCGTGCGGCTCCAGGCCGCGCGCCGGCTCGGGAGGCTGCTCGACCGGCTCGGCGATCTCGAGGGCGCGCGGGTGCGGCCGCTTGCCTACGGGCTGACCGCGGCGCTCGTCGGGACGATCGCGGCCAACTTCTTCTACCTCACGATCCAGTTCTATTACTTCTACGCGTTCCTCGCCTTCGCGCTCGCGCTGCCCGTCGTGTTCGGCGCGCGGGCGCGTGAGCACCCCGGTTAGTGCGGGTCGTCGTCCTCACGACCTCGTGGCCGCGGACGGAGCGGGAGTTCGCGGGCCGCTTCGTCGCCGACGCCGTCGAGCGGCTGCGCGAGCGCGGCGTGGAGGTCGAAGTGCTCGCACCCGGAAGCGGCTACCGCGACTACGGCCTCGCCTACGGCGGCGGGATGGCGGCGAACCTGCGAGGGCGTCCGTGGGCGGCGCCGCTCATGCTCCTCTCGATGTGGCGGGCGGTGCGGCGCGCTGCCCGCGGCGCCGACCTCGTGCACGCGCACTGGCTCCTCACCGCGGCCGTCGCGCGCTTCGCCGGCCGGCCGTTCGTCGTCACGCTGCACGGCTCCGGCTCGGCCGGCCGCTTCTCGGACGTCGAGCTCGCGCGCCGCCGGCCGCGCCTGGTGCGCGCCCTCCTCCGGCCGGCCGCAGCCGTGATCTGCGTCTCCGGGACGGTCGCCGAGGCGGTGCGGGCCGCGGGAGTGGAGGTCGTCGTCGTTCCGAACGGGGTGCGTGTCCCGGACGAGGTGGGCGTGCCGGCGCAGCCGCCGGAGGTGCTCTACGTCGGCCGGCTCTCGCCCGAGAAGAACGTCGACACGCTGGTGGAGGCGGTCGGCGACCTCAACCTGGTCGTGGCGGGCGACGGGCCGTTGCGCGGGCGCGTTCCGAACGCGCTCGGAGCGGTGCCGCACGCCGAGGTGGAACGGCTGCTCGACCGGGCCTCCGTGGTCGTCGCGCCGTGCGAGCGCGAGGGGTTCGGGCTCGCGGCGGCGGAGGCGATGGCGTTCGGGCGTCCCGTCGTCGCGGCGGCCGGGGGAGCATTGCTGGAGCTCGTCGCCGACGGCGAGACGGGCCTGCTCGTGCCGCCCCGCGACGCTCCCGCCCTGCGCGAGGCCGTCCAGCGCCTGCTCGCGGATCCCGAGCTGCGCGAGCGGCTCGGCCGCGCGGCTCGCGCGCGTGCGCGCGAGCGCTTCGGCTGGGACACCGTGCTGGAGCGGACGCTCGAGGTCTACAGACTCGCCGTCGGCTGAGGAGCCGAGGCGCGGTACCAGGCGATGGTCCGCTCCAGCCCCTCGCGCAGCGGTGTCCGCGCCTCGAACCCGAACAGCTCTTTGGCGCGCGAGACGTCGAGCTGCCGGCGCGGCTGGCCGTTCGGCTTGGAGGTGTCCCAGACGATCTCGCCCTCGTAGCCCGTCAGCTCGGCAAGGAGCTCCGAGAGCTCGGCGATCGAGGTCTCGACGCCGGTGCCGAGATTGACCGGCTCGGCGCCGTCGTAGTGCTGCGCGGCCAGCCAGATCCCCTCGACGCAGTCCTCGACGTAGAAGAACTCGCGTGTCGGCGATCCGTCGCCCCATAGCACGATCTCGTTCCCGTCCGCCTCGAGCATCTTGCGGATCAGGGCCGGGATCACGTGGGAGGTCTCGAGGTCGAAGTTGTCCCTCGGCCCGTAGAGGTTGACGGGCAGAAGGTGGATCGCGTTCAACCCGTACTGCTCGCGGTAGGTCTGGGCGCCCACGAGGATGGACTTTTTCGCGACGCCGTAGGGCGCGTTCGTCTCCTCCGGATAGCCGTTCCACAGCTCGTCCTCGCGGAACGGGAGCGGCGCGAACTTCGGGTACTCGCAGATCGTCCCGAGCGTCACGACCTTCCGTGTCTCGTGCAGGCGCGCCTGCTCGAGCACGTGCGCGCCCATCATCAGGTTCGCGTACCAGTAGCGGCCGGGGTTGGCGCGGTTGGCGCCGATACCGCCAACCTCGGCGGCGAGGTGGAGGACGAGCTCGGGCTGCGCGTCGGCGAAGAGCCGCGCGGCGTCCGCCTCGCGCGTCAGGTCGTAGTCGCTGCGGCGGGCGACGAAAGGCTCGATCCCGTCCGCCCGCAGGCGCTCGACGAGATGCGAGCCGAGGAAGCCGCCTCCTCCCGTGACGAGGGTGCGCATGCCGCAAAGCGTAGACGCGCGCGCCGCTACCGTAGGGCGCCGTGGCCAAGCGGAAGGCGTTCATCACCGGGATCACGGGCCAGGACGGCTCCTACCTCGCGGAGATCCTGCTCGAGAAGGACTACGAGGTCTACGGGATGATCCGCCGCTCGAGCTCGTTCAACACGGCGCGGATCGACCACATCTTCGGCGACGTCGAGCTCGTCTTCGGCGACCTGACGGACGGCTCCGTGCTCAACCGGCTGATGCGCACGATCCAGCCGGACGAGGTCTACAACCTCGGGGCTCAGAGCCACGTCCAGGTCAGCTTCGAGATCCCGGAGTTCACCGCCGACACGACGGGGATGGGGACACTGCGGCTGCTCGACGCGATCCGCGAGGAGGGCGTGCGGTGCCGCTTCTACGAGGCCGGGTCGAGCGAGATGTTCGGCAAGGTGCTCGAGACGCCGCAGACGGAGGCGACGCCGTTCTATCCGCGGAGCCCGTACGGCGTCTCGAAGGTGTTCGGCTACTGGATCACGCGGAACTACCGCGAGGCGTACGGGATGTACGCCGTGAACGGGATCCTGTTCAACCACGAGTCGCCGCGGCGGGGGCCGACCTTCGTGACGCGGAAGGTGACGCGCGCCATCGGCGCGATCCTGCGTGGCGAGCAGAACGAGCTGCGCCTCGGCAACCTCGAGGCGAAGCGCGACTGGGGCTTCGCCCGCGACTACATGGAGGGCGCGTGGCAGATGCTCCAGGCGGACGAGCCCGACGACTACGTCCTCGCGACGGGCGAGACACATTCGGTGCAGGAGCTGCTCGACGAGGCGTTCGGCTACGCAGAGCTCGACTGGCACGACTACGTGAAGATCGACGAGCGCTATTTCCGCCCGTCCGAGGTCGATCAGCTCCTCGGCGACGCCTCGAAGGCGCGGGAGAAGCTCGGCTGGGAGCCGAGCGTCCG
>DASXDE010000157.1:0-4398 GCA_036490825.1 Gaiellaceae bacterium
CGCCGTGTACGTCACCTTCGAGTAGGGAAGCGGCTCGTGCGGTTGCGGCGGCAAGACGGAGGCGTGGGCGTGTGGTCGCGCGAACGTGAACGCCCCCGCCGTGGCGAGAAGCGCGAAGCCGAGGAGGCCGAGAGCAGCAACATGGGCGCGAGTCCACGGCATCTGCCAGCGGTCATCGGCGCGGGAGCCTTTCCAGACGGTCACCCGCAAGGGTGATCACCTCGCCTGGGCGAGTGTTCCGGAGTGACCCCACGGGTGCGGCCTACGTCACCCAGACGGAGAACGCCCATCCGACGTACAGCGCGGTCACGAGGCAAGCGAGCGCTACCAGCGTTTCGCCCGACACTGACTCCGAGGTCGGCTCGGGAAGCCCCGCGTCGCCCGCCGGACCTCGCGGGCATGCCGGGCGCCCCGCCGCCTAGCGCGTGCGGAACGAGGCGCCGACGTAGCCGGCGGCTGCGGCAGTGCCGTGACCCGCGGGGACGCGGGCCGTGCCGGCGGCGTTCGCGTGGTACGTGTGGCCGCCGATCCGGAACCTCGCTCCGGCCACCGGCGTCAGGTCGTCCAGCGCCTGGACGAAGTGCGTCACGAGCTTCTTCTTGCCCACCTTCCTGACCTTGCTGTACGAGCGCACGCTCAATCCCGGCTCGAGCCGCTGCTCGAGGAGAGACGAGCCGGTGTTCACGACCACGTCGACCGCCCCCACCTTCCCGGGCAGCCCGACTGCCGAGAGCTCGTACGCGGTGCCGGGGAGCGCCGTGGCGACGAGCGCGCCGGTGTGCCTCGCGTGTGTGCGGGAGCGGGTGACGTGGACTCGCCCCTGGCCCGTCCAGGCCGCCCACAGCCGGCCGGCCGGATCGACGGAGAGCGCCATGTGGGGATCCCCGCCGGCGAACTTGCCGCTCACGCCCATCCCGGTCGTCTCCCTTACTCCGACCGCCGTGAACCGCTCGACGTCGAACGCCTTCGCGCTCGGGTAGCCGGGCGCCCAGCCGAGATAGGTGAAGCCGGCCGGATCCGTGACCAGCGGCACGCGGTCGTCGCGCGGCGCGGTCGTGACGAACTCCGTGGTCGCCGTGGGCGAGAGATCGCCGCCCAGCGTCTCGAGAACGAACTTGCCGTCGCTGTCGGCGTTCGAATAGAAGGCGACGCGAACGACGCCCGCGGCGGTGACGGCGATCGATGCCGCGTAGCCGCAGCAGCGCGGGAACACGTTCCGCACGGACTCGCCGTTGAGGCCGCGGAAGACGTTGACGAACCCGGTTCCGTCCTGGACGAAGTACGGCGTCCCGTCCGGCCCGACGGTCGCGCCGACCACGCCGCCGACGTCGTGCGACTGCGTCTGGATCGGGCCCGTCCAGTTGGCGCCGTCGTCGGTCGAGGTCATGCGGCCGACGCCCGAGCCGTTCGGGAAGTAGAGCTGGATCGAGCCGTCCGGCAACTGTACGAGCTGCGTCTGGCCGGCAATCGGGTCGCCCGTCACGATCATGCGTGGGGCGCCGCCGGCCCTTGCGACCGAGATCGTCCCGGCCACTGGCGACTCGAACGAGACGAGCTCGGTTCCTGCGCGGGTCACGAGCATGGAGGGCACGACGATGTTGCTCACGCCGGTCGCGAGCGTGTGCCACGCGGCGAACGCGGGCGCGGCAGCGAAGAGCAGCGCCGCGGAGACGGCGAGCACCAGGGCGATGCGGCGCATGCCTTGACCATCGCAGCGCGATCGGAGCCCGTCAACCCCTCGGACGGGTCACACCAACTTCTCATCCCGGTGAGCCACCGTGACGGCCGTGACCGTCCGCCGATTCCACGCCATGGGGCGGCGCAGGATCGGGTTGCGTGGCTAGGGGGCTCGCAGCCGTCGCGGCGCTCGTCATCGTCGCTGCAGGCTGCGGCGGCGGTGGGCAAGCCCGGGCCACCACGAGCACCACATCACCCCTGAAGCACCGAGCCGCGAGCCCCCCGCTGAAGCTGGCGAAGATCGGCTCGCTGCCCCGGGCGTTCTCGAAGGCCGCCGCGGTCGCGCTGCCCCACGGGTGGCTGATGGTGCTCGGCGGCTATGCGGCTGGACGGTCGCTCGCCACGATCCTCGCGGGCCCGCCGAGGCGCCTGCGCGTTGTCGGCCGGCTCCCGCAGCCGACGCACGACGCGGCGGCCACGGTCGTCGGCCGCTCCGTCTTCCTCTTCGGCGGCGGTGAGAGCGTGTCCACGCCGAGCGTCGTCCGCATCGACCCTCGCACCGGAAGAGCGGCCGAGGCTCCCGCGCTCGACGGGCCGCTCTCCGACCTCGGCGCCGTCTCGATCGGCGGACATGCGTACCTCGTCGGTGGCTACACGAGCACGACCTTCGCATACGGGATCCTCCAATACAGCCTGCAGGGTGGCACGGAGCCCATCGGTCGGCTGCCGCAGGGAACGCGCTACGCGGGGGTGACCGCGCTCGGGAGGAAGATCTACGTGGCGGGCGGCCTGACGGCCGGCGGGCCGGCGCGCGCCATCTTCGAAATTTCGCTCAACGGCGACGTCAAGCGCATCGGCTCCCTTCCGGTGCCGGAGGATCACGCCGCGCTCGCCGCGCTCGGAGGCCGCCTCTACCTCGTCGGCGGCAGGCGCGTGCTCGCCATCGATCCCGCCTCGGGCAAGGTCGCGCTCGCCGCACGTTTGCCGGCGTCGCTCTCGGATCCAACCGCGACGACGGTCGGGAAGCGGATCGTCGTGACCGGCGGGGGGACGAACGGTGTCTGGGCGCTGACCCGATAAGCACCGCTATCGTCGCGCCTCGGTGAGCAGCGACTACGTCTACACGATGTACCGGGCCGACAAGTTCTACGGCCCCGACCGGCAGGTGCTCGCGAACATCTCGCTCTCGTTCTTGCCGGGGGCGAAGATCGGCGTGCTGGGTCCGAACGGCGCGGGCAAGTCGACGCTGCTACGGATCATGGCCGGCCGGGACGAGCCTTCTTCCGGCGTTGCGGAGCTCGCGCCGGGCGCAACCGTCGGCCTGCTAGAGCAGGAGCCCGAGCTCGACCCGGCCAAGGACGTGCGCGGCAACGTCGAGGACGGCGTCCGTCCGCTGCGTGACCTGCTCGACCGCTTCAACGAGATCAGCGCCGCCTTCGCCGAGCCGGACGCGGACTACGACACGCTCCTCGCCGAGCAGGCGAAGGTGCAGGACGCGATCGACCGCGCCGACCTCTGGCAGCTCGACGACCGGCTCGACCACGCGATGGACGCGCTCCGCCTGCCCGACGGAGACCGCGACGTCCAGACGCTCTCCGGCGGCGAGCGGCGGCGGGTTGCGCTCTGCCGGCTCCTCCTCTCGGCCCCCGACCTGCTCCTGCTCGACGAGCCCACCAACCACCTCGACGCCGAGTCGGTGCTCTGGCTCGAGCGCTTCCTCGCGGAGTACAAGGGCACGGTCGTCGCCGTCACGCACGACCGCTACTTCCTCGACAACGTCGCCGGCTGGATCCTCGAGCTCGACCGCGGCCGCGGAATCCCGTTCCAGGGCAACTACTCGTCGTGGCTCGAGCAGAAGCAGGACCGGCTCGCGCACGAGGAGAAGACGGAGTCGACGCGCCGCCGCACGCTCGCGCGGGAGCTCGAGTGGGTGCGCGCGAGCCCGCGCGCGCGCCACGCGAAGGCCAAGGCGCGCCTCGGCGCCTACGAGCGCCTGCTCGCCGAGGAGCAGAACGTCAAGCTCGAGGGCGTCGAGATCCACATCCCGCCCGGCCCGCGGCTCGGCGACGTCGTGATCGAGGCCGAAGGCGTGCGCAAGGGCTTCGGCGACCGGCTCCTCGTCGACGACCTCACGTTCTCGCTGCCGCCGGCGGGCATCGTCGGCGTCGTCGGCCCGAACGGCGCCGGCAAGACCACGCTGTTCCGAATGGTGGCGGGCGAGGAGCAACCCGACGAGGGGACGCTCCGCATCGGCGACACCGTCGAGCTCGCCTACGTCGACCAGGCCCGCGCCGACCTCGACCCGGCGAACAACGTCTGGAAGGAGATCTCGGGCGGCCACGACACGATCGAGCTCGGCAGGCGCGAGGTCAATTCGCGCCAGTACGTCTCCTGGTTCAACTTCAAGGGCTCGGACCAGCAGAAGCGGGTCTCCGACCTGTCGGGGGGCGAGCGGAACCGCGTCCACCTCGCGAAGCTCCTCCGCTCCGGCGGCAACGTCCTCCTGCTCGACGAGCCCACCAACGACCTCGACGTCGACACGCTGCGCGCGCTCGAGGAGGCGCTGCTCGAGTTCGCCGGCTGCGCAGTCGTGATCACGCACGACCGCTGGTTCCTTGACCGCGTCGCGACCCACATCCTCGCCTTCGAGGGGAACAGCGAGGCGATCTGGTTCGAGGGCTCGTGGGCCGACTACGTCGAGTGGATGAAGGAGACGCGCGG
>DASXDE010000158.1:0-1982 GCA_036490825.1 Gaiellaceae bacterium
CGGCCCGACCGTCGACCACTTCGGCGCGACGCGCGTCGGGTTGAAGCTCGAGACGGTCGTCGACCGCACCGCCTTCGACATGAAGTGGAACATGCCGCTCCCGAACGGCGAGCCGGCACTCGGCAACGAGGTCACCCTGAAAGCCGACCTCACTCTGGTGGCACAGGAGGCGTAAGGACGATGCGCGTTCTCGCGATCAGCGGCTCGCTCCGCCGCGACTCGAACAACACGGCCCTCCTCCGCGCCCTGCGCGATGAGGCGCCGGCAGGCATCGAGGTCGAGGTCTGGGACGAGCTCAAGGCGATCCCGCCGTACGACGGCGACGATGATCTCGTTCCCGGCCCGGCCGCGGTCGAGGCGTTCCGCTCCCTCGTTCGCGAGGCCGACGCAGTCTTCTTTGCCACACCGGAGTACAACTCGTCCATCCCGGGCGCGCTCAAGAACGCGCTCGATTGGGCCTCCCGCCCACTCGCCACGAACGCCTTCCGCAACAAGCCGGTCGCCGTGATCGGCTCGAGCGCGGGGGCGTTCGGAGGCGTGTGGGCAGCCGCCGAGCTGCGCAAGGTGCTCGGCGCGATGGGTGCGCGGGTCACCGAGGTCGAGCTCGCAGTCGGCCACGCGCACGACAAGCTCGACGAGGTCGGCGAGCTCGCCGACCCGGATGTCCGTGAGGGTCTCCGCGAGGCGCTCGAGACGCTTCTCGCGGAGGCCGCTCCGGCCCTCGCGGCCGCTTAACCTTCGTCGTCCGGCGGCTCGTCCTCGGCGAGCCGGCGCTGGACCGCCGACCGCGAGAGCACGCCGACGAGCCTGCCGTCCTCCACCACCGGCACGCGCTCGTAGTCCCTCTCCTCGAGGAACGCATAGGCCGCGCCGAGCGCAGTCGACGAGTCGATCGTCGCGTTCGGCGGCTCGGCGAACGTTCCCGCCCGCGTGGTCTTCGGATCGAGCCCGCGCGCGACCACCTCCCGCACCAATGTCTTGCGCGTGATCACGCCTGTGAGCCGTCCCTCGTCACAGACGAACACCGCTCGCACCTCGGGCCGTGAGAGCGCCTCCGCGGCGTCCTGCGCACTCGCCGACGCGTCGAGCGACAGCGGATCGGGAACCATCGCGTCGCGGGCGAGCTGGTCGGTCATACCGTTTTATCTCACGGATAGACGCCGCGCGCCTCGAGCGCCGCCGACACTTCGCGGATCGCCGCGACCAGCGCCGCGTCGCGCAGCGCGATCCCCCGCTCGTGGGCGACGTCCCAGACGCGGTCGAACGCATCGGCCATCTTGTCCGAGAGGCGGCGGCGGATCTCGTCGCGGTCCCAGAACAGCCGGCCGAGGTCCTGCACCCACTCGAAGTACGAGACGGTGACGCCGCCGGCGTTCGTGAGGATGTCCGGCAGGACGGGGATGCCCCGCTCCGCGAGGATGCGGTCGCCGTCGATCGTCGTCGGCCCGTTCGCGCCTTCGGCGACGAGGCGGCAGCGCAGGTTGCCGGCATTGCGGCCGGTGATCTGGTCCTCGCGCGCTGCGACCGCGAGGATGTCGCACTCGAGCTCGAGCAGCTCTTCGTTCGTGATGCGCGTCACCCCCGTCTCGAGCCCTTCGAGCGAACCGTGCTCGGCGACGTACGCGTGGAGCGCCGGAACGTCGAGACCATCGGGTGCGTACACACCGCCCGAGATGTCCGACACGCCGACGACGGACGCGCCCTGCTCGAAGAGCTCCGTCGCTGCGATCCCGCCGACGTTGCCGAACCCCTGCACCACAGAGCGCTGCGCGGCGAGGTCCCAGCCGAGCCGATTGCACGCGCGCTCGATCACCATGACGACCCCGGCGCCTGTCGCCTCATGCCGGAACAGCGACCCACCGAGCGACACCGGCTTCCCGGTGACGATCTCCGGGACCGCGTAGCCCTTCTGCATCGAGTACGTGTCCATCATCCACGCCATCGTCTGCTCGTTCGTCGCCATGTCCGGCGCGGGAATGTCG
>DASXDE010000159.1:0-9395 GCA_036490825.1 Gaiellaceae bacterium
GGTCGCGCTCGAGCAGATCGGAGCGCTCGGCAAGCTTCTGACGGCCCCGCGCGCGCTGGCCGTCTTCGGGCAGCTGCGCGCGAACGACGACTACTTCGCCGCGCAGGGGCCGCCGCGAAACGGGACGGACATCACCGACGCCGACGGGATCGTCTACCGCTACTTCCCCGGCCGCTGCTTCGAGTTCCATCCGCTCGCCAACGTCTCCACCCTCAATGCGCGCGTCGCGGCCAAGGACGTCGCCGGCGCGGCGCGACTCGCTGCCGCGCTCGAGGCGCGCGGGGTCTCCCGGGGCGGAGGCGGCGTGGTGTGGGAGTACTACTTCCCGTTCGGAGGCCGGCCGCCCTGGGTCTCCGGCATGGCGCAGGCCGTCGGCGCGCAGGCATTCGCGCGGGCCGCAGCGCTCGTGACCGACCAGTCCGCCGACCTGCTGCGGGAGGCCACGGCCGCGTTCCGCGCGGTCCCGCGCCTCACGACCAGCGTCGCTGCGGGCCCCTGGATCCGCCTCTACTCCTTCAGCAAGAACCCTGTCCTGAACGCGCAGCTGCAGTCGGTGCTCTCGCTCGAGACGTACGCGAGCGCGACGAACGACGCCGTGGCCTCGTCGCTCGCCGCCCGCATGGAGCAGGCGGCCGCGGCGACCCTCTCGCGGTTCGACACCGGCTACTGGTCGTACTACTCGCTGGCCGGCAACCCCTCGCCGCTCTCGTACCAGAAGTTCGTCGTGCAGCTCCTGCACAAGCTCGCGCCGGCCGATCCACGCTTCGCCCGGGCGGCTGTCCGCTTCGCGGCGTACCTCAAGCAGCCGCCGGCCTTCAAGCTCGAGAGCGCGCCCGCCGGCCAGCTCAGCTTCTGGCTCTCCAAGCCCGCTTTCGTGACCGCCTCGTCGCCGGCCGGCCGCTCGTTCCGGCTGAGCCTCGGCGCGGGCCGGCACACGTTCCGCTGGGGCGAGCCGAAGCGGGCGGGCTTCTACGCGGTCAACCTGGCGGCCGTCGACTATGCAGGCAACCACGCCTCGTTCTCGGCCCTGCCGATCGTCCGCGTCCCGGGCTCGGCAGCGGTCGCCAAAGCCGCGCGGCGATCGTCGAAGGCCGCCGCTGCGACCGGCACGCCGTTCGTCACCGGAGTCGGGATCGACGACGCGAGCCAGGCGGCCCTGGCGGGCTCGCTCGGCCTGCAGCTCGTTCGCCTGGGGGTCGCGTGGCAGCCCGGCCAGACGGCGCCGGATCCCGCGGCGGTCGCTTCGCTGCAGGGTCTTCCGCCGGGCGTCGGGCTCGTGCTCGAGCTGAGCGCCGCGCAGCTGCCCACGGACGCCTCCGGCCGAGCCGAGCTGGCGGGGTACGCCGCTTCGCTCGCGCAGCAGACGCCCACGCTTCGCGACCTCGTGCTCACGCCCGCTCCCTCCGTCTCCAGCGCCTCCGCCTACGCGGATGCCCTCGCCGCGGTGCGTGCCGCCGTCGTGGCGGTGAGGAGTGACGTCGCGGTGGGGCCGCTCTTCGACGGCTCGACGGCGCAGCCGCTGGCCACCGCGCGCGCGCTCGGACAGGAGCTCGCGCACGACGGCTCCCCGGCCGACCTCGTCTCCTTCCTCCCCGCGGCGGTGCCGGCGGCGGGCGCCTGGACGGTCGCCAACGTGAAGAACCTCGAGTCCGCCCTCGCGAAGGGACTGGGGACGGCGCCGCCGGTCCTCCTCGAAGCGGCCGCGACGCCGGCGACGGTGCCGTCCTCGGAGCTGAGCGCCTACACCGGTGGGCCGCCGCCGACCGACGGCACGGTCTCTCCGGCGGAGCAGGCCTCGGCCTATGCGGCGGCGATCGGGGAGGCCTCCTGCTCGCCGCGCGTGAGCGGGGTGCTGCTCGACCGGCTCGTCGACGAGGGCGCCGCGCCGGCGCCGGCAACGGGCCTCTACTACGCGGGCGGCGACGCGAAGCCGGCCGCGGCGGCCGTCAAGGCGGCGGATCGGTCCGTGGCCCGCGGGGCCGTCGTCTGCCCCGGCCTCGCGGCTGCTGCCACTCCCACCACCCTCACCTTCCCGACGGAGCTGTCGGAATCGGCGCCGACCTCGGTCGCCCTTGGTTGCGATCGGGACTGCCTCTACCTCCTCACCCTCGATCGCGCCAACGGCCAGCCGGTGCTTGCGAGCCGAGGCACATTGAACGGTGGAGACCCGGCGCAGACGATCACGCTGCCGGCGCGCCAGCTCCCCGCGGGCGGCTACCGCGTCGACGTCCGGCTGGTCAGCCGGGTCGACCCCGGCGCCGTCACGCGCAAGCTGAGCGTGCTCCTCACCGTCAACCCGTAGCATCGGGCCATGGCAGACCCGATCGCCGAGCTGCGCCACGTCGTCGCGGCGAGCCCGCCCGCTCCGGCCGAGCTGGCCGCCTATCTGGAGAAGGTGCGCGACCGCGCGTACGCGGTCGTCGACGCGGACATCGAGGCGCTGAAGGAGGCGGGCGTCTCGGAGGACGAGATCTTCGAGCAAACGGTCGCAGTCGCGATCGCCGAGGGCCTGCGGAGACTCGACCGCGCCGACGAGGTGATCCGATGAGGCTCGCGATCGTCGACGAAGGTCATGCGCCGCCGGAGGCCGCGATGCTCGCGGCGATCCGGGAAAACGCGGGCGCGGAGCCGCTCGGCGTGATCAAGACACTGCTCTACCGGCCGGAGCTCTTCGGCGAGCCGTTCTCCGAGGCGCTCGACGTCGCGATGCGCGGGCCGTCCGAGTGGAGCGCGGGCGAGCGCGAGCTGTTCGCGGCCTTCACGTCGCTGCTCCGGCAGTGCCCCTTCTGAACGGGCTCCCACGGCGCGGTCGCGTCGTACGCCCTCGGCGAGGAGGTCTGGGACGCGGTGGTCGCCGACTGGCGGACCGCGCCCCTGCGGCCCGAGTTGCGCGCCGCGCTTGCCTTCATCGAGGTGCTGACCCAGCGCCCCGACGAGCTGACCGAGGCGGACGCCGAGGCCGTCTATGCCGCGGGCGTCTCGCGCGAGGCACTGCGCGACGCCGCGACGGTCTGCGCGTTCTTCAACATGATCACGCGGCTCGCCGACGCGCTCGGCTGGGACGTACCGAGCCCTGACCGGCTGGCGACACGTGCGCCCGCGATGCTCGAGGGCGGCTACTCGTTCGCCGCGATGCGCCGCCGCTAGCGCCTAACCCCAGGAGGCCTCGCTCGCCGGCCGCAAGGCCGTCTCGAGGATCCGCAGATGCCGCGGGCGCTCCAGCGCGAACACGACCACCTCGGCGACGTCCTCGGCGCTCATCATCCCGGTGAGCGCCTCACGGGGCCGCCCGCGTCCCTCGTCGAGCGCGAAATCGGTCGCGACACCGCCGGGGCACACGTTCGTGCAGCGGATCCCTTGCTCGCGAAGCTCGTGGTCGAGGGCGCGCGTGAGCCCCACCTGGCCGAACTTCGACGCGCAGTAGACGGCCTCGTACGGGAGGCCGCGGCGGCCGGCCTCCGAGGCCAGCGTGACGATGTCGCCCTCGCGCCCGAGCATGTGCGGTAGCGCTGCCCGGATGACGTAGACAGTGCCCTTGAGGTTGACGTCGAGCATCTCGTCGAGGTGTTCGCGCGAGAGGTCGAGGAACGACCCGTACGCGCCCACGCCCGCGTTCGGGACGACGATGTCGATGCCGCCGAAGCGTTCGGCGGTCGCGCCGCAGAGGTCGACCAGCGCGTCGAGCTCACGGACGTCGCAGGGATGCGCGACCACGCGCTCCAGCCCGAGGTCGCTGCCACTGCGGGACGCGAGGCCGAGATTGCAGCCGCGCTCGTGCAACATGCGGGCGACCGCGGCGCCGATGCCGCGGCTCGCGCCGGTGATCACTGCGGTCTTGCCGGTCAGCTCGGTCAAGGCTCCTCCAGGGGTCTGAGGGTCGGGTAGATCCGGCGGAAGCGCCGGTAGCCGTCGTCGTAGTCCCACTCCGGCTCGACTCGGCGGCGCGGTCGGACGCAGCGGGCGACCGCGTCGTCGGCGTCGGAGAAGACGCCGGCGCGAACGCCGGCGAGGAGCGCGGCGCCGAACGCCGATCCCTCCTCCGACTCGGTCGTCTCGAGCGGCAGGCCGAGCACCGAGGCGAGGATACGGAGCCAGAGCTCGCTCCGCGCGCCGCCGCCCGAGACGCGGCCGCTCTCCGGCTCGGCGCCGAGCTCGCGCAGCAGCTCGAGCGAGTCGCGCAGCCCGTAGGCCACGCCTTCCAGCATCGCCCGCCAGAGCGCGCCACGGTCGTGGCCTGCGGAGAGCCCGACGAATGCGCCACGCGCGCCGGGGTCCGGATGGGGAGTCCGCTCGCCTGCGAGGTACGGCGCGAACAGCAGGCCCTCGCTCCCGGGCGGCCGGCGCGCCGCCTCGGCCTCGAGATCGGAGAGCTCGGCGCGGAGGACGCCGCGGAGCCACGCGGCCGAGCCCGCCGCGCTCAGCATCACACCCATTGCGTGCCACCTGCCGGGGACGGCGTGGCAGAACGCGTGCAGCCGTCCTTCGCGATCGTGCTCGTAGGAGGGGAGCGCCGCGAAGACGACGCCGGAGGTGCCGAGGACGACCGAGACGGGCCCCGGACGAGCGACCCCGACGCCGAGCGCGGCGGCAGCCTGGTCGCCGGCGCCGGCGATCTCGGTCGACTCTTGGGCGGGCGGGAGCCACTCGTGCGGGATCTCGAGCGCCCTGCAGACCTCGGCCGACCAGCCGCGACGCCCGACGTCGAAGAGGAGGGTGCCCGAAGCGTCGGCGACGTCGACGGCGAGCTCGCCGGTCAGGCGGAGGCGCACGTAGTCCTTGGGCAGCAAAACGTGCCGGATGCGGCCGTACAGTTCCGGCTCGTGCCGGCGTAGCCACAGCAGCTTCGGCGCCGTGAAGCCGGTCAGGGCACGGTTTCCCGTCAGCTCGAGCAGCCGGTCGAGCCCCACGCGCTGCTCGATCTCCGCGCACTCGGCGGCCGTGCGCTGGTCGTTCCAGAGGATGGCGGGGCGGAGCACGCGCTGCTCGGCGTCGAGGACGACGAGCCCGTGCATCTGTCCCGACAGCCCGACCGGCCCCTCGGGCAGCCGGCTCAGGACGTCCTCAGCCGCGCGCCACCAGTCCTCGGGCTCCTGCTCGGACCAGCCAGGTTGCGGCCGCGAGAGCGGGTAGCCGGCGCTCGCCGCGGCGAGCACGCGCCCCTCCTCGTCGATCGCCACGCCCTTGACGGCGGTCGTGCCGACGTCGAGGCCGACGAGGGCCACTAGGCGCCGAGCGCGGCGTACACGAGCTCGTAGGCGCGGACGGCGTCCTTCGCCTGCTGGGCGCGCCGGAGCTCCGTCTCGTCGATCTTCGCGGCGATCCCGTCGATGAAGCGCCACTGGAGCACCGAACGCTTCACGGCGCCGACCGCATCCTCGGTGTAGGGGTATAGGTCGAAGCCGAGCCGCTCGCCGTGCTCGCCGTAGCCGGCGCGCCGCAGCTCGAGCGCGAGCTCGAGGGTCTCCATGAAGGCAGTCGCGCCGACCATGTTGTCGTCGTCGAAGGTGCCCCAGCCCGAGTTCGCGTGCTGATGACCGAGGAGGCCCTCGGCAGCGAGGAGCGCCGCGTACTCGGCGAGGTTCTCGCCGTTCATGATCAGGTGCTGCCAGTCCATGTTGACCTTGACGTTCGAGATCCCGCGGGCGCGCAGGGAGTGGATCACGTGCAGGGTCATGCCGACGTTGCGCATCAGGATCTTCATCGCCGGCTCGGAGTTCTTGTGCTCGAGGAACACCGTGACGCCGCGCTCGTCGGCATGGGCCGCGGCCTCGCCGATTCCGTCCACGAAGCGCGCCCACGACTCGGCGTACGGCGTCTGGAACGGGTAGTTGTAGCCCTCGATCCCGGGCCAGATGATCATCTGCGCACCGACATCGGCTGCGAGATCGATCGCCTCCCGAGTCAGCCGCAGTGCCTCCGCGCGGGTCCCGTCGTCGGGCGAGCAGAACCCTCCCTTGCCGAAGCGGGGATCGAGATGCAGCCCGCTCGCGAGGCAGTAGATGCCGTGCCCGTCGAGCGCATCCTGGACGGCCTCGAGGTTCTCGCGCGAGAGCTCTTGCGGGTAGTGGAACTCGTAGTCGTCGATCAGGTCGCCGAGCCCCTGGACCGCGGTCCGCACTTTCTCGACCGTCGAGGCGCCCGCGAGCTCCGGCTTGTATCCGCCGGGGTTGAAGCGCGTTGCCATCCCGCCGAACGCCCAGATGCCGAGGCTGGTCTGCACGGGCCGACCCTATTGGATGGCGGTGCGCGGGGGAGTAGTATCTGGCTCGCCGATCGACCGGAGCTGTCTACGGGATGGTCTCTCGTGCCTGCGACGGAGCGGCAGAACATGAGGCGCCAGACGGCGCTCTCGAAGTGCAAGCGCACAAGGAGGGCAAAGAGGGTGAAGAGGTTCGGTAAAAAGGGTCTGGTCCTCGTGCTCGTCGCCGGAGTCGCCGCCCTGGCGGTTTCGGCGGTCGCGACGGCGAGCAGCGCCAGGAAGTCGTCGAGCGTGCAGGTCTGCGTCCTGCTCCCGGACACGAAGTCGTCCGTCCGCTGGGTGCAGTTCGACAAGCCGCTACTCACGGCGGCGTTCAAGAAAGCCGGCGTCACGGCGTCGATCAACAACGCGCTCAACGACCCGCTGAAGCAGAAGGCGCAGGCGCAGGCGTGCCTCGCCGCGGGCGCCAAGGTCGTGATCGAGACGTCGCTCGACAACGGCTCGGCGTCGTCGATCGAGAAGCTGTTCACGGACAAGGGCGGAAAGGCGATCGACTACGACCGCCAGGTCACCGGCGGCACCGCCACGGTCTACGACACATTCGACGGCAAGGCCGTCGGCGCGGCGCAGGCCAACGGGATCATCTCCGCGATGAAGGCGAAAGGGACGTACAAGAAGTCGAGCACCGTTGCCGAGCTCTGGGGCGGTCAGACCGACCAGAACGCGTTCTGGTTCAAGAGCGGCAACGACGCGGTGCTCAACCCGCTCTTCAAGAAGCACACGCTGAAGAAGGGCCCGCAGAAATTCGTGCCCGACTGGGATGCGAACAACGCGGCGACCATCTTCAACCAGATGCTCGTGCAGACGAACAACAAGATCCAGGGCGTCATCGCGGCGAACGACAACATCGCCGGCGCCGTGGTCGCCGACCTGAAGGCCAAGCACCTCAAGCCGATCCCGCTGTCGGGTCAGGACACGACCGCGCAGGGTGTCCAGTACATCCTCGCGGGTTGGCAGTCGGGCACGGTCTACAAGAAGGTGTCCCTCGAGGCGAACGCCGCGGCAGCTGCTGCGGTCGCACTCCTCAACGGGAAGACGCCGAAGTCGAACGGCTTCCGGCTGAACGGCAAGAAGAAGGAGCCGACGCTCACGCTTCCCGTGACCTGGATCACGAAGAAGAACTACAAGCAGCTCTTCACTCAGAAGTGGCTGAAGAAGAGCGAGGTTTGCATCGGTCAGTACAAGAAGTACTGCGGCTAGCACGTTCTCTGTGAGATGGTGGAGGCGTCCATTCCGGACGCCTCCACCGTGCTCTTCTCGCCCAGGAGCTGATCGATGAGCGACACACCACTTCTCCAGCTGCAGGGCATCTCGAAGGCATTCGGCTCGGTGCAGGCGCTCGCCGACGTCGACTTCGAGGTCCGGGCCGGAGAGGTGATGGCGCTCGTCGGCGACAACGGCGCGGGAAAGTCGACGCTCGTCAAGTGCATCGCCGGCACGCACTCCGCCGACAGCGGCCGCATCCTGTTCGAGGGGCGGGAGGTGCACATCCACGGCCCGAAGGCCGCTGGGCGGCTCGGGATCGAGGTCGTCTACCAGGACCTCGCCCTCTGCGACAACCTCGACGTCGTCCAGAACATGTACCTCGGTCGCGAACTCAACCGCGTTCAGATCCTCTCCGAGGCGCCGATGGAGGAGCACACCTCCGAGACGCTCAAGTCTCTGGCGGTCACGACGATCAAGTCGGTTCGCCAGACGGTGGCGACCCTCTCCGGCGGTCAGCGCCAGTCGGTCGCCGTCGCGCGTGCGGTCATGTGGAACTCGAAGCTCGTCGTCCTCGACGAGCCGACTGCGGCTCTCGGCGTCGCGCAGACCGAGCAGGTGCTCGAGCTCGTGCGCCGCCTCGGCAACCAGGGCCTCGGGGTGATGCTGATCTCCCACAACCTCCACGACGTCTTCGAGACCGCCGACCGGATCGCGGTGCTTCGGCTCGGACGGAACGTCGGCCTGTTCGAGCGCCGCAACACGACACAGCAAGCCGTCGTCGAGGCGATCACCGCCGGCAAGCCGACCAAGGTGTCCGGGGTCCCGGCGGCGGCGACCGCGGGAGCCGACGCGTGACCTCGGCGGAGATCGTCGGCCCGGACCGCGCGCCGCCGCTCGAAGAGGAGCAGCTGCCGGGCGGATTTCGCGGGGTCCGGGAGCGCGCATGGCTCAACCTGCGCACCGGCAACCTCGGCCCGGCGCCGATCATCGTCGGCCAGATCGCGGTCGTGATCCTCTTCGCGTTCACGGCGACGAACTTCTTCACCGCCGTCAACTTCGTCAACCTGATCACGGAATCGGCAGGCACCGCGATGCTCGCGTTCGGCGTCGTGTTCGTGCTTCTGCTCGGCGAGATCGACCTGTCGATCGGGTACGTCGCCGGCATCGGTGCGCTCGTCGTCGCCGAGCTCCAGCTTCCCGGCAGCGGGCACCAGCTCAACGGCATCGTCGCGATGCTGATCGCCGTCGCCGTGTGCGCGGGCATCGGGCTCGTTCAGGGGTCGATCGTCGCGATCGTCGGCGTGCCGTCGTTCGTCGTCACGCTGGGCGGATTCCTGATCTGGCAGGGGGTGATCCTGAACGTGCTCCAGCAGCGCGGCACGATCATCATCCAGGACCGCTGGATCAATTACACCGACGCCTACATCTTCTCGCCCACGTTCGGGTGGGTGATCGCGGCCGTCTTCACCTTGCTCTATCCGATCAGCATCCTCTACAAGCTGCTCGTTGCGCGCGGGACTCAGATCGCCAAGCAGAACTGGTGGATCGTCGGGGCCAAGGCCATCGGCATCGCGATCACGGCCTTCGGCACGGTGGCGATCGCGAACCACGGCAAGATCATCCTCTCGCCGGAGGGCCTGCCGCTCGCCGGCGTGATCGTCGTGCTCTTCTTCGTGCTGCTGACGTTCCTCGCGAGGTGGACGACGTTCGGTCGCCACGTCTACGCCGTCGGCGGCAATGCCGAAGCCGCGCGGCGGGCCGGAATCAGCGTCCCGCGGATTCGCATCCTCGTCTTCATGATCTCGGGCGCGACCGCGGGCATCGGCGGGATCATGTTCGCGTCGCAGGTCAACTCGGTGGCGCTCACCTTCCCGCCGGGCAACCTGCTTCTCAACGCGATCGCCGCCGCGGTGATCGGTGGGGTCAGCCT
>DASXDE010000160.1:0-5492 GCA_036490825.1 Gaiellaceae bacterium
CTCGTCCGCCTCCGCGGCTGCTGCCCTATCGCCGATGCGGCCGAGCGCATGCAGCGTGAGCGCCACCTCGTAGAGCGCGTCGCCACCCCGCGCAGCCGAGAGGCTTCGCTGAAACTCCTCGACCGCGTCGGCTTCCCGAGACGCCTGCAGGAGCGCGTAGCCACGAACGCGGTGCAGGACGGCCTGGAGGGGCGGGGGCGGGTTCGCCTCGCCGGTGAACTCGGCGATGTCCGCTTCCTGCGCCGCACGTTCGTGGTCGCCCGCGAAGACCGCGGCCTCGGCGATGCGTGCGCGCGCCTCCTGTTCGAGGCCGGCCGCGTCGATCTCGTGGAAGCCCTCGACCGCCTCGCCGAGCATGGTCTCCGCTTCCTCGAATCGCTCCTGCCGGGCCGCGAGGCGACCGAGGTTCATACGCGCCATCAGCGAGAGCGCCCGATGCCCTGCGGAGTCGACCGCGCGTCGCGCCTCCTCGAACAGCTCGCCGGCCTCGTCGAACCGCCCCTGGTCGGCAAGGATCTCTCCGATGTTATTCGTCGTCATGGCGACGTTCGTGACGTCCCCGATTCGCTCGAACAGGCGCCGGCCCTGTTTGTAGACGTCTAGGGCCTTCTCCCAGTCGCCCTCGTAATACGCCTCGATCCCGAGGTTGTTCAGGGCCGCCGCTTGGCCCTTGAGGTCACCTACTTCCTCGAAGAGCGGCAGCGCCAGTCCGCGGAACGCGCGCTCGTCCGATCCGTGGAACATATGGACCATGTGGAGGAACATGTACGCCCAGCCCAACTGCGCGTTGTCGTCGATCGCGAGCGCCTGCTCGACGACGGTGTTGCACCGCTCGATGCATTCTTCGAACTGCCCTTGGCGGAAGCGTGCTTCTGCGACGCCGAAGTTCAGCCTCGCGCGCAGACCGGTGCGGACGCGTTCGTCGGGGAGGCCGTCCGTCGCCTCGAGGCCCCGGTTGTACCGGCGGATCGCCTCGTCGTAGTTGCCCATGTCTTTCTGCAGGGCGCCTTCCTTCTCCATCAGCTCGATGACCGAAATCGACTCCTTGGGCAGGAGCGCCTTCGCACCTGCAAAGGCATCCGCGGCCGCGTCGAACCGGCCGGCGAGCTGGAGGCAGTCGCCGAGCGACTCCCAGACCTGCGCGACCTCTTCGGGACCGACATCCGGCACTCGCTTCACGGCGTCCAGCGCGCGCTGGTAGAACTCCGCTGCTTCGAGGTTGGCCCACTTGCCCTGGGCGCGACGTCCTGCGGATACCGAGTAGCGCCACGTCTCGGACCACCGCTCTCCGCGGTGGAAATGCAGGGACAGGAGCTCCACACCCTCGGGGTCGCGCTGCTCCAACACTTCGGCGACGCGGGCGTGCAGCTCGCGCCTGCGCTTGAACGAGAGCCCCTCGTAGGCGCCGTCGCGGATCAGCGCATGGCGGAAGCGGAACGTGCCCGGGACCTCCGGGTCGCGTTCGACGAACTCCGCGAGCCGGTCCCAGGCCTCGGAGTCGGAGGCGGACGTCGGGTCGCCTTCGAGCACCGCGGCGATGAGCGATCCGGAGAAGGAGACGCCGAGAACCGAGGCCCAACGCAGGAGCGCACGGTCGCCGGGTGCGAGCCGGTCGATCCGCGTCGCCACGAGCGACTCGACGGTGTCCGGCATCTGCTCCTCGCCCTCACCCTCCGGCGACGCGAGCTCCTGCAGGAACAGCGGGTTTCCGGCGCCGCGGTCGAAGATCGCCGACAGCTCCTGGTCGCTCAGGTTCCGGTCGCCGGCGGCCGCGCGGATCAGCGTCTTCGCGTCCTCGGGCGGCAGGGGCTCGAGCCGGAGCGTCAGCGCCGGGAGCGGTGGCGTCCCTTGGGCCGCCAGGAATCCGTCGCCCTCCGCCCGGCGCGTGGTGCAGGTGAGCCAGGGCTTGGTGGGCAGCTGCGTCCCGATGTGTCGGAGGAGGTCGGACGACGCGTCGTCCATCCAGTGGACGTCTTCGAAGACGAGCAGCGTGGGCGAATCGAGCATCTTGCCGAGCAGCGACCCGATCACGCCGTGCAGCCGCGCGCGGCGGAAGGACTGGTCGAGGTCGTCGACCTCGGGCGTCGTCTCAACCTCCACGTCGAGCGGCGCGCCGAGCAGCGGCGCCCATGGCACGAGCTCGTCGTCGATGGTCGCCAGCCGTTCGGAGAGGACGCTCCGGTTGTGCTCGCCGCCACCATTGAGCGCGACATCGAGGAGGGAACGGAGAAATGGCCGGAACGGGTGATAGGCGGTTGACGACTCGTACTGCTCGCAGCGGAGCGTGATCTGCTGCATGTCTCCGCACGTCTCGCGCAGCTCCTCCGCCAGGCGCGACTTGCCTATGCCCGGCTCCCCGATCAGCTCGACCATCGTCCCGAAGCCCATGCGAACCGGCGCGACGGAGGCGCCGAGCACCGCACGCTCACGCTCTCGGTCGACGAAGGGCAGCTTCTCGTCACCGGCGCTCTGTCGCTCCCCTTCGGCGACGAGCTCGCCGAGCACGACGGCCCGTTGCGGCTCCGACTTGCCCTTGAGCTCGAGCGGCTCGAGCTCGGTGGCCCCGAAGCGGGCGCCGCCGCGCTCGTACGCCGACGCCGCCACCCAGATCTCGTCCTCGCCGGCCTTTGCCATCAGCCTCGCCGCGAGCGCCGCCGTATCGCCGAGGATCGTGTACGTCCGCCGGAACGGTGCCCCGACCTGGCCGGTGAAGACTCGACCCTCGCTGACCCCGATGTGCACCGGGAACGGCAGACCCGCGTCGACGATCGCGCGAACCGTGCGAAGCAGGCGCTCCTCGTTGTCTCCGAAGGTTTGAGGCGCGCCCGCGACGAGGATGATCCGGCCGCCGTCGCGGTCGACGTCGCTCTCGAGGAAGGTGACATCGTGGTCGTCCGCCGCCTGCTGGATCGTCCGGGCGAGCACTTCGATTGCCTTCGCCGCAGCTGCCGGTCCTTCCGTCGAGATGACATCGTCGGTTCCCGAGTAGCGCACGAAGGCAATCGCCGCGTGGCGGTGCTCACCCTCGAGCGGTCCGACCTCGAGCAGCTGTCCGCGCAAGGGCGCGGGAACCGCGAGCTCGATGGGGACTCCACCGACGTCGGGGAGCGGCTCGAGGGCTCCGGAGGACTCGGGCGCCGCCTGCAGGAGTCGCCCGGACCCCTTCTCGTCCCCGAGCGTCGAGGGGTCGAGCTCGGCGGCCGTTTCCAGACTGACGAGGATCTCACCCGCTTCCGATGTGGCCTCCATCTCCACGGTCCGGGTCGCAGCTGGGCCGGTGACGAGCAGCTCCCGATGCGAGTCGCCGACGAGGAAGAACTGGAAGCGGCCGGTGTGCAGTCCTGCATGCATCCTCAGCTGGACGGCTCCCGCGGAGGTCCGTGGTCGCCCGATCGCGCGCAGCGTCCGGCGCATCTCGAACGCCGCCCGGGCGGCACGCGCGGCGTGGCCGTCGCCCTGGTAGAGGAGGAGCAACGCATCGCCGCCGAACTTGAGCAGGCCGCCGCCGAGCGCATATGCCTGGTCGAGGAGCGCCGAGAAGGTGGCGTTCATCACCTCGGTGACCTCCTCGGCGCCGGCTCTGCCGCGGCTCGACAGCTGTTCCGACATCGCCGTGAATCCGGAGATGTCGACGAACGCCAGTGTCCCGTCGATCTCGAGCCAGTGCAGATCGGGGCTCGAGCGCAGCCATTCGATCGTCAAACGCGGGACGAAGGAGGTGAGCTCGTCCCGTGCTGCGGTGTCGATCCCGGCCATCCCGACATAGTGCGCCGAATCGTTGGACACGTAAAGGATCGCCGAGCGGGCGCGCATACACTCCGCCTCGATGGCGCAGCTGGCGCAAGAGGAACCAGAGCTTCGCCGTGTGATCGACGAGGAGCGCGAGGTCGACGGGCTCGGCTCGGACGAACTCCTGGCGATCTACCGCTCGCTCGTCCTGCTCCGCACCTACGACGAGCGCTCGCTCGTCTACCACCGCCAGGGACGGATCGGAACGTACGCGATCTTCTGGAACCACGAGGCGATGCAGGCAGGCTCCGTGCACGCGCTCGCCGACGAGGACTGGATCTTCCCCAGCTACCGCGAATCGGCGATCGGGCTGCTGCGCGGGATGCCGGCGAGCACCGTCCTCCATTGGTGGCGCGGGCATCCGGCCGGCTGGTGGAACCCGGCGGAGTACCGGGTCGCTTCGATCTGCGTGCCGATCGGGACGCACGTCCCGCACGCGGCCGGCCTCGCCTGGGGCGAGAAGCTGAAGGGCAACTCGACGGTCGCGATCGCGTACTTCGGCGACGGCGCGACGAGCGAGGGAGCCTTCCACGAGGGCGCGAACCTCGCCGCCGTGATGCAGGTGCCGCTGATTCTCTTCTGCAACAACAACCAGTGGGCGATCTCGACGCCGCTCGAGGCGCAGACGCGCGCGGAGAACCTCGCCGCGAAGGCCGTCGGCTACGGGATGCCCGGCGTGCGCGTAGACGGCGGCGACGTGCTCGCCGTGTACGAGGCGACGCGGGAGGCGGCCGAGCGGGCGCGCGCCGGGGGCGGGCCGACGTTCATCGAGGCGGTCACGTACCGCGCCGCCCCGCATGCGACCGCCGATGATCCGCGCGCCTACATCGATCTCGACCGCGTCGAGGAAGAGAAGCGCAACGAGTGTGTCGGCCGGTACGACGCGTATCTCCGCCGCCTCGGCGTGCTCGACGACGCGACCGCGGAGGAGATCAAGAACGAGGCGCTCGAGGCGATGCGGCAGGGGATCGCGGCGGCCGAGGCCGAGCCGGACCCGGATCCGGAGCTCGTCTTCGACAACGCCTACGTCCTCCCGCCGCCGAACCTGCGCGAGGGCTGGGATGGCTGAGCTGTTCCTCGTCGAGGCCGTGAACGACGCGCTGCACGTCGAGCTCGCCCGCGACGACACCGTGATGGTCCTGGGCGAGGACGTCGGTCGGGCGGGGGGCGTCTTCCGTGCCACGGCCGGTCTGCGCGACCGCTTCGGCGAGAGCCGCTGCGTCGACACACCGCTCGCGGAGGCCGGGATCCTCGGCGGCGCCGTCGGGCTCTGCATGGCGGGCTGGCGGCCGGTCTGCGAGATGCAGTACGACGCGTTCTCGTATCCCTGCCTCGACCAGCTGATCACCCATGTCGGCCGCTATCGCTGGCGCACCGGGGGGAAGATGGAGTTCCCGCTCGTCGTGCGGATGCCGTACGGCGGCGGCGTGCGCGCGCCCGAGCTACACGACGACTCGCCCGAGGCGTACTACGTCCACACGCCGGGCGTGAAGGTCGCGATCCCGTCCACCCCTGCCGACGCGAAGGGGCTGCTCGCCGCGGCGATCCGCGATCCCGACCCGGTGGTCGTGCTCGAGCCGAAGCTCATCTACCGCGGCGAGAAGCAGGAGGTGCCCGAGGGCGAGCACATCGTCCCGCTCGGCCAGGCGCGGCTCGCGCGCGAGGGGACGGACGTGACGCTGGTCGCGTACGGCGCGATGGTG
>DASXDE010000161.1:0-27761 GCA_036490825.1 Gaiellaceae bacterium
CGCCACGGACAGACGATCGACGCGATCCAGTATCTCCTCAACGCGATCGGCTGGCGGGCGTACGGGGAGGAGCGAAAGGAAGTCGTCGTCGACGCGGCCGGCTACCGCACGCGACGGAAGGCAACCCTGGAGGCTCTGGCCTTGCGGGTCGCCGAGCGCGTCCGGGACACCGGTGAGCGCGAGGAACTCGAGCCGATGACGGCGGTCGAGCGGAAGGTCGTCCATCTGCGCCTCAAGGACGTCACGGGCGTGGGCACGGCCTCCGAGGGCACGGAGCCGAATCGCTACGTCGTCGTCCTGCCTGAGTGAGTGGCTGGAAGCCGTTCTCGCGACGCCGGGCCTGACCGCGCTTCGTGAGCCGGGCCGCGCTCGGGAGATGCTTCTCGACGACGCCTTGCGGGCGCTGCCTCTCGTCGAGCGGTACGCGGGGTCGCTGATCGACGTCGGCTCGGGCGGCGGCTCACCCGGCATCCCGCTCGCCGCCGCGTTGCCCGGCCGCGAGGTGACGCTGCTCGACGCTGAGCGCCGGAAGTGCGACTTCCTGCGCCGGTGGGCGCCGCCGAACGCGGAGGTGGTGTGGGGCCGGGCCGAGGAGCAGCCGGCCGGCCGGTGGGGCGTCGCGGTGGCGAAGGCGCTTGCTCAGCCTCCGGTCGCGGCGGAGCTCTGTCTGCCGCTCGTCCGCAAGGGAGGCGCCGTGATCCTGTGGCTGGGCGAGAGCGCGGACCTCGAGCGGCTGGAGACCGTGTCGCAGCAGCTCGGCGGCGGCGCCCCCGAGCCGCACGATTTCGGTCCGGCGGGGGGCCTCGCCGTCCTGCCGAAGATCGCACCGACCCCGCCGGGCTTCCCGCGCCGCGTGGGCGTGGCGAAGAAGCGTCCGCTGGCCTAGCGACAATGGCCGGGCATGTCCCGGATCTACGCGGTCACGAATCAGAAGGGCGGGGTCGGCAAGACGACCACCGCCGTCAACCTCGCCGCCTGCCTCGCCGAGGCCGGCGAGCGCGCGCTCGTGATCGACCTCGACCCGCAGGCGAACGCGACTTCCGGCCTCGGCATGCGCGCGAACGGGACCTCCAGCTACGACCTCCTCGACGGAGCGCCGCTCGCCGAGCTCGTCCACCCGACCGCCTTTGCGAATCTCGACCTCGTCCCGGCCAAGCCGGACCTCGCCGGGGCCGTCGTCGAGCTCTCGGGCCGCTCCGACGGCGAGCGCTACCTCGCGCAGGCGCTCGCGTCCGGCACCGACCGCTACGCCTTCGTCTTCCTCGACTGCCCGCCTTCGCTCGGGCCGCTCACGGTCAACGCGCTCGCCGCAGCCGACCGGGTGCTCGTGCCGGTGCAGGCGGAGTACTACGCGCTCGAGGGGCTGTCCCAGCTGCTCCACTCGGTCGAGCTGATCCGGCGGCGGCTCAATCCTGGTCTCGGCATCGGCGGCGTCCTGCTCACGATGGTGGACGGGCGGACGCGCCTCGCGCAGCAGGTCGAGGACGAGGTGCGGCGCCACTTCGGGCCGCTCGTTTTCCGCACGTCCGTCCCTCGCTCCGTGCGGCTCGCCGAGGCCCCGAGCCACGGATTGCCCGCGATCGCCTACGACCGTCGCTCCGCCGGAGCCGACGCCTACTGGAAGGTGGCGATGGAGCTTGTCGAGCGCGCCTGAGTCCTCCCCGCAGCGTCGCGGTCTCGGCCGCGGGCTCGAGGTCCTGATCGGAGGCCATCCGGTTCCGTCCGAGTTGCTCGAGATCCCGGTCGACGCGATCCACCCCAACCCGCGCCAGCCGCGCCGTCGCTTCGAGCCCGAGGCGGCATCGGGGCTGGCCGAGTCGGTGCGGCGCCAGGGCGTGATCCAGCCGTTGCTCGTACGCCCACGCGGGGTCGGGGGCTACGAGATCGTCGCCGGCGAGCGCCGCTGGCGCGCCGCGCGTGAAGCGGGCCGCGAGACGGTGCCGGCGGTGGTGCGCACCGCCGACGACCGCGACACGCTCCTGCTCGGGCTCGTCGAGAACGTGGCGCGCGAGCAGCTGACGCCGATCGAGGAGGCGCGCGCCTACGCCGTCCTGATCGACGAGTTCTCGCTCTCCCTCGGCGAGGTGGCAGAGCGGGTCGGTCGCTCGAAGCCGTCGGTCTCGAACCGGATCCGTCTGCTCGAGCTGCCCGACGACGTGCTCGGGATGGTCGAGCGCGGGCAGCTGAGCGAGGGCCACGCTCGAGCGGTTCTCGCCGTGCCCGACCATGAGGGCCGCCGCCGGCTCGCGCGCGAGATCGTGCGACGCGGCCTGTCGGTGCGGGCCGCGGAACAGCGCGCGAAGTGGGCCGGCGCCCGCCAGCGGCCGCGCACGGGCTCCACGCCCGTCGACCCGCTGCTCGCCGCGCGGGTGCACACGGCGATCGAGCAGCTAACCGGCCGCCACGCGCGGGTCGCCCCGGGACGGGTCGAGCTGCCCTTCGGCGACGAGCACGACCTGGCCGAGCTGGCCGAGGCGCTCGAGAACGCCGCAGCCGGGCTGTAGGACTATTCGCCGGCGAAGCGCTCGCGAGCGCGGCCGCGGTGCCGGCCGCCGCAGCGATCACCCCCGACAGCGCGGGGCTTTGCAGACCGTGCAGCGTGTGGCGCTACATGGGCGATCCTGGATTCGAACCAGGGACCTCCGCCTTATCAGAGCGGCGCTCTAACCAGCTGAGCTAATCGCCCCCGCGAGCGGCGATTGTAGCCAGGCGCTAGTGCAGGCGGTGCGTGCGGACGAGGTACTCCTCGACCGCCAGCAGGAAGGACTCGTCCTCCGCAAGCTCGACGAGCCTCGTCTTGGTCGCCGCGTCGAGGTCCCGGTCGAGCGCGATCTCCACGACGAAGCTCGGAGTGCGGCCCGACTGCGAGAGCGCGGCCATTCGCAGGAAGATGCGGCGGGCCTCCTCGTTCTGCGAGATTGCCTCGAGCGATTCGAGGTCGTCGAGCCACAGTGGGCGCACGAGTCTCCAACGGCACCCGTCTCGGACCGGATACGCCGGCGTTTCGGCCGCCGGGCCTGAGCTATATTCGAGGCGAGGTCGGGCCCATGCAGGAGATGCTCATCTACGGCGTCAGCTTCGATCTGGTCGGCAAGCAGCCGATCGTCCTGTTGAAGACCGCCGACGGCAACAAGTTCCTGCCGATCTGGATCGGGCATCCCGAGGCGGCCGCGATCCTGATGAAGCTGCAGAGTCAGACGTCCGTGCGACCCATGACGCACGACCTCTTCAGCGAGACGCTCGAGCAGCTCGGCGCGTCGATCAGCCGGATCACGGTCACCGAGCTGCGGGAGAACACCTTCTACGCCCAGATCACCGTCGTCCAGGACGGCCAGGAGATCGAGGTCGACTCCCGCCCCTCCGACGCGATCGCCCTCGCGATCCGGTCCGAGGCGCCGATCTTCGCTGCCGACGACGTCATCGCCGAGTCGGCGATCGAGTTCGAGGGCGAGGAGGTCGACGAGGAGCAGCTCGAGGCGGAGGTGCTGAAGTTCCGCAGCTTCCTCGAGGACGTCACGCCCGACCAGTTCGTGGTCGAGAACGGCGACGAAGAGGACTAGGAAACTCTCCTAGTAGAGGCCTGAGGTGAAACCGGCACGGTGCCGGATGACGCCGCAGACGCGGCACAGGATCGCCGCGACGCCCTGCTTGGCCTGCGACGCCCCCGACAGCGCGCCAATTTCACATCAGGCCTCTAGCGCGCGAGCACGATGAAGGCGAGCGCCGCCCCGTTGAAGAGGCCGTGCACCAGCATCCCCGGCAGGACGCTGTTCGTGCGGTCGCGGAGCCACCCGAGGGCCACGCCGAACGGGACGAGGACGAGCAGCGCCTCGACGAGGCCGTGCGCAAGTCCGAACGCAAACCCGACGAGGACGATGGACGGCCAGCGGCCGAGAAAGCGGAGCAGCGACTGCCCGGCGCCGCGAAACGTCAGCTCCTCGACGAACGGGGCGATCACGGCAAAGAGGACGAAGTTGGCGGCATACGCGCCGGCGTGCGCCGGCTCCCAGTGCACGTCCGTGATCCCCTGCTCCTTCCCGGGGCTCTGGGGTAGCGGCAGGTAGGAGACGACGGCCTCCCAGAGGTAGATCCCGACCACGACCGCGACGCCGAGACCGAGCGCGCGTCCCCAGCGCCGAGGCAGCCGCAGGGCGAGTAGGTCGAAGCGGTCCACGACGATCAGGAGGACGATCCCGAGCCAGACGGCGTAGACGATCGTTCCGCCCGCGAAGATCTTGTACGAGTAGATCTCCTGCTGCGACGTGCCGCCGCCGGAGGCGCTGCTGCTCCCCGAGAAGCGGCCGTAGTAGTTGATCGCCGCGATCAGACCGACGAAGAGGATCCAGAACGCAAGGCGCCTGTGGCCCGGGCGCGAGCGCGGCTGGACGGCTTCGGCCTCCACGAAGCCGCAGCATAGGGTTCGGGTCATGCGCCACTTCACGCCGGAGGAGGCGAACGCCGAGCTCGAACACGTGCGCCCGCTCGTCGAGCGGCTCGTCGCAACCCGCCGCGAGCACGCGCAGGCGCTCGAGCGGCAGGAGGAGCTCGAGCAGAAGATCCGCGGCAACGGCGGCGGGATCCCACCCGCGGAGCTCGCCTCGGCGACCGCCGAGGTCGACGGCATCGCGCGGCAGCTGGCGCGTCTGGTCGACGAGATCGCGAGCCACGGCGCCGAGGTGAAGGACCTCGACAGCGGCCTGATCGACTTCCCGGCGCTCCGTCGCGGCGAGACGGTGCTGCTGTGCTGGCAGCTCGGCGAGGACAAGGTCGCCTGGTGGCATTCGGTCGAGGACGGCTTCGCGGGTCGCCGCCCCCTCCCCCTGGAGGACTGAGGAAAGCGCCGCTCCGCGGCGAACCGGACGCGGGATGGATCCGTTCTGGAGGCACATCGTCATTGCGGCGGTGATCTTCGCTGCCGTCACCCTCGGCGCCCGCCTGATCGACTGGTCTCTGCAGCGCCGGCCGCTCCCGCCGGAGGCCGTGACGCGCTACCGCATCTTCCGGCGGACGGTGACCGTCGTCATCCTCGCCGTAGGCCTCTTCTCGGCTCTCCTCGCCATCCCCGAGGTGCGGGCCGTGGCCGGCGGCCTGCTCGCGTCGTCGGCGCTCCTGGGCGTCGTTCTCGGCTTCGCCGCCCAGCGGACGCTGGGCAACTTCGTCGCAGGGATCCTGATCGCGCTGGCGCAGCCGATCCGGATCGGCGACCGCGTCGAGTACCAGGGCGCCGCCGGGGTCGTCGAAGAGGTCGGCCTCACGTACACGTTCATCCGCGCCGGGGACCGGCGGCGAATCGTCGTCCCGAACGAGAAGCTCGCATCCGACGTCATCGTCAACGCCTCGATCCGAGGCCGTGAGACGTTCGCGGAGGTCTCGGTGCCGGTGCCGCTGAGCGCCGACCTCGACGGCGCGGTCGACGCCCTGCGTGAGGACGTCGCCGGCGAGCGAGACGCCGACGTCTGGGTCAGCGCGCTCTCGGATCCCGCGACAGTCACCGTCCGTGCGGCGGCCGCCGACGATCTGGCGGCGCAGCGTCTCGAGCATGAGCTCCGGCTGCGCGCCCACCGGCGGCTCCGCGCGCTCGGCGTCTGGACGTGAGCCGCAAGCGGAGGCCGAAGCGGCGCCGCCGCGGCCTCGTCCTCCTCGCGATCGCCGTCCCGCTCGCACTGCTCGCGCTCACCGCCGCCGGCGGGGCCGTCTACTTCGGCTCGAGCTGCGACCTGAGCTCGCTGCGGCCGGTGCGTCAGGCGGACAGCTCGCTCGTCTATGGCGCAAACGGCAGCCTTATCGGCGTCCTGCCGGCCGTCGAGAACCGGACCGCGGTCACGCGGAACGCGATCAGCCCCTGGATGCCGAAGGCCACGGTCGCGATCGAGGACCGGCGCTTCTACCACCACGGCGGCATCGACCCGGTCGGGATTCTGCGGGCGCTCGTCGCCGACGTGAGCGCCGGGAGGATCGTGCAGGGCGGCTCGACGATCACACAGGAGCTCGTGCGAAACCTCTATCTCTCTCGCGAGCAGACCCTGCGCCGGAAGGTCGTCGAGGCGTGCCTCGCCGTCAAGCTCGCGCGCGCTTGGCCGAAGCACACGATCCTTTCGGCATACCTCAATGACGTCTACTACGGCAGCCACGCCTACGGGATCGAGGCCGCCGCGGAGACGTACTTCTCCGTCCCGGCGAGCCGCCTGTCGCTCGAGCAGGCCGCCCTCCTGGCCGGTCTGCCGCAGGCGCCGTCCTACTACGACCCGCTGCACAACCCGGCGGCGGCGCTCGTCCGGCGTGACGAGGTGCTGCGCGCGCTCCGCCGCAGCGGCGACATCAGCGAAGCGCGGTACGCGACCGCCGTCCACGATCCCAGTCTCCACCTGCGCCCGAGCTCCGCCTACGGGAGCGGGCAGTCGTACCTCGCCGGCTACGTCGAGGATCTCCTGCAGCAGGCCTACGGCGCGGCGACGGTCAAGGCCGGCGGGCTGAGGATCTACACGACGATCCAGCCGCGCCTGCAGCGCGCCGCCGCGCACGCGCTGGCTGAGGTCCTCCCCGGCCGCCGCGACCCGGCCGGCGCGATCGTCTCCGTCGATCCCTCGACGGGCGCGATCCGGGCGATGGCCTCCTTGAATCTCGGCACGGCGGGCGAGCGGCAGCCCGGCTCGACGTTCAAGCCCATCGTGCTCGCGGCCGCGGTCGCGGACGGCCTGAACCCATGGGCGACGCGCTATCTCTCCGCGCCGTTCGCCTACGCGCCGCTCGACTGGCGGGTGCGGACGTACGACGGCGCGTATGCCGGACCCGAGACGGTCGCCGCGGCGACGCTCCACTCGGACAACACGGTCTACGCGCGGCTCGCGCTCGACGTCGGCCCCGACGCGATCGTCTCGATGGCCCAGAAGCTCGGCGTGCGCACGACCCTGCAGCCCACACCGGCGCTGGCCCTCGGAAGCAGCGCGGTGACACCGCTCGACATGGCCTCCGCGTACGCGACACTCGCCGCCGGCGGCATCTACTCGAAGCCGCTCGCGATCCGAAAGGTCGAGTTCCCCGGTGGCAAGGTCGACGCGAGCTGGGGACAGCTGCAGCAGCACCGCGCGGTGCCGGACTGGGTGGCGGCGACGGTCACGCGCGTGCTCGAGGAGGACATGCAGCACGGAACCGCGGTCGGCGCCCACGTTCCGGGTCGTGCCGACGCCGGCAAGACGGGCACGACGGACGACTACGCCGACGCGTGGTTCTGCGGCTACACGCCGTCGCTCGAGGCCACGGTCTGGATCGGGTATCCGCAGGCCGAGATCCCGATGCTCGACGTGCACGGGGCCGCCGTCTCGGGCCCGACGCTGCCGGCCACGGCCTGGCGGGTGTTCATGGAGGGCGCCCTCGACGGCTCGCCGAGCACGGGCTTCCCGGCGGCGGTGTCGCCCGCGCAGTTCGCGCCCTGGAACGGGGCCTACGCGTACAGGGACGCGCCGGTCACGTCGTCCCCGCCGTCGTAGTCGCCGTCGTAGTCGGCGTCGTCGTGGTCGCCTCGGTGGTCGTCGGCGCCGTCGTCGTCGGCGCGGTCGTCGTCGGCGCGGTCGTCGGCGGCTGAGTCGTGGTGCCGGTCGCCGTCGTCGTGTGTCCGGTCGTGGTCCTGGGCGCCGTCGTGGTCGTCGCCGTGGTCGCCGGCGCGGTGGTCGGCGGCGCCGTGGTCGTCGGTATCGCCGGCTGCGTCGTGGCGGGGTGACTGTGTGTCCGCGTGTCACCGGCCGGGCCGGTCGACACGATGCCTGCCGGCGCCGTCGCCCCGGGCCGTGTGACCGCCCATGCGAGCAGTCCTCCGCCCGCCGCGAGGAGCACGATCGCGAGGGCGACGAGTACCGGTCCGCGCCTCACCCGTCTCGCCGCGGGCGCCTCCGCCGGCGGCAGGATCTGCGTCGCCTCGGTGTCCGCAGGGGCCGCAGCGTCCACGGGCTCTGCGCCGAGCGCGGCCAGCAGCGCCTGCCCGTCCGGTGGACGCTGTGCAGGATCCTTGCGCAGCGCCGCGGCGGTCAGTGCGGCGAGCTCGGGCGGAGCGTCCGGTCGCAGCGCCTCGACCGCGGGCGGAGGCGTGCGCCGGTGCATGTCGACCAGAGCGAGCGCGTTGTCCGCCACGAACGGCAGCGAGCCCGTCAGCAGCCGGAAGAGAATGACGCCGAACGAGTAGACGTCCCCGGCCGGTCCGGCCGGCTCACCCGACGCCTGCTCGGGGGAGATGTAGGCGGCGGTGCCCAGCACCGTTCCGGCGTCGGTCAGGCTTCCCGTACCGGCGGCATGCCGCGCGAGCCCGAAGTCGCCGAGCTTCGGACGCCCCTCCTCGTCGAAGAGGACGTTCGCCGGCTTCAGGTCGCGGTGGACCAGGCCGCGGGCGTGTAGGTGTGCAAGGCCCGCGGCGATGCCACGCGCCACGCGCTGCGTCTCACCCGGTGGCAGCTGACCTCGCGCGAGACGCTCCTCGAGCGTGCCGCCGGGCAGCCACTCGAGCGCCATGAACGGGCCGGCCTCGTCCTCGCCGTAGTCGTAGACGCGCATCACGTTCTCGTGTGCGAGAGCGGCGACAGCCTGCGCCTCTCGCCGGAACCGCGCGAGGTCGGCGGTCGGCGTGATGAGCTTCAGCGCGACGGTGCGGTCGAGCGTGCGGTCGTGCGCGCGCCAGACCTCCGACATCGGGCCGTGGCCCTGCAATTCGTCGAGCCGGTAGCGGCCGGCGACCTCGTCTCCAGGCCTCACGACTACGGTATCTACCCACCGTGGCTTCGCTACTCACTCTCGAGGAGGCGCAGGAGCGGGTACTGGCGCTCGCGCGGCCGCTCGAGGCCGAGCCCGTGCCGATCGGCGAGGTCGCCGGCCGGGTCGTGGCCGAGGACGTGCGCGCGCGGGTCGACCTGCCGCCGTTCGCGAGCTCCGCGATGGACGGCTTCGCCGTGCGCGCCGCCGATCTGCCGGGGACCCTGGCGATCGCCGGCGAGTCGGCCGCGGGTCGCCCGTATGACGCCGTGCTCGAGCCCGGCACTGCCGTGGCCATCTCGACCGGGGCCGTCGTCCCGGAGGGCGCGGACTCCGTCGTCCCTGTCGAGCGTGTTGTCCACAACGACAACAACGTGGAGATCTCACTCGCATTCGAGCGCGGCGCGCACGTCCGTCCGCGCGGCGGCGACGTCTCCGCGAATGACGTCGTTCTGGCCGCGGGCGCGAGGCTGTCGCCGGCCCGCATCGCCGCGGCCGCGGCCGCCGGCGTCGCCGAGCTGCTCTGCACCCGACGGCCGCGAGTCGCGGTGCTCGCCACCGGCAGCGAGCTCGTCGCTCCCGGAGAGACGCTGCTCCCCGGCCAGATCTACGAGACGAACGGCCTCATGCTCTCCTCGGCGCTCGCGGCGGCCGGGGCCGAGGTCGTGTCCGAGCCGCCGGCCGCGGACGACGAGGCCGCGCTGCGAGGCGCCCTCGAGCGAGGGCTCGCGGCCGACGTCCTCGTCACCTCCGGCGGGGTGTCGGTCGGCGAGCACGACCTCGTGCGGGCGGTCGAGCGCGAGCTCGGCGTCGAGGAGGTCTTCTGGCGCGTGTGTATCAAGCCGGGCAAGCCCGTCTCGTTCGGCGTGCGCGAAGACACGCTCGTCTTCGGCCTCCCCGGCAACCCCGTCTCGGCGCTCGTCGGCTGCGAGTTGTTCGTCAAGCCGGCGCTGCGGGCCCTGCAGGGGGTCCCGGATCCGCGGCCACGCTTCGAGCCCGGGCTGCTCGCGGCCGGCCTGCGGCGGAACGAGGATCGCGACGAGTTCGTGCGCGCCCGAGCACGCCTCGAAGGGGAAGCGGTCGTGCTCGAGCCGGTGTCCGGCCAGGAGTCGCACATGATCGTGCGCTCGGGCGCGGCCGACGGCCTCGTCCACGTTCCACGTGGAAACGGCGAGCTCGCGGCCGGGTCGGCCGTCCGCTGGCTCCGCCTCGGCGACGCCTGAGAGGGGCTACTCGTTGACCGCGCGGCGCTCCTCTGCGCCCGAGGTGCGCCGCTGCTGGGCGAGCAGGAGCGTGCGGATCAGCTCGCGAATCGGGCCCCGCCGCGACCGTTCCTGCGGTGCGGGGTACGGCGCGTAGCGGCCCGCCGCGAGCGCGGCGAGCTGGCCCGCGACGGCGAGCCAGCCGAGGCCGATCACGAGGACCGGCAGCGGCGCGTAGCCGACGGCGAACAGCTTCGCGAGATACCACGGAGCGTCCCAGCCGAGCCCGAGATGGGTTGCGAACGTCCAGACGAGGTAGGCGGGGCCCGCGAAGCCGGCGAGGAAGACGCTGGCACGCAGCGACGGGTGACGCGTCTGCACCTGGGGCAGCCACAACCAGGCGTGGAGCGACGGAAGGACGAAGATCAGCGCGAACGGATTCACGGCCGCGACGAGAAGCCCCACCACGCCGAGCGCGAGGAGCGCGCCGCTGTGGCCGGCGAGCCGCTCCTCCGGCCGGATCGGGCGTCGGGGCAGGAGGCGGCTGCGAGCCACAACCCAGCCCGCCCCGGCCAGCAGGACGAGGACGATCAGCGCTCCTCCCGGCCAGGTGACGCTCAGCGGCGGGGGATGCCCGCCGCCGCTTCCCCAGGAGCCGAGCGCGCCGAAGACGAGAAAGAGCGCGCCGACCCAGGCCCAGAAGCCGAGCCGGCTGCGATAGCTGCGCAGCGACGGCGCGATGCCGATCCGGCGGCGCCGGCAGCGGGCGAAGAGGTCGACCGCGGCTGCGAGAAACGGCAGCAGCATCGCCACGAGGACGATCTCGATCGCCCAGCCCCGGATCACCCGCTGGCCGAGGAAGACGTAGCTCGTCGGCCCCTGCGCGAGGGAGACGCCCTGCTCCATCGCGTCCACGGCGTCCTGGGCCGCGAGGCCGATCGACCCGACGTGCCGAACGTCGAGCGGTTCCTGGCCCCGCCGCGGCACCGGCGGCCTCGCCCCGGCCGTGGTGAGCGTCACCGCGGGGATCCCGCGGCTCACGAACGGCGCCTGCTCGTACGGATCGAACGGAAAGGCGAGCCCGACGAGCTGCTGGAGCCCGCTCGGCCGCGCGGGATCGCCGCCGGCCTCCTGTGCAAGGGCTGCCCGCATCGTCTCGACGAGCCCCGGGGCGGGTGAGCGGGAGCTGTTGCCGCCGAGGACGAGCCGCGGCCGGCCGACTCCGCCGATGGAGTCGAGATTGACGACCGCGAGGATGTTCTGCCGCGCCTGCTGCTCGGCAGCGAAGTGCGCCGCTCCCCGAGAGCCCGTGGTGGCGCCGTCCGTCGAGAGGAAGACGAGCGAGTATGGGAGTGAGACGCGCTGCGCGGCGGCTGTCGGCGCGTAGGAGCGCGCGAGCTCCACGAGCGCCGCCGTCCCCGAGGCGTTGTCGTTCAGCCCGGTGTCGACGCCCGTGTTGTCCCGGTGGGCCATGACGACGATCTCCTGGCGCGCGGAGAGCCCGACCTTCTCGGCGACGAGGTTGACGAGCGTCGTGCGGCGGCCGTGGATCGTGGCGGTGAAGCGCTCGCTGCGGACGTCGAAGCCGTATGGCTGGAGCTCGCGGCGGAACCACGCCGCGGCGCCCACCGCGCCCGGGGTTCCCGGCCTCCGGTCAGGGTAGTTGCCGGCGAGGTCGGACGCGAGGGACGCGGCGGTGGATCCCTCGAAGGCGGGTGGCAGGTTCGGCGACTGGAGGGCGGGGGGCCGCGCGACGCTGAAGGCGAGCAGAAGCAGCGGGAGGCCGACGAGGAGCCAGGTCCCCCGGTAGAGGCGCGCGTTGACGGGGCGCTCGAGCGACCCCGGCCGCGAGCGTCGGCGCTCGGGTGCGGGCGAGGTGGCCGTCACGATCGTCCAGTCTAGGGAGCGGTCCGGGCAGCCGTTTCCCCGTGGAAACGACCGGGTTAGGACCGGCGGCCAACGGGAAGGCGAGAGCGGAGCGTAAACATCGGGGACCGGCGAGGGATTGGAAAGGGGTTGGTGCACTACCGGTAGAAATCGGTGGGTTTAGATCTCGTAATCTGTGGGAAACGTGCGAGGGGACACCATGGGTGAGGCGACACTGGTCGAGACGGCGGGCGAGGAGCGCGAAGGCATGCGGACCGTCCGTCTCCGCGTCCCGGCCCGCGCGGAGTACGTCGCTCTCGCGCGGCTCGCGCTCAGCGGGCTCGCCGACATCGTCGCGCTCCCCGAGGAGCTGCTCGCCGATCTCAAGCTCGCGCTGACCGAGGCCGTGTCGAACTCGGTGCGGCATGCGTACGCGGGCGGAAGCGGATTCGTCGCGATCGCCTACGAGCTCAGCCACGACGCGCTCGCCGTCGAGGTCGTCGACGACGGGACCGGGTTCGATCCGGAGCGGCCGCCCCTGCTCGAGGGCGAGGAGCTGACGGAGGGAGGCCTCGGCATCGCGATCATCAGGACGATCGCGGACGAGTTCGAGCTCCACTCCCAGCCGGGCGTCCGCGGCTCGCGCCTTCGCTTCGTGAAGCGGCTGCGGCAGTCAGCCTGATCGTTGTCAGTGCCGGCAACGACTCGGCGCAAGCTCCTCGTCGTCTTCAACCGCGCACCGGTCGCCTACTCGCGCGCGGACGACGGTGCGCGGGTGGCGAGGCGAGGCGGCGGGGGCGTGGTCACGGCACTCGGCGGCCTGCTCGCCCATCACGACGTGACCTGGGTCGCGAGCGCGATGACCGAGGAGGACCGGGCGGTGGCGTCAGAGCACGGCGCGTCGTTCGTCGAGGAGACGGCAGACGGGGCCGCCTACCGGCTCCGTCTCGTCGCTCACGACCCGGCTGCGTACGACCGCTTCTACAACGTGCTCGCGAACCCGACCCTGTGGTTCCTGCAGCACTACCTGTGGGGACTCGGCTCGGCTCCCGACTTCGACCGTGCCTTGCACGAGGCTTGGACCGAGGGATACGTGCCCGTCAACGAGGCGCTGGCCGCGGCCGCGCTCGAGGAGCTCGACCGTGAGCCGGAGGCGGCCGTCCTCTTCCACGACTACCACCTCTACCTCGCTCCGGAGCTCGTGCGGGCGGCGCGGCCCGACGTCGTGACCTCGCACTTCATCCACATCCCCTGGCCGGAGCCGGACTACTGGCATGCACTGCCGGCGGAGCTCCGCGTCGCCGTGCACGAGGGCCTGCTCGCGAACGACGTCGTTGGCTTCCACGTCGAGCGCTGGCGGCGCGCGTTCCTGCTCTCGGCGGAGCGGTTGCTCGGCGCGCGGGTGGACGACGAGAGCGGGACGGTCGAGCATCGCGGGCACACGACGCGCGTCGTCGCGCGGCCGATCGGCGTCGATCCGGCCGAGTTCGACCGGGTACGCGAGGACCCCGGGATGCTCGAGCGGGAGGCAGCCCTCGTGGCGAGGCGGCCGGAGCAGCTCGTCGTGCGGGTCGACCGCACGGACCCGTCGAAGAACGTCGTACGCGGCTTCCGTGCCTTCGCCCTCCTCCTCGAACGCCATCCCGAGCTGCACGGACGGGTCGGGATGCTCGCGCTCCTCGCACCGTCGCGGCAGGACATCCCGGAGTACGCCGACTACGCCGCCGCGGTCGAGACGGCGGCGCGCGAGGTGAACGACCGCTTCGGCCGGGACGGCTGGCAGCCGGTCGAGCTAGACGTCGCCGACGACTTCCTGCGCTCGGTCGCCGGCTACAAGCAGTTCGACGTGCTGCTCGTGAACCCGGTCTTCGACGGGCTCAACCTCGTCGCGAAAGAGGCCTTCCTCGTCAACGGGCGCGACGGTGTGCTCGTCCTGTCCGAGAACGCCGGCGTGCACGAGGAGATCGGCGAGTGGGCGGTGACCGTGAACCCGCTCGACGTCGCCGGCCAGGCCGATGCGCTGTACGCCGCGCTGATGCTCGACCCCGCCGAGCGGCGGCGGCGCGCCGAGGCGATTCGCGCACACGTGCGCGCGCACGGCATCCGCGAGTGGATCGAAACGCAGCTGGCCGACCTCGACGCCGTACGATCCGCCTGATGGACGACCTCTCGCACGTCGACGAGTCGGGCGCCGTTCGCATGGTCGACGTCGGCGGCAAGGAGCCGATGCGCCGCCGCGCCGTCGCGCGTGCGGAGGTGCGGATGGCGGCCGAGACCGCGCGGACCCTGCGCGAGCTGCCCAAGGGCGACGCGCTCGCCACCGCTCAGCTCGCCGGGATCATGGCCGCGAAGCGGACGAGTGAGCTCATCCCGCTCTGCCACCCGCTCCCGCTGACGCACGTCGAGGTCAGGCTCGAGGTCGGGGAGGCGTCGGTCGAGATCTTCGCGGCCGCGGAGACGACCGCGCAGACCGGCGTCGAGATGGAGGCGCTGACGGCCGTCTCGGTCGCGGCGCTCACGGTCTACGACATGGCCAAGGCGGTCGACAAGCAGATGCGGATCACCGAGGTCGTGCTCGTCGAGAAGACGAAGGAGAGCGTCGCCTGAAGGCCGCGGTGCTGACCGTGTCGGACGGGGTCGTGGCCGGGACGCGCGAGGATCGCAGCGGGGAGCTCCTCGGCGAGCTGCTGCGCGGCGCGGGCTACGAGGTCGAGCACCGGGTGGTGCCGGACGAGCGCGAGCAGATCGCGGCTGCGCTTCGGGAGCTGGCGGCCGAGGTGCAAGTCGTGCTCACCACGGGCGGGACCGGGCTTGCTCCGCGGGACGTGACGCCCGAGGCGACGCGCGACGTGCTCGAGCGGGAGGCTCCGGGGATCCCGGAGGCGCTGCGGGCGGACTCGATCGCGAAGACGCCGCACGGCCTCCTCTCGCGCGGTGCAGCCGGCGTCGTCGGCTCGACCCTCGTCGTCAACCTGCCCGGCTCGACAGGAGGTTGCCGGGACGGCTTCGAGGTGCTCCGGCCGGTGCTGGCCCATGCGCTCGAGCTCCTCGCGGGCGAGCGCGACGTGCACCATGAGCAGACGTGAGCGCCGTCGTCGCGCCCCTTCCCGCGCGGTTCGCGCGCCTCGTCAAGATCGAGCACACGGTCTTCGCGCTGCCGTTCGCGTACGTCGGAGCGTTCCTCGCGGTGGACGGGACGCCGAGCGGCCACGACCTGCTCTGGATCACGCTCGCAATGGTTGGGGCGCGCTCGCTCGCGATGGCGCTCAACCGGCTGATCGACGCCGGGATCGACGCGCGGAACCCGCGCACCGCGGGACGGGAGCTGCCTAGCGGCCAGCTCTCCGTCGCGCAGGTCGCCGCCTTCTGCGCCGCGTCGGTCGCGCTCTTTCTCGCCGCCGTCTGGCAACTCGACCCGCTCGTGCGCTGGCTCTGGCCGATTCCCGTCGCCGGCTTCGTCGTCTATCCGTATCTGAAGCGCTTCACGTGGCTCTGCCACCTCTGGCTCGGCGCGGTCGACGGGCTCGCGCCCGTCGGCGCCTGGGTTGCGATCACGGGCCGCCTGCCGTGGCAGGCGTGGATGCTCGGCGCGGCCGTCGCGCTCTGGGTCGGCGGATTCGACTTCTTCTATGCGCTGTTCGACGAGGAGGTCGACCGGCGGCAGGGCCTGCATTCGATCGTGACGCGCTTCGGCGTCACCGGCGCATTCACCGGGGCCAGGGTCGCGCACGCGGCGACCGTCGCTTGCCTCGTGGCGGCGGGGCTCGGCCTTCAGGTCGGGGCTCTCTACTGGCTCGGCGTGGCCGCTGTGGCGCTGCTGCTCACGTACGAGCACTCGCTCGTGCGGCCGAGCGACCTGCGGCGGCTCGACATGGCCTTCTTCACGATGAACGGCGTCATCAGCATCGCCTTCGCCGCGTTCGTGATCGCAGACGCGCTGGTGTAACGCCTCAGAGAGGCAGGTGCCTGGCACCGCCGTGCGGTGCCAGGCACCAGACGCTCGCTAGCCGTGATGCTGGTGCAGGTGCGTGCGCAGCCAGTGCAGCGGGTGCTTGTGCCACTGGTGACAGAAGGGGCCGTTGAGCACCACGCCGGTGCCGGCGCTCGTTCCCGTACCGAGCGACCCCGACGACGTGACGCCGAAGCCGGCGGCGGGATCGAAGGGCGAGGAGAGCGTCGCGGCCAGCTGCCCGCCCGGGCCGTTCACGCGTCCGATCGCGGCGCCGGTGGCGTCGCCGTTGCCGACGACCGCGTTGATCGCGCCGTGGGCGCCGATGCCGTTCGCGTTCCGGATGCGGAAGACCCCGACCACCCGGCCGACGCCGGTGTTCGTGTCGACGAGGCTGGTGGCGCGGATCCTGAGCGTGCCGTTGAGGCGGGCGTCGCTGCTCGCCGCCGTGCCGGTGTACGTCGCGAGCGTGGCGGCGAACGTGTCGCTGTCGCCGACCGTGCAGGTGGTGAGACGAGCCTGCGTGACGTTCGTGGCGGTGAACGTCGCCGACGCGGCCTGTGCGCTCGGTCCGCCCTGGCCGGCGAGGGCCACCCCGGCGGCTGCGAGCGCCGCGAGGCCGAGCGGTGCAACGAGCAAGAGTCGCTTCCTGGACATCGGGGTCTCCTCGGGTCGAAGGTCGTTCGGAGCCTGATGCGGCGGTGATCGGTCTCGGCCAAGACCCCGTAAAACACCTGTAAAGCGCGCGGAAGCGCCTATGCTGCTCCGCGTGCTCGTTGCGCGACGGCTCGGCAAGCGCTACGGCGAGAAACGTGCCCTGCGGGGCATCGACCTCGAGCTTCCGCGCGGAGGCTTCCTCGTCGTGACCGGGCCGAACGGCTCCGGGAAGACGACGCTGCTGCGGATCTGCGCCGGGCTCGCGCAGCCGACCGATGGGACGATCGAGCGGGCCGCCGCGCGCTCGCAGGTCGGCTACCTCGGCCACGAGCCGCTCGTTTACCGCGAACTGACCGCGCTCGAGAACCTCGACCTCTACGGGCGGCTCTACCGCGTGCCCGAGCGCCGCGAGCGGATCGGGATGCTGCTCGAGCGCTTCGGGCTCTGGGACGCGCGGCACGAGCGCGTCGCTTCGTATTCCCGCGGGATGACCCAGCGGCTCGCGCTCTGCCGCGTCCTCCTGCACGACCCGGAGCTGCTCGTCCTCGACGAGCCGTACAGCGCGCTCGACGAGGCGGGAGCCGAGCTTCTCGACGACCAGCTCGCCGAGCTCTGCGGCGAGCGCACGTTCCTCCTGTCCACGCACGACTCCGCGCGGGTGGAACGGCTCGCGAGCGGCCGGCTCGCGCTCGCGGCATGAACTACGTCCGCGACGTCGGGGCGCTGGCCCGCAAGGACCTCCTGCTGGAGCTCCGGGCGCGCGACACGCTGCCGGCGATGCTCCTCTTCGTCGCCGCGGTCTTCGTCGTCTTCCATTTCACCTTGCCCGGCACGCCCTCCAGGCTCGAGACGAGCGGCCTGCTCTGGGTCGCGATCCTGTTCACGGCGCTGCTGGGCCTCGGGCGGGCATTCGTGCCGGAACGCGAGCAACGGACGCTCGACGGCCTCGTTCTGGCGCCGTGCGACCGGAGCGCCATCTGGCTCGCGAAGTCCCTTGCGACGCTCGCCTTCCTCGCGGCCGCCGAGGTGGTCGCGCTGCCGCTGTACGGGCTCTTCTTCCATCGCGTCGGCGGTGCGACGGTTGCCGCCGTCGCCCTCGCCGACCTCGGGATCTGCGGCGTCGGCACGTTCCTCGGCGCGATGGCTGTCGTCACGCGCGCGCGCGACCTGATCCTGCCGCTGCTCTTCCTGCCGCTCGCGATTCCGATCGTCGTCGGCGCGGTCGGCGCCAGCGTCGTCGACTCGCCGGGCCGTTACCTCGGCTTCCTCGCGCTCTACGACCTCCTCTTCGCCGTGATCTGCTGGGCCTCGTTCGAGTATGTCGTCGCCGAGTAGCCCGGCTGCTGCGACAATCCGGGACGTGGGTCGCACGCGACGCATACCCCTGCCCGTGCTCGCCGTCGCCTCGCTCGTGCTCGTCACGACGGCGCTCGCGTTCGTCTTCTTCGTCGCGCCGAACGACGCGAACCAGGGCTTCTCGCAGCGGATCTTCTACTTCCACGTCTCGATTGCGATCACGGCGTATGCCTGCTTCGCAGGTGCTGCGTGGAAGGCGCTCCGCCATCTCTGGAAGCGCGACCCGCGTGCCGACCTCGAGAGCTACGTCCTCGTCCACCAGGGGCTGATCTTCGGGACGCTCGTGCTCCTGACCGGCTCGATCTGGGCCAGGATCTCGTGGGGACGGTGGTGGCTCTGGAGCTCGGACCAGCTCGTGCTCTTCCTCGTCCTCTACCTCTTCTACTGCGCGTATTTCATGCTCCGCTACTCCGTCGATCCGGGGCCGCAGCGCGCGAACCTGAGCGCGGTGTACGCGCTCTTCGGCGTCGTGTTGATCCCGGTCAGCTTCGCCGCGATCCGGCTCGCGAAGGACATCATCCACCCGGTGGTCTTCACGTTGCAGGGGCCGCAGTTCGGCGGCTGGATCCTCGTCACGTACTGCATCGCGCAGGTGGCGCTGCCCGTGCTGGCGTACACGCTCTACCGGCTCGAGCTCGGCGCCAAACGTCTCGACGGGCGGCTGCGCGACCTGAGGGAGGCGCTCGCGTGAGCACCGCCGAGAAGTACGTGACCGCCGCCTACTGCGTCGTGTTCGCCGTCGTCCTCGTCTACGTCCTGATCATGGCGCTCAAGCTGCAACGGCTCGAGCGCGACGTCGACGAGCTCGCCGCTCGCGCCCCGGAGGACGACACCGAAGAGACACCGCGGGAGCCGGTGCGCGTTGGCTGAGCTCCTCTTCTGGCCGGCGCTTCTGCTCTACGGGGAGGCGGCCGTCGGCTACTTCGGCGACCTGCGCCGACCGGGTCGGGCAGGCCGGGCCGCCACCTGGGGCGTCCGGCTCGGCTGGCTCCTGCAGACCGCGCTGCTGATCGTGCAAGCGGCGCGCGACGACGGCTTCCCGTGGGGGACGTGGGCCTCCTCGCTCGACCTCTTCGTCTGGCTCGTCGTCTCCGCGTATCTGATCTGGGGCTGCCGCCGGCCGTACCGGCTGCTCGGTCTCGTCGTGATGCCGCTCGCCGTTGCTCTGCTCGCCGTCGCGCGCGCGGGCGGCGGGACGGGGATCGGCAGCGCGAGCCACTACTCGAACCTCTTCCTCGTCGTCCACGTCGGGCTCGTGCTCGCCGCCTTCGCCGGTTTCACGCTCGCCGCCGCGCTGTCGGGGCTCTACGTCTGGGAGGAACGGCGGCTGCGCACGCGCCCGGCCATGATCCTCCGCCGGCAGATGCCGGCGCTCGCGACGCTCGACTCCCTCGCGCTGCGGACGGTCGCCTGGTCGGTGCCGCTTCTGACGCTCGGCGCCGCCGTCGGGCTCGTGCGGCTCGTGGCGCGGAACGACCGGCTCGACGCGCTCATCGCCGTAACGGCCGCGACCTGGGTCGTCTGGTGCGCCTACCTCGCCCTGCGCCTGCTCGGCGGCTGGACGGGACGGCGCGCCGCGTATCTCGCCCTCGCCGGCTTCGCCCTCGTGGTCGTCGTCCGGCTCGCCCTCCCCGCGACCCACTTCGCATGATGCACCTCGTCCTCGTCGGCACCTCGCACCACCACGCTCCGGTCGAGCTCCGCGAGCAGGTGGCGCTCGCTCGCGAGCAGGCGCGGGCGCTCGCAGCCCGGCTGGCGGAGGAGGGACGCGAGGCCGTCTGTCTCTCGACCTGCAACCGCACCGAGCTGTACCTGGCCGCTGCCGACGCCGAGCCGGCGGAGCGGGTCGCGGCCGCGGCGCTCGCGTCGCTCGGGCCGGAGGTCGAGCCGGCGCTCTACCGATTGCACGACCGGGCTGCGGCGCACCATCTCTTCCGCGTCGCGGCCGGGCTCGACTCGCTCGTGCCCGGCGAGGGCGAGATCCTCGGCCAGGTGCGCCTCGCGCACGAGCTCGGCACGACGGGGCCGCTGCTCGACCGGGTCTTCAGGCAGGCGCTCCACGCGGGCCGGAAGGTGCGGGCCCAGACCGCGATCGGCCAGAGCCCCGCCTCGGTCTCGGCCGCCGCCGCGGCGCTGGCGGAACAGGTCTTCGGCAGCCTCGAGAGCCGCTCGATCCTCCTCCTCGGCGCCGGCAAGGTGAGCGAGCAGGCGGCCCGCAACCTCCGGAGCCGCGGCGCCGAGATCAGGCTGGTGGCGAACAGCAAGACGGAGCGCGAGGCGGTCCGCGAGCAGCTCGAGGCGGTGGACGTCGTGATCGCCTCGACGAACGCGCAGGGCCTCGTCCTCGGGGCCGAGACCGTGGCCGAGGCGTTGCGACGCCGCAAGGGGCGCCGGCTCCTGCTCGTCGATCTTGCTGTGCCGCGCGACCTCGATCCGGCGATCGGCGAGCTCGACGGGTGCTACCTCTACGACATCGACGACCTCGAGCAGATCGTCGTCGAGACGCTGTCGCTGCGGCGGCGAGAGGCAGAGCGCGCGGAGGCGATCGTGGCCGCCGAGGCCGAGAAGTTCCACGAGTGGCACGCCTCGCTCGACGTCGTCCCCGCGATCGCGTCCCTGCGCGCGCGGGCCGAGGAGATCCGCGAGGCGGAGCTGCAGAAGGCGGAATCGCTGCTGGGGCGGCTCGACGAGAGCCAGCGCCGGGCCGTCGAGGCGGTCACGGCGCAGATCGTGAACAAGCTGCTCCATCTGCCGACCGTGCGGATGAAGGAGGCGGCCGCGGCAGCCGATGGGGTCCTCTATGCTGAGGCCGTGCGGCACCTCTTCGGTCTCGGCGAGGACGAGCGCTGAAGCTCGGCCAGCTCACCGGCCGTCCGCTGCCCCTGCAGGCGCCGACGGCCTTCATCCGAGTCCGATCGCGCGGCGGCGGATGCGCGCCGCCCGTGCGGAGGCGACCGGCCTGTGCTCGTACGCGTCGGCAGTCGCGCCAGTAGGCTCGCGCTCACCCAGGCCGAGCGCGCCGTGTCCCGGTTGCGGGCGCCCGGCGTGGAGCTCGTGCTCGTCCCGATCACGACGGCCGGCGACCGGGATCGCTCGCGGCCGTTCGGCGAGATCGGCTCCCGCGGTGTCTTCGTGAAGGAGCTCGAGGAAGCGCTGCTCGAGCGGCGGATCGACGTCGCCGTCCACTCGGCGAAGGACCTGACCGCCGCCGATCCGGAGGGCCTCGCCATCGGCGCCTATCTGCGCCGGGAGGATCCGCGCGACGCTCTCTGCGGCGCGGACGAGCTGCGGCCCGGGATGCGGATCGGGACGGCGTCGGTGCGGCGGAAGGCGCAGCTGCTGGCGCTCGACGCCACGCTCTCGATCGAGCCGTTGCGGGGCAACATCGACACCCGCCTTCGCAAGCGGGGCGAGCGGGGCCTCGACGCGATCGTGCTCGCCGCGTGCGGACTCGACCGCCTCGGGCTCGGCCACGAGATCGGGCACCGCTTCGAGCCGGAGACGATGCTGCCGGAGGCGGGACAGGGTGCGCTCGCCCTCCAGGTGCGCCGCGGGGAGGAGCACCTTGTGGCGGCGGCCGGCGATGCCGAGACGCGGGAGTCGGTGGAGGCGGAACGCGCCGTCGTCGCGACGGTCGGCGGCGGCTGCCTTGCTCCGGTCGCCGCGTACCACGACGGAGCGATCCTGACCGGGCTCGTTGCGGCCGAGGACGGGTCGTGGATCGAGCGGCGCACGGGGCGCGACCCGGCGGCGCTCGGACTGGAGCTGGTGGATGCGAGTACTCGTCACGCGTGAGGAGCTCGTCGCCCGTGTCGAGGCGCTGGGGCACGACGCGATCCTCTGCGAGCTGATTCGCATCGAGCCGCTGGGCGATGAGCCCATCGACGCCCGGGCATACGACTGGCTCGTGGTCACGAGCCGCAACGGCGCGCACGAGCTCGCGCGGCGCGGTGTCACCGCGAACCGCATCGCCGCGATCGGGCCCGCGACGGCGGAGGCGCTGCGCTCCCACCGGCTGCGCGTCGATCTCGTCGCGGCGACCCACACGCAGGAGGGCCTGCGTGACGAGTTGCCGGAGGGAACGGCCCTCCTCGCAGCCGCGGAGGGCGCGCGGCGGAACGTCCTCGACGCCGACTTCCTCCCGCTCTACCGCACGGTCGAGCTGCGCCCCGCCGTGCCGGATGTCGACGTCGCGCTGCTCATGTCCGGCTCTGCCGCTCGCGCGCTCGCCGCCGCGGGCGCCCGCGTGCCCGTCGTCGCCATCGGCCCCCAGACCGCCGCCGAGGCGCGGTCGGCGGGCCTCGATGTCGTCGCCGTCGCTGCGACTCACGACCTCGACGGTCTCGTCGAGGCACTACGTTCCATCCCGTGGTCATCACCTTCCTGACCGATTTCGGGTTGCAGGACGACTTCGTCGGCACATGTCACGGCGTGATCGCGACGATCGCGCCCGAGGCTCGTGTGATCGACGTCACGCACGGAATTCGCCCGGGCCACGTGTTGCAGGGAGCGCTCGTGCTCGCGAACACGCTCCCGTACATGCCGGCGGGAGTCCATCTCGCCGTCGTCGACCCCGGCGTAGGGAGCGGCCGGCGCGCGCTCGCCGTCCGCGACCGGGAGGGCCGGCTGCACGTCGGCCCCGACAACGGCCTCCTCCTGCCCGCCGCGGAGCGCTTCGGCGGCGTCGCCCAGGCGCACGAGCTCACGAATGCGGAGTACTCGCTGCAGCCGGTGTCGCGCACCTTTCACGGGCGAGACCTCTTCTCGCCGGCCGCGGCTCACCTCGCCGCGGGGCTGGCGCTCGAGGAGCTCGGGCCGCCGGTCGACCCGGACGAGCTCGTCCGCGTCGAGATCCCGCAGCCCGAGGTGGGACAGAACCGCATCCGGGCGGTCGCGCTCGTCGTCGACCGCTTTGGCAACGTCTCCCTCAATCTGCGGCGCGAGCACCTCGAGCACGCGGAGCTCGCGCCCGGGACGCGCGTGGAGCTCGTCTCCCGCGGCGAGCGGTTCTTCGCGGTCTCCGCCCGGACCTTCGCGGACGCCCCGCGCGGGTCGCTCATCCTGTACGAGGACAGCTACGGCAGCTTTGCGCTCGCGGTCTCGCGCGGCAGTGCCGCCCAGCTGCTCCGGGTCGAGGAGGGTCGGGAGATCGTGCTCGACCTCGCAGCGCGGTGATCGACGCCCAGCGATTCGCCCGGCTCGTGACCGACGCGGTCGTGCGGCGGCCGCTGCTCTGGCGGCTCTTCCGCCGGCCGCTTCGCGCGATGTTCGACCGGCTCGCCGCGACGTGGGAGACGCGCATCGGCCCGCACCACCTGTGGGCCCTCGAGCTCGCGCTCGAGGACGTGCCTGCGCCGCGTCGTGTGCTCGACCTCGGCACCGGCACCGGGGTGGTCGCGATTGCGCTCGCCGGGCGCTATCCCGAGGCCGAGGTGGTGGGCGTCGACCTCAGCTCGGGGATGATCGAGGAGGCCCGGCGGAAGCTGCCGCCCGCGTTCACCGACCGCGTGCGCTTCGAGGTCGGCGACGCCTCGGCGCTCTCGCGCCCGGACGGCGAGTTCGAGCTCGTCGTGCTCTCGAACATGATCCCCTTCTTCGACGAGCTCGCCCGCGTCGTCGCGCCGGGAGGGACGCTCGTGCTCTCGTTCTCGAAGGGCGCGGGGACGCCGATCTACGTTCCGCCCGAGCGGTTGCGGGAGGAGCTCGGACGTCGCGGCTTCACGGAATTTGCGGAATTTTCCGCGGATCCGGCGACGGCGCTCCGGGCGCAGAGACAGTAGGCTCAGGACAACGGTCGTCCGCGACACGGTTGCACCGGTCCGAACGGCCAGAGGCCCCCGAGAACGCGCAGGCGTCCACGGGGGCCTCAGTTCGCGCTAGGCGAGGTGGCCGCCGAACCAGCTGACGTGCTGCTGGAGGAACGGCACGAGGAAGTAGAGGACGAACGCCGCGGTCACGACCCACATGACCGGGTGGATCCGCTTCCACTCGCGACGCGCCGCGCAGATCAACGTGTACGTGATGAAGCCGAAGCCGATCCCGTTCGTGATCGAGTACGTGAACGGCATGACCACGATCGTGAGCGCCGCGGCGAGCCCGATCGCGAGGTCGTGGAAGTCGATCCCCGCGAGCTTCGAGGCGGCAGTCCCCTCGGCCTCGCCCTCCATCTCGGTCAGCGTCGAGATCATGAGCCAGCCGACGACGATCAGCGCCGCGGCAGTCGCCTGCGCCGGAACCATGCCGATCAGCGGGGAGATGAACATGAACGGGAAGAAGAGGAGCCCCGCGACGACCGCGACCCAGCCCGTGCGGCCGCCGGCCGCGACGCCGGAGCCCGACTCGATGTACGTCGTCGCCGACGAGGCCGACGCTGCGCCGCCCGCCACGGCTGCCAGGCCGTCGACGATCAGCGCCTTCTTGAACTGCGGGATGTTCCCGTCCTTGTCGACATAGCCCGCCGCCTTCCCGACGCCGATCGCCGTGCCCGAGAAGTCGAAGAAGTCGCTCAGGAAGAGGGAGAAGACCCAGACGAGCGAGGCGACGACCCCGAGCTGCGTGGTCGAGAAGGAGTGCAGGCTGATCTTGCCGAGCAGGTGGAAGTTCGGGCCCGCATAGAGGTGATGCCAGCCCGGCCACGTGGCAGTCGACGTGCCGAAGACGCGGTGGTGGCTGACGAGCGAGTTGATGACCGTCGCGACGACCGTGGTCCCGATGATCCCGACGATCAGGTCGCCGCGGAAGCGGATCGCTCGCATCGCGAACGTGAAGAGGATCCCGAAGATGGCGACGAAGATCGGCCAGGTCGTGAAGCTGCCGAGCTGGACCGGCGTGCCGTTCGCCGGTACCGAGGCGACGATCCCGGAGTTGAAGAGGCCGATGAAGGCGATGAAGAGGCCGATCCCGATGGCGATCGCCTTCTTCAGCTCGAGCGGGATCGCCTTGAAGATCAGCTCGCGCAGTCCGCTGACGGCGAGCACGACCATCGCGATGCCCTCGAGCACGACGAGGCCCATGGCCTCGGGGAAGCTCGCCTTGCCGCTCGCGACGAGGCCGAAGGCGACGACCGCGTTGAGGCCCAGGCCAGGGGCGATCGCGTACGCGTAGTTCGTCGCGATCCCCATCAGCATGGACATGACGCCGGCGACGAGGCACGTGCTCGTCAGGACCGCCGAGAACACGAGCGGCGCGCCGAATTTTGGCGTGGCCCCGGTCAGGATGATCGGGTTGAGAAAGATGATGTACGACATCACGACGAAGGTCGTGACGCCGGCCATCGTGTCCCGCCCAAGCGTTGTTCCTCGCGCCGCGAAGCCGAAGTAGCGCTCCAGCAAACCCCCACCCTGGAGCGTCGAGGCGAACGTGCTCATCTCTGTCGTGTCCTCCCCTAGACGCGTTACAGACCCGTGACGCGGAAGCTAAGAAGCCGCCGCGGACGGATCAAGACCCCCGCGGGCGAAAGTTCGCACGTTGCGAAGAAATCGCGCGTGCCAGCGGTAGCCTGCTTCCGCAATGTCGTCGGGGCGCCCGATCGAAGCTGCAGGAGCATTCGTCCTCGACGACGCTGGCCGCGTGCTGCTGATTAAGGAGAACTACGACCGGAGGCGCTGGGGCTTCCCGGGCGGCGCGGTCGAGCGCGGCGAGACGCCGGAGCAGGCAGTTGTTCGCGAAGTCCGCGAGGAGACCGGAGTCGAGGTTCGCATCGAGTCGCGCGTCGGTGTATATGTCCTGGCCGACAGTGCGGTTTCACTGCATGTCTACCGCTGCGAGATCGTCTGCGGAACGCCGGAAGTGCCGTCGAGCGGCGAGATCAGCGCTGTGCGCTGGTGCCCGGCCGACGCCCTCCCATGGCCGCAGACGAATGCGCTCCACTACGCGCTTCCGGACGCGATCGCCGGTCGGACAGAGGTCGAACGGCGAGACCTGGCGCGCATCTCGTAGTTTCCTCCCGTGCCGCGACCGACGTGAGCGGGCGCGGCACATGGGGCGAGCGGAAAGCACAGCGCAGGGCACGCGAGCGAAGCGAGCCTGCCCAAGCGAAGCGGGCGAAGCCCCCAAAGACAAAATGGCGAGGGCCGGACTCGAACCGGCGACACCCCGGTTTTCAGCCGAGTGCTCTACCAGCTGAGCTACCTCGCCGCGGGCTGGGCGGCGGTCAGTGTAGCCCGCGCCTGCGGCCGGCCACGTTAGCCTCCGCCCCGTGAAGGTGGAGGATGCCGCCCGCGAGGTCGCCGTGATCGGCGGGACGCTCGACCTCGGCGCGGGCCGCCGCGGCGTCGACATGGGCCCGTCGGCGATCCGTTACGCGGGGCTCGAGCAGCAGCTCACGGAGAAGCTCGGCGTGCGCGTCTCCGACGAGGGGAACGTCATCTCCCCGGTCGTCGAGACGGCGGAGATAGGGGACGAGCGCGCGCGCTATCTCCCCCAGATCCTCGACCTCTGCGACCGCGTCGCGCGTCTCGTCGAGCGCGCGGCCCGTCGCGGCGCGATGCCGCTGGTGCTCGGCGGCGACCACTCGGTCGCGCTCGGCTCGCTGGTGGGGATGGCGCAGGCGCGCGGGCCGGGCGGCGTGGTGTGGGTCGATGCGCACGGCGACCTCAACACGCCCGAGACGTCACCGAGCGGCAACGTCCACGGCATGGTTCTCGCGGCCGCACTCGGCCTTGCGGGCGACGCGTTCCGGCGCGACGGCTGGCCGCTCCCGGCCGTCGACTCGGGGAAGATTGCGCTCGTCGGTGTCCGGTCGCTGGACGAGGGCGAGCGGGAGCTCCTGCAACGGCTCGAAGCGAGGATCTTCACGATGAGCGAGGTCGACCGGATCGGCGTCGAGCCGTGCATGCGCGAGGCGCTCGCGCACGCGTCCGGCGCGGCCTTCCTCCACGTCTCGCTCGACATGGACGTCGTCGATCCCGACTACGCTCCCGGCGTCGGCACTCCGGTGCGCGGCGGCCTCTCGTACCGCGAGGCGCACCTCGCGATGGAAACGGTGGCCGAGTTCGGGCGCACCGACTCGATGGACGTCGTCGAGGTCAACCCGATTCTCGATCGCGAGAACGCGACCGGGCAGCTCGCCGTAGAGCTCGTCTCCTCGGCGCTCGGCGCGCGCATCCTCTAGTGCTCCGGCTGGAGGTTCTGGAGCGGGACATCGCCACCGTCCAGGCCGACGCCGTGGCGAACGCCGGGAACGACCGGCTCTGGATGGGCGCCGGCGTGGCCGGGGCGCTCAAGCGGGCAGGCGGGGAGGAGACCGAGCGAGAGGCGACGACGCTCGGGCCGATCCCGCTCGGCAGCGCCGTTGCGACCGGCGCCGGCCGGCTGCCGGCTCGCTGGGTGATCCACGGCGCCGTGATGGGGCAGGACCTGCAGACCGACGCCGGCCTCGTCCGCCGCACGACACGCTCCTGTCTCGAGCTCGCCGACGAGCTCGGCTGCCGCTCGCTCGCGCTTCCCGCCTTCGGCACCGGGGTCGGCGGCTTCGGGCTCGACGAGTGCGCCTCGATCATGGTCGCCGAGGCGCGGAGCTTCGAGCCGCAGACGCTCGAGCAGGTGATCTTCGCGGTCTTCGGCAGCGACGCCTACGACGCGTTCTCGTCCGCGCTCTCCTCTCCGGATCCCGAGGGCTCGTAGTACCGCCGGCCTTCGAGCTCCTCCGGCAGATAGCTCGTCTCGAAGCCCTGCGGGTCGTCGTGCGGGTACACGTAGCCCTGGCCGTGCCCCAGCCGGCGGCCGTACCAGGAGCCGTCGCGCAGCGCCTTCGGCGGCCGTGCCGCGCCGCGTTCCTGCACGTCCGCGGTCGCCCGGTTCAGGGCGACGTAGCTCGCGTTCGACTTCGGCGCCCGCGCGAGGTAGATCGCCGCCTGGGCGAGGTTGAGGCGCGCCTCGGGCAGGCCGACGTGCTCCACGGCCTGCGCCGCCGCGACCGCGACGAGGAGCGCCCGCGGGTCCGCGTTCCCGATGTCCTCGGAGGCGAGCACGACCATCCGCCGCGCGATGAACCG
>DASXDE010000162.1:0-3783 GCA_036490825.1 Gaiellaceae bacterium
CGACTCGCCGACGAATGAAGTCATGTGGGGGACGCCCGGGACGCTGCTCGTCGCCGAGGCGATGCTCGCGTGGACGGGCGAGCCGCGCTGGAGCGAGGCCTGGGACGCGTGCGCCGAGCGCGTGCTCGCGGCGCAGGACGACGATCGGCTCTGGACGCAGGATCTCTACGGCCGCACGATGCGTTTCCTCGGGCCGGCGCACGGCTACGTCGGAGTCGTCCGCGCGCTCGCGAATCGCGGCCGTGCGCCTGCGGTCGCCGACCTTTCGCCCTACCTCCTGCGGGAGGATGGGCTCGCGAACTGGATGCCGACGACCGAGACCACGCCCGAGCAGATTCGCGTGCAGTGGTGCCACGGCGCTCCGGGGATGGTGGCGACGCTCGGCGACCTGCTCGACCTCGAGCTCGCGGTCGCCGGCGGCGAGTTGACCTGGCGTGCCGGCCCGCTCGCGAAGGGCCCGGGCCTCTGCCACGGCACGGCCGGCAACGCGTACGCCTTCCTCGTCCTCCACCGCCGGACGGGCGACGCCGTCTGGCTCGAGCGGGCGCGCGCCTTCGGGATGCACGCGATCGGCCAGGTCGAGCGAGAGCGCGCAGCCGTCGGCCGTGGCCGCTACTCGCTCTTCACCGGAGACGTCGGCGTCGCACTCTTCCTCCGCCACCTGCTCGACGGCGAGCACCGCTTCCCGACGATGGGGCCGTTCCACGACGAGTAGCCTTCGCGGTGTGGAAGCGGGCGACTCGGTTGTCTTGACGGTGGTGTCCGGAGGATCCGAGGCCGAAGTGGTGTGCGGCCTGCTCCGGTCGTCGGGCATCGACTGCGCCTACCGGGACACCGAGGCGATCGATTCGTCGCTCGAGGATTTCATCGCGGCAGGGTCGCGGGAGATCCTCGTGCACGAGTCGGACCTGGAGGCCGCGAAGGAGCTGCTCGCGGCCCAGGAGGGATGACGGCCATGCGGCTCGACGGCATCCATCACGTCACGTGCATCACGGGCGACGCGCCCGGGAACGTCGACTTCTACACCCGCGTCCTCGGGCTGCGGCTCGTCAAGAAGTCCGTCAACCAGGACGACCCGACCGTCTACCACCTCTTCTATGCCGACGAGGAGGGGCGCCCGGGGTCGGACATCACGTTCTTCGAGTATCCCAACGCGCGCCCGGGTCAGGCCGGGGACGGGATGGTGCACACGGTGGTGTGGCGGGTGGGCTCGGCGGACGCGCTCGGGTTCTGGGCCGACCGGCTGGGCGGAGAGGGTCACGAGGTCGAGCCCGATGGCGACTCGCTTCGCTTCGAGAATCCCGAAGGGCTCGCGCACGAGCTCGTCGTCTCGGAGGTGGGGGACGAGCCGCTGGTGGCCAGGCACCCCGAGGTCCCGCAGGAGGTCGCGCTGCAGGGGTTCGAGGGCGTGCGCGCCTACGGCCGTCCGAGCGACGAGTTCCTCTCGAGGCTCGGCTTCGAGCAGCAGGACGGCCGCTGGGACACGCGCGGCGAGAGCCGGGGCGGCTGGATCGAGTACGCCGAGGCGCCTCACGTGCCCGGCGTCGGCGGCGCCGGCACCGTCCACCACGTCGCGTGGGCGTCGACGATGGAGAACCACGAGGCGTGGCACGACCTCGTCGCGGAGGCCGGTGGGCACCCGACCGAGATCATCGACCGATTCTGGTTCAGGTCGATCTACTTCCGCGAGCCGGCGGGCGTCCTGTTCGAGATCGCGACGCTCGGGCCCGGGTTCGCGACGGATGAGGATCCCGCGCACCTCGGCGAGAAGCTCATCCTGCCGCCTGCCTTCGAGCACCTCCGCGACCGGGTCGAGCCGGTGCTCACGCCGCTCCCGGACCCGCGCGCGGACTGGGCCGCGCGTTAGCCCGTAGCTACTTCCCGGGCTGGGGCAGCGAGGAGGTGTCGACGACCTCGAAGTCGGCGCCCGTGAGCCGGCCCAGGGAGTGGAGGTCGTCGTTGTTCCAGTGCCTGTCCGGCGCGCCGGAGACGTACCACGGCGAGCCGTTGTCGGCGAGGATCATCCCGTAGCGCTGCAGCGCGCGCAGCACCACGCGCGCCTGCCGCGGGAACGCGGATACGTTCACACTCGCCTTGAGCCGCACCCGCAGCCCCATCGGCGGTAGCGACGGATCACTCGAGGTCGACGCGTAATGGCGCGCGGGATAGACGTAGGCACGGCGCGTGCGCGGCGCGGTGAAGCGAAGCGCGTGGTCGATCACGCCGCGCGCCACCTCGTCCCAGCGGGCGAGCCCCGGGAAGATTGGCAGCCCGGCGGCGTCCGCCGACGTCCAGCCGGCCGGCCGGAGGTGGTTCGAGCGGAGGCTCCAGACGGCGCCCGAGCCCGCCGTCCAGCCGTGCCCCGTGTGACGCAGGTCGTACAGCTCGTAGAGCCGGCAGGCGCTCCTGTCCACGAGGATCGAGTGACGGTCGCCGGTCGCCTGCAGCCCTCCCTCGATGTGGACGTGGCGCGGGATCGGGTAGCGGACGCGATCCGACTCGTCCGCGTACTCGAAGGAGACGCGAGAGCGTGGCGTCGTCCGCGAGACGACGTCGAACGGGATCCCGATCGGACCGCCGTCCCACCGGCCCGAGCCGAAGTCGGCATGGACCGGGCTGTCGAGCCCGATCGAGGCGATCAACTGTGTGGAGTCGGCCGCCACCGGCAGCTCGTCCACACGCTGGTTCCACGCGTTGCTCGCCGGAAAGACGGGGCAGTTCCGGGCCGCCGGCAGGCGCAGCGCGGACGCCGACGAGCCCGCGAGAAGCGCGAGCGCGAGGCCGGCTGCGGCGGCGACGCCCTTCATCCCGCTTCTCATCGACCGGAGAGTGGCCGATACTGAGCCCGATGGGGACGGCCCCGATGCGGCGGGTGCTCGTCGTGGACGATGACGACGACATCCGTCTGTTGCTCGAACAGCTCCTCCGAGGCGCCGGATACGGCGTCGAGACGGCGGGGGATGGGCGCGCCGCGCTCCGCACCTTCCACGAGAGCCCGACCGACATCGTCGTCCTCGACCTCTCGATGCCGGAGCTCGACGGCTTCGAGACCCTCGAGCGCCTCCGCGACCTGAGCGACGTGCCCGTCATCCTCCTCACCGCGCGGAGCGGCGAGATCGACAAGGTGCGCGGGTTCCGTGCCGGCGCGGACGACTACGTAGTGAAGCCGTTCGGCCGCCAGGAGCTGCTCGCCCGGATCGAGGCGCTGCTGCGGCGCGCCCCGGAGCCGACCCATCTCGAGCACTACGACGACGGGGCCCTCTCGATCGACTACGGCAGGCGGCTCGTGGTGTGCCGCGGCCTGCCGCTGCGGCTCACTCCGCTCGAGTTCCGGCTGCTCACCACCCTCGTCGAGAACGCGGGAAGGGTGCTGTCGGCCGACCAGCTCGTCGAGCACGTCTGGGGCCACGCGGGAGGTGTTTCGCGCGACCAGGTGAAGCTCTACGTCTCGTACCTGCGGAAGAAGCTCGGGCAGGAGGCCGACGGCTTCGAGCCGATCGAGACGGTGCGGGGCTTCGGGTACCGCTACGTTCCGCCTGCCGGCTAGAGGCCTGATGTGAAACCGGCGCCAATTTCACATCAAGCCTCTAGTGCGGAAGGAGGACGGTGACGCGGGTTCCCTCGCCCTCGCGGCTCTCGAGCGTGATCGTGCCGCCGTGGCCCTCGACGATCGCGCGCGCGATGACGAGGCCGAGCCCGGTGCCGGGGATCGCGCGGCCGGTCGCGGTCGACGCGCGGTAGAAGCGCGAGAAGAGCTGGCCGAGCTCGTCCTGCGGGATGCCG
>DASXDE010000163.1:0-10063 GCA_036490825.1 Gaiellaceae bacterium
CCGCCGCCCGGCCCACCGCCGCCGTGCGGCTGCGAGAACGTCTTGTGCAGGTTGATGTGCACGATGTCGAAGCCCATGTCGCCGGGCCGCGAGATCCCGCACACCGCGTTCAGGTTCGCGCCGTCGTAGTACATGAGCGCCCCGGCGTCGTGGAAGATCCGCTCGATCTCCTCGATGTTCTCGTCGAAGAGGCCGACGGTGGAGGGATTCGTGAGCATCAGCGCAGCGGTGTGCTCGTCGACCTTGCCGCGCAGGTCGTCGACGTCGATGTTCCCGCGCGCGTCGGTCCGGACCGGCGTGAGCTCGTACCCCGCCATCGTCACCGAGGCCGGGTTCGTCCCGTGCGCCGTGTCGGGGATCACGACCTTCCGCCGTTGCTCCGCCTCGCCGCGCACGGCGAAGTAGGCGCGGACGAGCAGGAGCCCGGTCAGCTCCCCCTGCGAGCCGGCGGCGGGTTGCAGCGAGACCGCGTGGAGCCCCGTCACCTCGGCGAGGATCTCCTGCAGCCGCCACATCAGCTCGAGCGCCCCCTGCGCGCCGTCCTCCTCCTGCAGCGGATGGAGCCGCGCGAACCCCGGTAGCGCTGCGAGGCGCTCGTTGATCCGCGGGTTGTACTTCATCGTGCACGAGCCGAGCGGATAGAAGCCGGTGTCGACGCCGAAGTTGCGCGTCGAGAGCTCGGTGAAGTGACGGACGAGCTCGAACTCCGGCACCTCCGGCAGGCGCGGAGGCTCGCTGCGGCGGAGCTCGGTCGGGATCTCGGGCGGCTGCGGCAGGTTCTCGTAGCTCGGAATCGCCGAGGCCCGGCGACCGGCCTGCGACTTCTCGTAGATCAGTTTCATGCGGCGGCGATCTCGGCGAGCACGTCGGCCAGCCGGTCGATCTCGTCGGGTGTCCGGCGCTCGGTGACCGCGATCAGCAGGACGTCGTCCATCCCTTCGTAGTCGCGACCGAGGGCGTAGCCGGGATGGACTCCTCGCTCCCGCGCCGCGGCGACGACCTCGCGCGCGTTCCGTCCGACGCGGACCGCAAACTCCTTGAACGTTGTCTGGTCTGCGAACAGCGGCTCGAGTCCCGCCCGCTCCGCGAGCCGCTGTTTCGCGTAGGCCGCGAGCGACAGGCAGGTCTCCCCCAGCTCCCGTAGCCCCTGCGGCCCGAGCCACGTGAGATAGACGAGCCCGCCGAGCGCGAGCAGCGTCTGGTTCGTGGTGATGTTCGAGGTGGCCTTCTCCCGCCGGATGTGCTGCTCGCGGGTCTGCAGGGTGAGGACATAGCCGCGCTCGCCCGCGGTGTCTACCGTCTCGCCGACGATGCGTCCCGGCATGCGGCGGATGAACTCGTCTCGCGCCGCCAGGAAGCCGTAGTGCGGACCGCCGAAGGACGGGAAGTTTCCCGCTGCCTGTCCCTCGCCCAGGGCGAGCGCCGCGCCGTACCTGCCCGGCGCCTCGAGCACGCCAAGCGAAAGAAGGTCGACGTGCGCAATCGGGAGCGCGCCCGCGTCGGCGGCCCGCGCGACGAGCTCCGGCGCCGGCTCCAGGCAGCCGAAGAAGTTCGGCTGCTGGAAGATGACCGCCGCCGCGTCCTCGGCCGCGCGCTCCAGCTCGTCAGGGTCGGTCGTCCCGTCCCGGTGCGGCACCTCGACGACCTCGAGCCCGAAGCCGGCGGCATAGGTCTTCACGACCTGCCGGACCTGCGGGTTGGTCGCCTCCGTGACGACCACCTTCGCGCGGCCGGTCGCGTGCTTGGCGACATAGCACGCGTCCGCGGCCACGCTCGTCCCGTCGTAGCCGGACGCGTTCGAGACGTCCATGCCGGTCAGCTCGCAGATCGCGGTCTGATACTCGAAGATCGCCTGGAGCACGCCCTGGCTCATCTCCGGCTGGTACGGCGTGTACGCGGTCAGCAGCTCGCCGCGCTGCAGGACGGCGTCGACGACGGCCGGCACGTAGTGGTCGTACATGCCTGCGCCGAGGAAGGACAGCTCGCGGCTCGCATCGGCGTTCCGCTCCGCGAGGGCGGCGACGTGCGCGAAGACCTCCTGCTCGGACAGGGCGGGCTCGAGATCGAGCTCCCGCCCGAGCCGGACCCCCTTGGGCAGGTCGCGGAAGAGCTCGTCGATCGTGTCGACGCCGATCGTCGCGAGCATCTCCTCCCGATCGGAGTCGGTCAGCGCGAGGAACGGGTGCGGCGTCACTGGTCGGCGAGCAGCTGCCGGTATGCGCCGGCGTCGAGGAGCGCGTCGGTCTCCGCCGGGTCGGCGAGGCGGATCCGGATGAGCCAGCCGTTGCCGTACGGATCCTCGTTCGCCGTCTCGGGCGCGCCCACCACCTGCTGGTTGACCTCGAGCACCTCTCCGGAGAGCGGCGCGATTACGTCGGAGACGGCCTTCACCGACTCGACCTCGCCGTAGGACTGGTCCTTGGTCACGTTCGACCCGACCTCGGGCGGCTCGAAGTGGACGAGCTCGCCGAGCGCGTCGCCGGCGAACCAGGTGATCCCGAGCACCGCCTCGTCGCCCTCGACGCGGGCCCAGTCGTGCTCGGCGTGGTACTTCAGGTCGTCGGGATAGCTCTCGGCCGCTGCCACTCAAGCCTCCTTCTTGTAGATCGGCTTCTTCACGACTCGCGCCCGCCGCGGACGGCCGCGGACGTCGATCGTCAGCTCGGTCTCGGGGCTCGCCTCCGGGGCCGGCACGTATCCCAGGCCGATCCCGATCTCGAGCATCGGCGAATGGGAGCCGGACGTCACCTCGCCCCCGCCCTCGATCGGCATCCCTTGACGCGGGATCGCCCTGTCCTCCATCACGAAGGCGACGAGCCGGCGCTCGGGGCCGTCCGCCTTGACGCGCCGCAGGACGTCGACGCCCTCGAACTCCGTCTCCAGCGCGCACGCCCAGCCGAGGCCGGCGGAGATCGCGTCGGTGTCGGGCCCGATGTCGTTGCCGTGCAGGGGGTAGCAGACTTCGAGGCGCAGCGTGTCGCGGGCGCCGAGGCCGCACGGGACGGCGCCGCGCTCGAGCACTCCGTCCCAGAGCCGCACGGCGTCCTCGCTCATGCAGAGCAGCTCGCACCCGTCCTCGCCGGTGTAGCCGGTGCGGTTCACCATCACCTCGACCCCGTCGAGCGAGCTCTCGGCGAACGTGAAGGCCGGCGCAGGAGGCAGTCCGAGTCGCTCGATCGCGCGCGGGCCCTGCACCGCGAGGAGCGCACAGTCGTCGGAGACGTCGCGGACGTCCGAGCCGGGGATCTCCCGGTCCTTGAGCCAGGCGAACGCTGCCTCGCGATTCGAGGCGTTGACCACGAGGAGATAGGCGTGCTCGCCCGTGCGGTAGGCGATCAGGTCGTCGATGATCCCGCCGCCCTCGTTCGTCAGCAGCGTGTACTGCGCGTCGCCCGGCGAGAGGCGGTCGAGATCGTTCGAGAGCGAGCCCTGCAAGAACTCGCGGGCGCGCGGCCCCTCCACCTCGAGCTCGCCCATGTGCGAGACGTCGAACACGCCCGCGTCGGTCCGCACGGCGCGGTGCTCCTCGATGACTCCGGCGTACTGCACCGGCATCTCCCAGCCGGCGAAGGGCACCATCCGCGCTCCGAGCTCGACGTGCCGATCGTGGAGCGGCGTGTACTGGAGCGTCTCGGGCATCGGCAGGGCCGATCCTAGTGGCCGGGGCGCTCGTCCCGGCTCAGTCCCGAAAGGTCCCCAGAACGGAGCCGCCCCAGCTCATCCGAGGATGGGCCGGGGCGGCGGACCGGGTCGTGGGGTTGACTCGAATACGGTCAACCCTGTTGAGGGCACCCAGCGTGTGCCCTCTTTGGGCGGCTCCAAACATGCCGCCGCGAAATTCGCAAAGCCTTACTCGTTGCGGAGGAAGGGAGGCACGTCCAGCGCTTCTTCCGTGCGCTCCGAGCCGCCGGATGGAACGGCCACCGGCGCCTCCACGCTCCCGCGCCGGCGGCGCCGCTGAGCGCCGAAGCCGGTCGCGATGACGGTGACGCGGACCTCGTCGCCCATCGCCTCGTCGATCACGGCGCCGAAGATGATGTTCGCGTTCGAGTCGGCAGCGCTCGTCACGACCTCCGCCGCCTCGTTCACCTCGAACAGGCCGATGTCCGGGCCGCCGGTGATGTTGAGGAGGATCCCGGTCGCGCCCTCGATCGACGACTCGAGGAGCGGCGACGAGACCGCCGCCCGGGCTGCTTCGGCCGCGCGGTTGTCCCCACTCGCGGCGCCGATGCCCATCAGCGCGGATCCGGCTTCCCGCATGATGGTGCGCACGTCCGCGAAGTCGAGGTTGACGAGCCCCGGCACGGTGATCAGGTCGGTGATGCCCTGCACGCCCTGGCGCAGCACGTCGTCGGCCATCCGGAATGCGTCGACGACCGAGGTCTGCTTCTCGACGACCTGGAGCAGCCGGTCGTTCTCGATCACGATCAGTGTCTCGAGCCGGTCGCGCAGGGTCTCGATTCCCTGCTCCGCCTGCTGCCCGCGCCTCCGGCCCTCGAAGTTGAACGGCTTCGTCACGACGCCGACCGTGAGGGCGCCGAGCTCCTTCCCGAGCTCCGCGACGACCGGAGCGCCGCCGGTTCCGGTGCCACCGCCTTCGCCGGCGGTGATGAAGATCATGTCGGCGCCCTTCAGCGCCTCCTTCAGCTCGTCCCGGCTCTCCTGGGCCGCGGCGAGGCCCACCGCCGGATCCGCGCCGGCGCCGAGGCCGCGGGTCGCTGTCGAGCCGATGTGGATCTTCACGTCCGCGTCGCAGACCATCAGCGCCTGGGCGTCCGTGTTGACCGCGATGAACTCGACGCCCGCGAGGCCGGCGTCGACCATCCGGTTGACGGCGTTCGTGCCGCCGCCGCCGACGCCGACGACCTTGATCACCGCGAGGTAGTTGCCGGCTTTGTCGCTCGCGCTCATCCGCTCGGAGCCTGAACCTTCAGTAGAGGATTGGGGCATTGTTCAGCAACAACGGGCCGCAGGGTATGCGCACGCAGTCTCGTTGTCAACCGCAGGTCGAGGTTCGAAGACTCAACCTCTACTAGAGCTTTGCGGTGTGATCAGCGGCGAGCCGATCCCCGAGACCGGCCGGCTCGGCACGCTGACGTCGAGAAAGCTAGAGCCGGACGGGACCAGTGCGAGCGCCCGGCCGGCCACCGCGACCTTGAGCCGGATGTCGCTGCCGTTGCCGAGCACGAGCGCCAGGCCCGACTTGAGATGGAACACGAGGACGCCGTCCGTGTAGGACGCCGTGGAGACGCGAGCGGCGAAGGGCCCGGCCAGACCGACCGCTCGCGCAGCCACCGCAGCTCCGCCCGAGACCAGCGCGCCACCGAGGGCGACCGGCGTGCCCCCGGAGACCCAGACCCGCGGCCAGTTCGGAACTGCGTGCGCCGGAAGGCGTTCCATCACGCGGCCTCGGATCGAGACGAGCCAGCTCTCGGGGCCACGGCGCAGGACTGCCGCGGGGCGCTCGGGCACGACCGTGACGCGCAGGGTGTGCGGGAAGCCGCGGTCATAGGTCGCGCGCACCACCGTCGGGAGCGCGTCGACCGTCCGCAGGACGGACGAGCCGTCGAGGCCCACGAGAGGCCTGCCGACGAGCGACGCGAGCGCCTGGCGTACCTGCCCCTTCACCTCGGGCGAGCCGCCCTGAACCTCGATCCGGTCGATCGCGAACATCGACGTCTCGCGCGCGAGCAGGTAGCCGCCGAGCGCGAACGCGAGGATGCCGAGACCGACCCCGACCGACCGGCGCGTCGGGGCGAGTCGCGCGCGCCAGGCACGCGGGTGCAGCTGCAGCCGCGGCCGGGACACCCGCCAGCGCAACGCGGCGATCTCTGCGATCGCCTGGGACCGAGCAGCACGAGCCCTCGCAGGCACCTTCCGGTGTTCGGCGCCGGAGCTGCCCCTCCTACAGCCCGGGCAACGCGAGCTCGCCGAGAAACTCGACCTCGTGCTCGAGCTCGACGCCGAACTGCTCGTGCGCTCGCCGCCGCGCTTCGGCCATGAGGGCGACCGCGTCGGCCGTCGTGGCGGCGTCTGCGTTCTCGATGAAGTTCGCGTGCTTGGGCGAGATCTGGGCGCCGCCGATCCGGTGCCCCTTGAGCCCGCATGCCTCGAGCATCCGGCCCGCGCTCAGCTCGTGCTCGGGATTCTTGAACACGCTGCCGAACGTCCGCCGGTTCGTGGGCTGCGCGGCCTTGCGTCGGGCGTTCAGCTCCCGCACCTCGGCCTTGATCTCCTCCGGTGGCCGCGGCCGTAGCCGCAGCTCCGCCCGCAGGACGACCTGGCCGTGCCGAAGCTCGGAGTGCCGGTAGCTCAGCCCCAGCTCGGCGGGAGTGAGCCAGCCCGTTCCGTCCGCCGTCGCCACGAGCGCCCGCTCGAGCACGCCGGCGAAGTCGCCGCCGTACGCGCCGCCGTTCATCCAAACCCCGCCGCCGATGGTGCCGGGGATGGCGCACGCGAACTCGAACCCGCCCAGCCCGGCCGCGCGAGCCCGGTGGAGCGCGACGGCGTTCGCCGTTCCCCCTCCGACACGCAGCACGTCTTCGTCGGCCTCGACCGCCGCGAGCTCGCCGCCGAGCTTGAGGACGAGCGCGTCGACGCCGGCGTCGGCCGCGAGGAGGTTCGAGCCGAGGCCGACGACCGCGACGGCGAGCGAGCGCTGCCTTGCCCAGCGCAGGAGCTCCTCGACGTCTCCTTCCGACTCCGGCCGCGCGAAGGCCCGTGCGGGGCCGCCGGTGCCGAGCGTCGTGAAGCGTGCGAGCTCGACTCCCTCGTCGACGTTCACGCGAGCGCCTCGAGCAGCAGCGGCGCGGCGAGGTCGACGTCGCCGGCGCCGAGCGTGAGGATCGTGTCTCCCGGCCGGGCCCAGCCTGCGACGAGGCGAACCGCGTCTTCCAGCGCCGGCGCCCAGCCGATCGGCATCCCGGGCCGAACCCGTGCGAGCTCGTCCACGATCAGCCGGCCGCTCACTCCGGGGCGCGCTTGCTCCCGCGCGGGATAGATCTCCGTCACGCACGCGGCGTCCGCGGCGGCGAGCGCCCGTGCGAAGCCGTGCGCCAGGTGGAGCGTCCGCGAGTAGAGGTGCGGCTGGAAGAGGGCCAGCAGCCGCCCGCCGTCGCGGGTCGCGGCGAGGTCGGCCGCGAGCTCGGCCGGGTGGTGTGCGTAGCTGTCGAGGACGACGACCCCGCCGGCCTCCCCCTTCGGCTCGAGCCGCCGCCCGGCGCCGCGGAACTCGACGATCGCCGCCTCGGCGTCGGCGCGTGCCACGCCCGCCAGCTCGAGGGCCGCGAGCGCGGCCGCGGCGTTGCGCCGGTTGTGCTCGCCCGGCACGCGAAGCCCGAGCTGGAGCGGCTCGAGCTCCTGCGCCCGCACGAGGTGGGGCACGTCGCGTACCCAGTCCTCGAAGAACGCCTCGACCTCGGCTCGCGAGACGAAGGTCGTGTGGTGGTCGAGGTCGACGTTGAGGAGCACCGCGATCTCTGGGCGCAGGGCCGCGACGGAGCGGTCCGATTCGTCCCCTTCCACGACGAGCCAGCCGGCGCCCGCGCCCGCGTTGCCGTCGAGCTGCGGTACGTCGCCGCCGATCAGGAAGGCCGGGTCGAGCCCGAGCCGGGCGAGGCAGAACGCGATCATCGCGCTCGTCGTCGTCTTGCCGTGGGCGCCGGCGACAACGATCGAGCGTCGCTGCGCGACGAGGTCGGCGAGGAGGTCGGCACGCGGACGTCCTTCCACCAGGCCCGCGAACGCCGTCGAGACGTACACGTCCCAGCCCGCCGGCGGCGAGGGAGGCTCCGCGGAGATCTCGACCTCGACGCCCTCGAGGTGGCGGAGGTACGGCGTCTCGGCCCGGTCCCAGCCCGCAACCTCGGCGCCCCACGCGTGTGCGAGCAGCGCATAGCCGCTCATGCCGGCGCCGCCGATCCCGGCGATCCAGATCCGCCTACCGCTGAGTGGACTCTGCGAGGGAGACGAGCTCATCCGCGATCTCTTCCGCTGCATCGGGTTTCGCGACCGCCCGCATCGCCGCGGCCATCGCCGCGAGGCGGTCGGGGTCGTCGAGCAGCTCCTCCACGACCTGCGGCGCGCGCGCCGCCTCCGGCTCGGGCACCACCACGGCGCCGCCTGCCTCGACGAACCAGCCGGCGTTCTTCTCCTGATGCTGTCCGGTCGCGAAGGCGCCCGGCACGAGTACCGCCGGGAGCCCGGCCGCGGCCAGCTCCCAGACCGAGCCGCCCGCGCGCGCCAGCGCGACGTCGGCCGCGCCGTAGGCGACGCCGATCTCGTCCATGAACGGCCGCAGAAGGTAGGCCGGGCGCGAGACCCTCCCCTCCAGCTCGGGGTAGTCGCGCTCGCCGCAGAGGTGGACGACCGCAGGGCCGCTCTCCGCCCAGGCGTCGAGCGCTAGGTCGTTGAGGAGGCGCGCGCCGAGCGAACCGCCGAAGACGAGCACGACCCGCGCGTCGGCGGCGAGCCCGAGCCGGCTGCGGGCCTCGGTCCGTTCGACGGCCAGCGAGGCCGCGGGGATCGGCCGGCCTACGGCGCGGTACTTCTCCCCGTGCAGGCCGAGCGGCAGGGCGAGGAAGACGCGCTCCGCGAGCGGCGCGGCGAGCCGGTTCGCGAGGCCGAGGTGCGCATCCGCCTCGGTGAGCGCGCACGGGATCCGGCTCAGCCTCGCGGCGAGCACCATCGGCCCGGCGACGAAGCCGCCCGCGCCGAGCACCGCGTCCGGCCGGCGGCGCCGGAGGATACGGAGGCAGGCGACCGGCGCCGCGAGCGCCCGACCGGCGGCGCGCACGAGCCCGGGGCCCGGGCGGCGCGGCAGGCCGGAGACGGCGAAGGAGTCGAACTCGTAGCCGAGCTCAGGAACGAGCCGCGCCTCGACGCGATCCGGCGACCCGGCGAACGTCACCAGCCCGTTTCGACGGCGCAGCGCCTCCGCGACTGCGAGCGCCGGCGCGACGTGTCCGACCGTCCCTCCGGCCGCGATCAGGAACCGCAGCTGCCGCTCGTGCGCCATCGCCACGGGCGATGTTAAGGAGGACGCCGACTCCGGCGAGCATCACGACGAGGCTCGAGCCGCCGTAGGACACGAACGGAAGCGGGATTCCGGTCAGCGGCGCGACGCCGATCGCGGCGGCCATGTTGATCGCAGCCTGCCCGCAGACGAGCGCCGTGATCCCCGCCGCGAGCCGCTTCGCGAACGGGTCGCGGGAGGCGATCGCGAGCCGTACACCTGCGTACGCGAAGGTGCAGAACGCCGCGACGAGGAGGCTCACTCCCACCAGCCCGAGCTCCTCGCCCACCACGGCGAACATCATGTCCGTATGGGCCTCCGGCAGATAGTGGAGGCACTCGATGCACTGCCCGAGCCCGCGCCCGAAGACGCCGCCGGAGCCCATGCTGATCAGCGCCTGCACGTTCTGGAGGCCCGCGCCGGTCGGGTCCTTCCACGGGTCGAGGAACGTGAGCAGCCGGTCGCGCCGGTAGGGCGACGACCACGCGGCGATCGCGGCGAGCCCGAACACGATCCCGTACGCGGACGCAAGCAGGCTCATCCGCGTGCCGGAGACGAGCAGGATGGCGCCGACCACGAGGAGGAGCGTGAGCGCTGTCCCGAGGTCCGGCTCCACGAGGACGAGCCCGGCGAAGAGGAGGACGAGGAGCCCCAGTGGCCGGGCGAGCTCTTTCAGCGTGCGCGGCGGCGGTCGCCGCGAGAGGTAGGCGGCCGTCCAGACGACGACCGCGAGCTTGGCGAGCTCCGACGGCTGGAAGACGAGCGGGCCGACAGTGATCCAGCGGCGGGCGCCGTTGATCCGCTCACCCACCGCGAGCACGCCGAGGCAGAGGACGAGCGCCGTGACCACCAGGCTCGGCGCGAGCTGGCGGATCCGTTCGAGGGGGAGACGCGAAACGACGACGAGCAGCGCGACACCGAAGGCGGCGTAGATCACCTGCTTCTCGACGAAGCCGAGCGGGTTGGCGTTCCCGAGCGCGGCGGATCCCGAGGTCGCGCTGTACACCATCACGAGCCCGAAGAGGACGAGGGCCGCCGTGACGAGCACGA
>DASXDE010000164.1:0-15439 GCA_036490825.1 Gaiellaceae bacterium
TTCCACGAGCGCTGGAGCGGTCTCCATGCGCGAGTTGTTGGAGGCCGGAGTCCACTTCGGCCACCAGACCAGGCGCTGGAACCCGAAGATGCGCCGCTTCATCTTCGCCGAGCGCGGCGGCATCTACATCATCGACCTCACGCAGACCGCGGAGCGGCTCGACGAGGCGCAGCAGTTCCTGCGCAACGTCGCCGAGCGCGGCGGCACCGTCCTCTTCGTCGGCACGAAGAAGCAGGCGCAGGACGCGGTCGAGGGGGAGGCGAAGCGGGTCGACATGCCCTACGTCAACCATCGCTGGCTCGGCGGCCTCCTCACGAACTGGCGCACGATGGCCGACCGCATCGACCGCCTGCACGAGATGCGGCGCCTGCGCGACGAGGGCCAGCTCGAGCTCCTGCCCGCGAAGGAGCGGATCGCCATGGCCGGCGAGCTCGAGAAGCTCGAGGCGAACCTCGGCGGCGTCGCCGACATGCGCCGCCAGCCCGACGCGGTCGTGATCGTCGACCTGAAGAAGGAGGCGCTCGCGGTGCGCGAGGCGCGCCGGCTCGGGATCCCGGTCGTCGCGCTCGTCGACACGAACTGCGACCCCGACGAGGCCGACTACGTCATCCCGGGGAACGACGACGCGATCCGCTCGTGCAACCTCGTCGTGCACGCGCTCGCGGAGGCCGTGTCCAGCGGCAAGCAGAAGGTCTCGGCCCAGGAGCTGCAGCAGCAGGGGGCGCAGGCCGAAGAGGCGCCGCCCGCCGAGGAGAGCGTCCCGGAAGGCGACGTGGAGCAGGTCGAAGCCGGCGCCGCGATCGAGCCCGTGACCGAGGGCGAGAGCGTCCCGGTTCCGACCGGCGAGGACCCGGCGAAGGAGGGCGCGGAGGTCACGAAGGCGTCCGAGGCCGCCCTTGGCGATCCGACGCGTGGTCGAGAGGCGTCCTGATGGCGGCGGAGATCTCGGCCCAGCTGGTGCGCGAGCTCCGTGAGCAAACGGGCGCGGGGATGATGGACTGCAAGCGGGCGCTCCAGGACACGAACGGCGACATTGAGGCGGCGGTCACGCTGCTCCGCGAGAAGGGAATGGCGAACGCCGCGAAGCGCGCTGACCGCGCGACGACCGAGGGGCTTGTGGGCTACCGCCTGGCGGACGACCGCTCCCGCGGCACGATGGTCGCCGTCGGCTGCGAGACCGAGCCGGTCTCGAAGAACGAGGAGTTCCAGGCGTTCGGCAAGAAGGCGCTCGAGCTCGTCGAGGCGGAGGGGATCGACGCCGTCTCGCAGCTCGAGGAGGAGCGCGTCGAGTTGTCCGGCAAGCTCGGCGAGAACATCGCGATCGCCGGCGCCGCGCGCTTCGAGGCCGTGGACGGCGGCCGGCTCGCTGCGTACGTCCACCCGCCGGCGAACAAGCTCGGCGTCCTCCTGCACCTGCGCGGCGGCGACGACGAGCTGGCCCGGAACCTCGCTATGCACATCTCGTGGTCGGACCCGCGCTGGATCGGGCGCGAGGACGTGCCCGAGGACCTGCTCGCCGCGGAGCGCGAGATCTACCTCAACTCCGACGAGGTGCAGTCGAAACCCGAGCAGGCGCGTGAGAAGATCGTCACCGGGATGCTCGACAAGCGCTTCTTCGCCGAGCGCGGAGGCGTGCTCGCCGACCAGCCGTGGATCCACGACGGCTCGCTCACCGTCGGCAAGGTCCTCGACGAGGCGGGCGCCCAGGTGCTCGAGTTCGAGCGCTTCTCGCTCGCGGGATGACGGCGCAACCCGAGACCGACACCGGCCCGAGGCCGAGCATGCCCGCCTTCCGCCGGGTGCTGCTCAAGCTCTCCGGCGAGGCGCTGATGGGCGAGCGCGACTACGGGATCGACCCGGTCGTGACGCAGGCGCTCGCGAAGGAGGTTGCGGGCATCCGCGGCGAGGGCGTCGACGTCGCGGTCGTGGTGGGCGGCGGGAACTTCTACCGTGGCCTCGCGGCGGCGGCGGAGAGCGGGATGGACCGCGCCACCGCCGACTATGCCGGGATGCTCGCGACGCTCCTCAATGCGCTCGCGTTGCAGGACGCGCTCGAGCGGGAAGGCGCTGACACCCGCGTCATGTCCGCCCTCGAGGTCTCGGAGGTCGCGGAGCCGTACATCCGGCGGCGCGCGATCCGGCATCTCGAGAAGGGTCGGGTCGTGATCTTCGCGGCCGGGACGGGCAATCCGTTCTTCACGACCGACACGGCGGCCGCGCTGCGGGCGCTCGAGATGGGCGCCGACGCGATCCTGATGGCGAAGCACGGCGTCAGGGGCGTGTACGACGGCGACCCGCGGCGCGTCTCGGACGCCGAGTTCCTGCCGCGCATCACCCACCTCGAGGCGATCGAGCGCGGGCTCAAGGTGATGGACACGACCGCGCTGTCCCTCTGCATGGACAATCGCCTCACGATCCACGTCTTCGAGCTCGCCGAGGGCAACGTCGCGCGCGTCGTGAACGGCGAGGAGGTCGGGACGATCATCGCGACAGACGACAAGGAGAGCTGACGATGGCGACTGCAGAAGAGCTGATCAACGGCGCGCGTGACCGCATGGTCAAGTCGGTCGAGCACGCGCGGGCGGAGTTCGCGACTGTGCGTACCGGGCGGGCCTCGGCGTCGCTGCTCGACCGGATCGAGGTCGACTACTACGGGACGCAGACGCCGCTGCGCCAGCTCTCGACGATCAACGTCCCCGAGCCGCGCATGCTCACCGTGCAGCCCTTCGACCCGAGCTCGATCAAGTCGATCGAGAAGGCGATCCAGGAGTCGGACCTGGGACTGACCCCCTCCAACGACGGCAAGCTGATCCGGCTGCCCATCCCCCAGCTGACCGAGGAGCGCCGGAAGGAGCTGGTCAAGGTCGTGCGCAACATGGCCGAGGAGCACCGGGTCGCCGTGCGCGAGATCCGCCGCGACGCGATGCGGCACCTGAAGGAGCTCGTGGACAAGGGCGACGTCGGCGCCGACGACGAGCATCGGGCCGAGGGTCGCGTGCAGGAGCTGACCGACGACCACACGAAGCAGATCGACGAGCTCCTGAAGCACAAGGAAGCCGAAGTCATGGAGGTCTGATGACCTCCCTCCCCGGCACCGACGTCACGCCCGAGGAGCATCTTCCCGAGGTCGCGCACGCGGTCGCGATCATCATGGACGGGAACGGCCGCTGGGCGGCGGAGCACGACGTCTCGGTGGCCGACGGGCATCGGGCGGGCTCGCGCGCGCTCCGGCCCGTAGTGGAGACGGCGATCGACCTCGGCATCGAGTCCCTCGCGGTCTACGCCTTCTCGACCGAGAACTGGAACCGCCCGGTCGACGAGGTCGGTGCTCTGATGGACGTCTTCGGCGAGACGATCGACCGGGAGCTCGAGGACCTCGCCGCCCAGGGAGTCCGGTGCCGCTTCGTCGGCCGTCGCGACCGCGCTCCCGACTGGCTGCGGGCGAAGATGGACGAGCTCGAGGCGGCGACGGCGGACAAGACGAAGCTGCAGCTCTGGATCGCTTTCGACTACGGCGGCCGCGCGGAGCTCGTCGACGCCGCCCGCCGGCTGCTCGAGAGCGGTGCCGATCCGGACGAGGTCGACGAGGCGGCGCTCGCCGCGTGCCTCTACGAGCCGGAGATGCCGGATCCCGACCTCGTGATCCGGACCTCGGGCGAGCGGCGCATCTCGAACTTCCTCCTCTGGCAGTCCGCCTATGCCGAGTACGTCTTCACCGACACGCTCTGGCCCGACTTCGGGCCGGAGGAGCTCCGGACCGCGATCGAGGAATACGCGAGCCGGCGCCGTAGATTCGGCGGGCGATGAGTCGCTCGCCTTTGGCTCGGTCCCGTGGGGTGTTTCCCCCACGAACCCCCTCCACCCTCACGAGCCGGTGAACGGCTCGTGAGCAACCTCGCGTCCCGTTTGCTGGTCGCGGCGGTCGGCCTGCCGCTCGTGCTCGGCATGCTCTGGCTCGGCGGCTGGTGGCTGTTCGTGCTCGTGGCGGTGGCCGCCTGCGTCGGAGTGCACGAGTTCGTGACGACGGCGCGACCCATGCGGCCGCTCGCAGCCGCGGTCTACGGTGGCGCGCTGCTCGCGCTCTTCGGCGCGAAGACGGGCGGCGTCGTGTGGCTGCTCGCCGGCTTTCTGGCCACATTCGTGCTCGGCTTCCTCCTGCACGCGCTCTCGAGCACCCGCGCGCCGACCACGGCGGCCCTCGGCTCGACCGTGCTCGGCTCGGCCTGGATCGGGATCGGGCTCGGGTTCGTGCTGCTGCTGCGCGAGATGCACACGGAAGGTCGCCTGCTCGCGTTCACGGTCGTCCTGAGCGTCTTCGCGGCCGACACGGTCGCGTACCTGACAGGCCGGCTCGCCGGCCGACACCGCCTCGCGCCCCGCCTGTCGCCGAAGAAGACGTGGGAGGGGCTTCTCGGCGGCGCCGTTGCGGGCGTGTTCGTCTCGTTCATCGCGCTCTACGACACGCGCGACAAGTACCTCGACGTGTGGCAGGCGGTCGTGCTGGGCCTCGTCATCGTGATCGCAGCGGTGCTGGGAGACCTCTTCGAATCCGCCTTGAAGCGCGATCTCGAGGTCAAGGACACGGGACGGCTCCTCGGCGGGCACGGAGGCGTGCTGGACCGGGTCGACGCGCTCCTCTTCGCCGCGCCCGCCGCGTACCTCCTCGTCGTTTCGTTCGGCTACCACTAACCCCCTACACTGGTCCGGTGAAGCGCGTCGCGCTGCTTGGTGCGACGGGGTCGATCGGCCGCCAGGCGATCGAGATCGTCAAGGCACATCCGGAGCTCGAGCTCTGCGCCGCCGCGTCCGCCTCGACGCCGCTCGACGACGTCGACGCCCCGCTCAAGGAGGTCGGCGGCGACCTCACGGACCTGCTCGAGCGCGCCCAGCCGGACGTCGTGCTCAACGCCGTCGTCGGCTTCGCGGGCGTGCACGCGACGCTCTGGGCGCTCGAGCACGGCGTTGACCTCGCGCTCGCGAACAAGGAGAGCCTCGTCGCCGCCGGTGAGCTCGCTCTCGCTGCGCGCGAGCGGGGGGGCGGGCGGATCCTCCCGGTCGACAGCGAGCACTCGGCGCTCTTCCAGTGTCTCGAGGGACGCGAGCCCGAGCAGGTGGACACGCTCGTGCTGACCGGCTCCGGCGGTCCCTTCCGCGGCCGCACGCGCGGCGAGCTGGAGGAGGTCACGCCCGAGCAGGCTCTCGCACATCCGACTTGGCGCATGGGCCCGAAGATCACTGTGGATTCGGCAACGCTGGCGAACAAAGGGCTCGAGGTGATCGAGGCGCACTTCCTCTTCGACGTGGAATACGAACGGATCGAGGTGGCGATCCAGCCGACGTCGACCGTCCACGCGCTCGTCCGCTTCCGTGACGGCGCCTCGCTGGCCCACCTGGGCTACCCCGACATGCGCGTGCCGATCTCCTACGCGCTCACGTATCCCGAGCGGGCCGCCACGCCGCTGCCGCCGCTCGACCTCGCCTCGCTGACGCTGGAGTTCTCGCCGCCGGACACGGAGACCTTCCCGATGCTCTCGCTGGCGAGGGCGGCCGGCGGGGAGGGCGGGAGCGCGCCCTGCGTCTACAACGCCGCGAACGAGGTCGCCGTCGCCGCCTTCCTCGCCGGCCGCCTGCCGTTCTTCGGGATTCCGGAGGTCGTGGGGGAGACGCTCGCCGCCGCCGCGACCGACGCGGCTCGCGATCTCGACGACCTCGTCGAGGCCGATCGCGCCGCCCGTGCGCTCGCCGAAGGGGCACTGGCCGCAGCATGACGTGGCTCGTCGTCATTGGTGGCCTCGTGCTCCTCGTCTTCCTGCACGAGCTCGGCCATTTCTCGGTCGCGCTCGCCGTCGGGATGCGGCCGCGGAGCTTCTACGTCGGCTTCCCGCCTGCGCTCGTGAAGGTGAGGCGCAAGGGCATCGAGTACGGGATCGGCATGATCCCGCTCGGCGGCCTCGTCCGGATCCCGGGCATGCACCGGCCCGCCGCCCGCGACCTGCAGGTGTTCGTCGAGCCGGCGGTGCGAGAGCAACCGAGCCTGGCCGCGCCGGTCGGTGCAATCCGGCGCGCGCTCGAGGTCGAGGACTTCGACGGCGCGCGGCGGGCGTATCCGGAGCTGGAGCGCGAGGTGAACGCGGCGGAGCTCTCCGCGAGCGCGAGGCGGTCCGCGCAACGGGCCCTTCGCGACGTGGAGGAGGGGACCGCTCCGGACGCCTACTGGCGCGCGGCGACGTGGAGGCGCGTCGCGGTCATCGCCGCCGGACCGCTCGCGAACGTCGCGATCGCGTTCGTCATCCTCTTCATCGTTTTCGCCGTCAGCGGCGGGCCTTCCCAGCCGCAGCGCCCCACGAACCAGGTCGCGGCCGTGGAAGCTGGAACCCCAGCCGCCGCGGCCGGTCTACAGGCCGGCGATCGGATCGTCGCCGTCGACGGTCGGCCGACCGGCACGTTCCACGCCGTCTCCCAGCGGATCCGCGCGAGCCGGGGCGTCCCGATCACGCTCACCGTGGTGCGCGACGGCCGTCGCACGGCAGTAGGGCCCCGCGCGACGATCTTCCAGCAGGGCCGTTGGATCTTCGGCTTCGAGCCGACCGTCCGGCTCGTCCACTACTCGACCGGCAGGGCAGCATCGAGGGCGGGCTCGGACCTCTGGCACGTCGTGACCGGCACGGCCACGGGAATCGGGTCGCTCTTCTCGCAGCACGGACGCAAGGATCTCTCGGGCCCGGTCGGGATCGTGCGGGTCTCCCACGCTCAGCTGCAGGTCGGCTTCACGTGGTACCTCGAGATCCTCGCCTTCGTGAGCATGTCGCTCGCGCTGCTCAATCTCCTGCCGCTGCTGCCGCTCGACGGCGGGCACATCCTCTTCTCGCTCATCGAGGGGGTCCGTCGCCGCGCGCTGGCCCGCGAGGTCTACGAGCGCGTGTCCGTGGTGGGGATCGCCCTCATCGTGCTCGTCTTCGTGATCGCCTTCTCGAACGACATATCGCCGGGAGCGCCGCACTGACTCGACGCCTCAGCGTCCGCTGAGGCCCGCAATTGAGCCACAGGCGGCCGGGCTAGACTGGCTTGCGGATGGCCAGCGAGCGGCAGATCTCGGTCGGCGGCGTCACGATCGGCGGCGGCGCGCCCGTCGTCGTGCAGTCGATGACGCTCACGAAGACGCACGACGTCGAGGCGACGACGGCTCAGATCGCCGCACTCGCGTCCGCGGGTTGCGAGGTCGTGCGGGTCGCCGTGCCGAAGCTCGAGGACGCCGAGGCGCTGCCACGGATCGTGCGCCTGTCGCCGCTGCCGGTCATCGCCGACATCCACTTCAATGCCTCGCTCGCGCTGAAGGCGATCGAGGGCGGCGTCGCCGCCGTCCGCATCAACCCCGGCAACATCGGCGGCCCGGAGAAGGTCGAGCAGGTCGTGCACGCGGCGAAGCGCGCGGGCATCCCGATGCGCATCGGCGCCAACTCCGGCTCGCTTCCGAAGCACCTCACGGATCTGGCGCACAAGGACCAGGCCGAGGCGCTGGTGGAGGCGGCGCTCGAGGAGGTGCGGCTGCTCGAGAGGCTCGACTTCCACGACTTCAAGATCTCGGTCAAGTCGAGCCACGTACCGACCATGATCCGGGCCTACCGGATGCTCTCGGCAAAGGTGCCGTACCCGCTCCACCTGGGCGTCACCGAGGCGGGGACGCCGTTCTCCGGCTCGATCAAGAGCGCCGTCGGGATGGGCGCGCTGCTGGTGGACGGGATCGGCGACACGATGCGCGTCAGCCTCACCGCCGATCCCGTGGAGGAGGTCAAGACCGCGTGGGAGATCCTCTCCGCACTCGGCCTGCGGCATCGCGGGCCCGTGATGATCGCCTGCCCGAGCTGCGGCCGCGACAACGTCGGCGTGCAGACGCTCGCCGAGGAGGTCGAGCGGCGCAAGGAGGAGTACGCCCAGCACTTCGAGATCGCCGTCCTCGGCTGCGCCGTCAACGGGCCCGGGGAGGCGGGAGACGCAGACTTCGGGATCGCCGGCGGCCGCGACGTCGGCTTCGTCTATGCCCACGGCCGCGTCTTGAAGAAGGTGCCGTCGGACGTCCTGATCGACACGCTGTTCGAGGAGATCGACAGGTGGATCGCCGACGGGATGAACCGGCCGAAGCGCCTCAAGATGGCGAAACCGGCCGCGCTTGCGATGGCCGAGGCCTCGCTGATCCCGCTCGAGTAGCCTAGGGCGACAACGCCGATGATCGCCCGAGCCTCACAGCTCTTCCTCCCGACCCTGCGCGACGCCCCCGCCGACGCGGACGCCGCGTCCCACCGGCTCCTCGTACGCGCGGGGTTCATCCGCCAGATGGGAGCCGGCCTCTGGAGCTTCCTGCCGCTCGGTTGGCGCGTGCACACGAAGCTCGAGCGGATCATCCGGGAGGAGATCACCGCGATCGGCGGCCAGGAGATGCGCTGTCCGACGTTGACGCCCGCCGAGCTCTGGGAGACGACCGGCCGGATCGACGTGCCGATCCTTTTCCACCTGAAGGACAGCGCGGGGCGCCCGTTCGTGCTCTCCTGGACGCACGAGGAGTCGATGACGTTCCTCGGGCGCGAGATCAGCTCGTACAAACAGCTGCCGCAGGTCTGGTACCACTTCTCGACGAAGGACCGGGACGAGCCGCGTCCGCGCGGGGCGCTCCTCCGGCTCCGCGAGTTCGTGATGAAGGACTCGTACTCGTTCGACGCGGACGAGGCCGGCCTCGACGTCGCGTTCAAGGCGCACGAGCAGGCGTACACGCGGATCTTCGAGCGCTGCGGCCTCGAGGCGTACGTCACCGAGGCCGAGTCCGGCGTGATGGGAGGCAAGAGCTCGCTCGGCTTCCTCGCGCCGACCGGCTCGGGCGAGAACGAGCTGATGCGCTGCGAGAACGGCGACTACTTCGCCGACGCAGAGGCCGCACGCGGCGCGCCGCGCCCGCCCGAGCTGCCCCCGCCCCTGGACGCGCCGGAGCCCGTCGAGACACCGGGGGTGACGACGATCGAGGCGCTCGCCACCTTCCTCGGGATCGCGGAATCCGCCACCTCGAAGGCGCTTCCCGTCGTGACCGGCGACCGGCTCGTGCTCGCGCTGGTGCGAGGCGACGACCGGCTCAGCCCGGAGAAGCTCGAGACGTTGTTCGAGGCGGCGTTCCGGCCGGCCACCGAGGACGAGATCCGCGCCGCCTTCGGAGCCGGCGGAGGCTCGATCGGCCCCGTCGGCGCAGGGGTCGACGTGATCGCCGACGAGGCGCTCCGCGAGGGGCAGTTCGTCGCCGGTGCGAACGAGGACGGGCGGCACCTGCGCGGCGTCCAGGCGGGCCGCGACTACGAGCCGGCCTTCGCCGACATCCGGCAGGCGAAGGACGGCGACGCCTGCCCGGAGTGCGGCGGCACGCTCCACGTGCAGACGGCGATCGAGGTCGGCCACATCTTCAAGCTCGGCACCTTTCACTCGCAGGCCTTCGGCGCGACGTTTCTGGACGAGGACGGGAGGGAGAAGCCGCTGGTCATGGGTAGTTACGGGATCGGCCTCGCACGGACGATGGCCGCGATCGTCGAGCAGTCGCACGACGAGAATGGGATCGTCTGGCCGACGGCGGTCGCGCCGTACGACGTACACGTCGTCGCGCTTCCCGGCGCCGAGGAGATCGCCGGCCAGGCGGCCGAGGCGCTCTCGGCGGCCGGCCTCGACGTGCTGCTCGACGACCGCGACCAGCGGGCGGGGGAGAAGTTCGCCGACGCCGACCTGATCGGCTGCCCGCTCCGTGTCACGGCCGGAAAGAAGAGCCTGGAGGACGGCAAGGTCGACGTCCGCGTTCGCGCAAGCGGCGCCGAGAAGCGGTTGAATGTTGCCGATCTCGACAAGGAGCTCTAGGGATGGCGAAGCGGCGTCGGTTCAGCGAGGACGGGTTCGGCGAGACCGTCCAGCGGCTCATGGACGAGGCGGGCGTGACCTACCGCCAGCTCGCATCCCGCACCGGGCTCTCCGCCGGCTATCTCAACCACCTCGTGCATGGAAACCGTCCCGTGCCCTCCAACGACGTGGTCGCCACGCTCGCGAAGGCGCTCGAGGTCGAGCCCGAGCACTTCCGGGAGTACCGCCTGCGCGCAATCACGGAGCGGCTCGAGGCGATGCCGGCGCTGATCGACCGCCTCTACCGCCAGCTCCACCGGCGCGCCTAGGCCGCGGGCTGGCGCAGCGCGTAGCGGAGGAAGAGGTGCGAGCCGTGGCTTCGCACCGAGCGGAGGCGGCCGGCGACGCGGGTCTGCGGCACGAGCTCCACTCCCTCGACGAGGCCGAGACGGGCAGCGGTCCCGCGACCGGCCAGCACCGGGGAAACGGTGAGGAAGAGCTCGTCCACGAGCCGCGAGGCGACGAGCGAGCCGAACATCGACGGCCCCGCCTCCGTGAGGACGACGGGACACCCGCGTGCGCGCAAGGTGTCGAGCGCGACGGACAGGTCGACCGTGTCGCCCTCGTTCACGGCCACGACCTCGGCGGCCGCGGGAACCGCCGCTCGCAGGCCGGCCGCGGCTCCCTCCGTCGTGAGGATCAGCGCACCCGACTCGAGCACGGGATGGGCCGGGTCGAGCGACGCGCCGGTGGTGACGACGGTCACGAGCGGCTGCGCGGACCGGCCGCGCCGAGCGCGCAACTCGGCGAGCGCCTCGGCAGCCGGGGGATAGGCGCGGTCGATCCGCCAGGTCCCCTTCGGCGAGGCGAGAAGCGTGCCCGAGCCGACGACGACGGCGTCTGCACAGGCTCGCACGAGAGCGAGAACGAACCTGTCGGCCTCGCTCTCGTCGCCGAGGACCGCGTGCGAGCGCGGCAGCCGCGGCACCGCCACGACGCCGTCGAGCGACTCGACGAAGTTCGCGACGACGCACGGCTCGTCGAGCCCGATAGCGCCGCCGTAGAGCCGGACGAGCTCGTCCGGGACGTTCCACCGCGGCAGGTCCTCGCCCTCGGCGAGGACCGTGAAGGCGTCGATCACCTGGTCAGCGTAAGGAACTCCGAGCGGAGCGACTCGACCTCGTCGTACAGGCCGCGCCAGACCGTCGTCACGGTGAGGGATCCGTCCTCCTCGACGCCGCGCATCGCCGTGCACATGTGCGCCGCCTCGAGCTTGACCGCGACGCCGCGTGCCCCGGCCAGCTCCCGCAAGCCGTCCGCGATCTCCTCGGCCAGCCGCTCCTGCACGGTGAAGCGGCGGGCGTAGAGCCGCACGAGCCGCGTGAGCTTCGAGATGCCGAGGATCTCGTCGCCGGCGACGTAGCCGATGTGCGCGCGCCCGTGGAACGGCAGCGCGTGGTGCTCGCAGAGCGCGTAGAAGCCGATCGGCCCCTCGACGATCTGCGCGTTGCGACCCTCGACGCCCTCCGGCCGCTCGGTGGGGAAGAGGGTGCGCAGCTTCGGGTCGCCGTCGTAGCCCGCCGTCGCGTCGAACAGCGCCCGGAGGAAGCGCCGCGGCGTGTCGCGGGTGCCTGGCGTGTCGAGGTCGAGCCCCAGGGCCTCGAAGATCTCGGCGGCGCTGCGTTCCAGCCGGACCCAATCCGCCGGCGTCAGATCGCGCGCGACCTCACCCTCGAAGGCTGGAAGCTCGAACACATTTCCCCGCTCCGACGCCGGCAAAGCCGGCGCCTCCGCTACTTGCCGGGCTCCGTCGAGCCTACGCCCAGTGCTCATGCGGTCTCCTCCTGTCGTTGCGGCATGCGTCGCGGCAGGAGCGCGAGCGCGATCAAGGCGGCCTGGGCGATCGCCAGCCAGGCGAACGCAAGTGGGTGTCCGAGTGCCAGCAGCAGGCCGAACGCGGCGAGCTGCGTCGACATGCCGAGGTTCGCGAGCAGTGAGACCGCGGTCGAGCCGGTCAGCCCGGGCCGCCGTGCGACGACAGCTTCGGCGAGCCGGTCCTGCGGGGCGTACGCGAAGCCGTAGATGCGGCGCAGGAGCGCCGTCGCGCGACCTTCGGCCTCGGGCTCCGCGGCGGCGGCCCGTGAGAGCCGCTCGGCGTTGAAGTTCAGGCTGAGGACGCTGGTCACCGCGAGGAGCCCGGCGAACGCGAGCGCGGGCTGCCCGGTCGTCCAGCCGAGGGCTGCGAAGAGCGCCGCATTGACGAGCAGGTCGACCTCGGAGTCGAGATAGCGGCCGAAGGCGCTCGTGCGCCCGGTGAGCCGCGCGAGCTGGCCGTCCGCGTTGTCGAGCAGCGTCTTGAGCTGGACGAGCAGTGCCGCCGCGAGTAGCGAGCCCCGCCCGAGCTCCACCGCGGCCGCGAGGCCGGCCGCGCCTGCACACCCGACCACGAGCGGCGGTGCGACGCGCAGGCGCGCGAGCAGGAGGACGAGCGGGTGCGCGAGCGGCCGGAACACGGCCTCGCACATGAGCTCGGTCCCGCGGCGCGCCTTGCGCGAGCGGGCGAGGCGGCTAGACGGCAAGGGCGCCCTCTCCTGCCCGCAGAAGGTCGCGAGCCGCGTCGACCTTGTCCCAGACGTTCCAGAGCAGCACGCCGCGCGGCCGGCCGTCCTCAACGTAGGTGACGACGCCTTTGCGGTTCGGCTCCTGCCAGTTCTCGACGGCCTCCAGCCGCGAGTCGACCATCCCCACCGCCTCGTAGCCGAGGTCGAAGAGATCGGAGTAGAAGAACGGCAGGTGGTCGTACGGCGTGTCCGCGCCGGCCATGTTCGCGCCGACGGCCTTGCCGTGCGTGTTCGCGTGATCTTCGTGCTCGATCCGCATCGTCGTGCCCAGGGCGCGGACCGGGAAGCGCGCGACGTCGCCGGCCGCGAACACGTCGTCGCGACCCGACGCGCGTCCGTACTCGTCCACGAGGATCCCGTCCTCGACCTCCAGGCCCGCGGCCTCCGCGAGCTCGGTGTCCGGGATCACGCCGAGGCCCGCGACGACAGCGTCGGCTTCGAGCGTGCGGCCGGACTGGGTCTCGACCCGGTCGCCGGAGGCCGAGGCGACCAACTCGCCCGCGAGGACCTCGACGCCCTTCTCGCGGTAGTAGTCGGCGAGGAAGGTCGAGAGCCCCTCGGGGAAGAGGCGATAGCCGATTCCCGGCTCGGGGAAGACCATCGTGACGCGGACGCCGTTGCCGATCAGGCCGGCCGCGATCTCCGAGCCGATGAAGCCGCCGCCGATCACGACGACGTGGGATCCCGCCGGCGCCGTCTCGCGCAGGCGGTGGTAGTCGTCGAGCGTGCGGTACCAGATCACGCCCTCCGCGCCGGGAATCTCGCGCGGCCTCGCGCCGGTGGCCAGCAGGAGCTTCTCCCAGGAGTAGTCCTCGCCGGCGTCGTCCGTCGCGGCATGCGCCGCGAGGTCGAGAGAGACGACGAGGCGGCCGGTCACGAGCTCGACGCCCTCCGCCGGCTCGCGCCAGAGCTTCTCCTCCGGCGCTCCCTTCCACAGCCCCTTCGTGAGCAGGGGCCGCTTGTAGACCGGGTGCGGATCGGCGCCGATCATCGTGATCGAGCCCTCGGAGTCGTGCTCGCGGATGCCCTTCGCCGCCATGTCGCCGGTCATGCCGGCGCCGACGATCAGGTACTTGGTCGTGTGCATTTCGTTCGCCTTCTTTCAGGAGACGGAGTCGAGTTCCAGCAGCGCGCGCAGGCTTTCGTGCTCTTCCGCGCACGCGGGACAGCCGACGAGGTGGGCCCGCAGCCCGGGAACGAGCTCGTCGGCGGGAGCCCCGGCGAGCTGGAGCTCGACGTAGCGGTCGAGCTGCGCGAAGCACTCGTCGCAGCCGATCTCGGGCTCGCCGCTGCCGAGCAGCCGCTTGAGCGTTGGATCGAGGTCGTGTCCGGTCATTCGTTCGCCTCCGGGAATCCCGCCTCGGCGACATGGGCTCGCAGCCGCCGGCGTGCGTCGTGGAGCATCTTGTAGAGCGCGTTGCGATTCGAGCCGAGCCGCTCCGCAAGCACGTCGATGGGCACGCCTTCGAGCACCGTCGCGACGAGGACCTGCCGCTGTCGCGGCGTCAGCGCCGTCCGGATCCCGTCGCGCACGGCCTCGAGCAGCGCAGCATTCTCGGCGTCGTCGTCGGGGCCGGGCCCGGCGTGGGCGAGGCTCTCCCAGCGCTCCGGCTCGAGCGTCACCTCACGGTCCCGCCAGGCGCGCCGGCGCACCTTCACGGCCGCCTCGAGCAGCGCAAACTTGTACGCCCACGTGCGGAAGCTGCTCTCGCCCCGGAAGTCGCCGAGGCGGCGCAGCACCGAGACGGCTGCGTCGTCGGCGGCATCCTGGGCGAGCTCGTCCAGCTCGACCGCAGAGAGCTGGGGGAGGGAGCCGCGCCGCCGGAAGACCTCGAAGCGGGCCGCTCGCAGGAGAAGGCCGTGCAGACGGGCCACCGCCTCGTCGCCGCGCGTGCCGTCCGCGTGGAGGTCGAGATGCCACTCCTCGAGTCCGGTCGGGGCTGCTGCCAGCGCGCTCACGTCAGGATTAGTGTCGGCTGGACGCACGGTCTTACGTTCTACCGGGGAAGTCGCGCGCTACGCGGCGACAAGGCCGGACGTCCGCTCGGCCATCTCACGGTCCCTGTCGGTGATCCCGCCCTCGGAATGCGTCGTCCACCGCACCGTGACCTTGCGATAACGGATGTCAATGTCCGGGTGGTGGTTCTCGCTCTCCGCCAGCTCGCCGAGTCGCTCGACGAACGCGATTGCCGCGGGGAACGAGGACAGCTCGAACTCCCGGACGAGCTCGTTGTCCTGCTCCTGCCAGTCCGTCACCACGGAAGTATTCCCTGTGCGGGACGCGCAAACGCGGCTGGTTCGTACAAGACTGCGAGGAGTGCGTGAACCGAGTGACCGGGACCTGGTACGACGGGCGCGACGCGGCGACCGCGAAGCCGCGGCCGCGCTCTTCAGGCGCTACTGGCGGGACGCGTGGCGCGCTGCGTTCGCGATCACCGGCCGGCGGGCCGTCGCGGACGACGTCGCGGCCGACGGGTTCGAGCGCGCGTTCGCGGCGCTCGGCCGCTTCGACGAGGGCCGCCCTTTCGGGCCGTGGCTGCACCGGATCGTCGCCAACCGGGCGCTCGACCTCCTGCGCGCCGAGCGGCGCCTCTCGGACGAGGAGCTGCCCGAGCTGCCTGACGTCGCGCCGGTGCACGACTCGGGCGACCGGAGCCTGCTCGCGTCGGTTGCCGGGCTCTCGCTCGAGCGGCGCGTCGTCGTCGTCCTGCGCTACGGAGTCGGGATGACGCCGAAGCAGATCGCCTCGGCCCTCGACCTGCCGGTCGGAACCGTCAACTCACGGCTGGCGCGCGCCCTCGAGCAGCTGCGCGAGGCGCTGGAGGTCGAGCATGTCGAGTGAGCTCCAGCGCCGGCTCGAAAGCCTGCTGACCGAGGCTCCGGAGCCGGACCCGGGAGCGGGGGAGGAGGCACTGCACCGGGCTCTGCGGGCGCTCCAGCCCGCGGCTCCGACGCAT
>DASXDE010000165.1:0-4451 GCA_036490825.1 Gaiellaceae bacterium
GATCCCGAGCCCGTACAGCCGGCCGTCGCGCTCGAACGCCTGCGGCTGGAAGCCCGGCACGTTGCGCAGCCACGGCTCGCGCCCCGAGTACGACGTGTCGAGGTGCCCGTTGAACATGAGCGACTTGCCGCCGCCGGCGCCGGTCCAGGTGCCGAGCGCATTCGCGCGCCCTTCCTCGACCTGCTGCCACTGGACCTGCAGGCCGAGCGACTCGAACAGCTCGACCATCAACCGGGCCGCCGCCTCCTCCGCGCCGGTGAAGCTCGGCACGTTTACCAGCCGCGTCGCGGTCTCGACGAGCCGGTCACGGTCGACCTTCATGCGCGGAAGTGCGGCAGGACCCGCTCGCCGAAGAGCCGGATCTGCTCGTGGCGGTCCGCGCCCCAGAGCTCGAGCATCACGTGGCTGCAGCCGGCGTCGCGATACTCCTCGATCGCCTCGATGCAGTCCGACGGAGTGCCGGCGATCGGCCGGCACTTGTCGAGAAGCGCGTCCGAGACCTGGGCCTTCGCGGCGAGCCTCCCGCCCTCCTCCATCGCCTCCGCGACCGGCCGGATCTCGTCCTGCTCGATCCCGGCGAGCTCGAGCAGCGTGTCGGCGGCGCCCTTGATGTTCTGCACCTTGTTCGCGAGATACATGCCGGCGATCTCGCGGGCGCCGTCGCGGCCCGCGTCACGGTCGCTCGCGTGGATGGAGGCGACGACGGTGCAGCCGACGTCGATCTCGCCGCCCACGTTGTCGCGCGTGTAGCGAACGAAGCCGGGCGTCGTGATCGAGGGCGTGAGGCAGCCGTCGGCGATCTCGCCGGCGAGCTGCTGCATCTTCGGCGCGGTCGCGGCGACGTAGACGGGCGGCACCTCGCGCGGCGCGTGCGCGTCGGCCGCGAGCGCGGGCACGTCGGCGCTCCACGTGTCGCCGTCGTAGTCGAACCGCTCGCCGGAGAGGACGCCGCGCGCGATCGTGACCGCGTCGCGCATCGGCCCGAGCGTCTTCTTCGTCTGCGTCTTCGTGTTGTTGAGGAAGATCTTCGAGGTCCCGAAGCCGAGGATGAACCGGCCGGGCCCCGCCGCCTCCTGCACGACGCGCGCGTCCATCGCCGCCTGCACGGGATGGCGCGTCGAAGCGGCGATGATCCCCCAGCCGATCGTGATGCGCTTCGTCTCGCGGGCCATGAGCGCTCCGACACCCGTCGAGGAGCGCGCCTCCATGCCGTGCTTGCGCCACCACGGGTACGCCTCGGCGAGCCAGATCGTGTCCATCCCGGCCTCGTCCATCGCCCGCGCCGAGGCGAGCATCTCGTCGAGCGGCTCCATCGTGAGCTGCATGACGCCGAACTTGAGCGGGGGCGCCAACGTCAGTCTTCGGTCGAGGTCGTCGGCCCCTCGGGCTCGGCCTCGTAGGCCTCGGGCGAGGCGGGGCTGATGCCCTCCTCCGCGCCGTGCGTCGCCGGCCCGCCGCCGCTCGCGACCGCTTCCTGCACCTGGACGTCGAGCGCCTTGAGGACGGCTAGAACCTGCTGGTTCACGATCGGCTGGAGCACGCGCTGGCCCATCGAGCCCACCGGCCCGAGGAGCTTCACCTCGGCGCTCCACGCCATCGCGGTACCGCCGGCCGAGGCGTCGGAGAGCGTGAACGACGTCTCCATGTTCATGATCGCGCCGACGCCGTTGCCCTTGACCGCGAGCTTCGCGAACTCCGGCTCCCGCTCCTCGATCTTCTCCATGTCGACCTTCATCTTCAGCCCGCCGAGGCCGAGCGGGATCTTCACATTCGCCGTCCAGCGCCTGTCGTCGTGGATGTCGAAGCTCTCGACGCCGGGCATCGTCTTCGCCATCGACGCCGGGTCGTTCAGCACCTGCCACACCGTCCCGCGCGGCGCGTCGAACGTGCGCTCGCCGGAGACGTTCACCTTGTCTCCTGCAGCAGCTGCCAGACGCGCTGGTACGGGTTGTGGCTGTCGGTCACGATCGCGCCGGTCGCGTCCTGGATCGCGGCGCAGACCGCGTGGATCCCGGCGCCGCCGCCCTCGCCCATGCCCTTCGTCCCGAGCGGCGTGAACGGGGACGGGCTCTCGAGCGCGCCGGTCGCGAGCGGCGGCATGTCGAGCGAGTGCGGGACGTGGTAGTCGTAGAAGTTGGGCGTCAGCAGGTTGCCGTCCTCGTCGTACTCGTAGGTCTCGTGGATCGCGGCGCCGATCGCCTGCGCGGTCGCGCCCATCACCTGCCCTTCGACGATCTGCGGGTTGATCCGTTTCCCGCAGTCGTCGACGGCCGCGTAGTCCACGATCTCGTAGGCGCCGGTCTCGGGGTCGATCTCGACCACGGCGACGTGGATCTGGGTCGCGTAGGTGAGCGTGAGGTTGCCGAACTTCCGCTCGACGTCCGGCACCTCGAACGGTGGGCGGTAGACGTAGCGGCAGTTGAGCGTGACGTCGAGGTCCTCGGGCAGGCCCGCGTTGTTGGCGTTGACGATCGCGCCGCAGGCCATGAAGGGGAGGAAGGCGTCGTGGTTGTCCTTGATCCGGACACCGCCGTCGGCGAGCTCGAGCGCCTCCGCCGGCACGCCGCCGAAGACGGCGCCCGCGAGCTTCTTGATCTCGGCCGCGAGCATCTCGGTCGCGCCCTTGACCGCGCTGAGCCCGGTGACCGCGAACTGGCTCGCGTAGGTGCCGGAGAAGCCGGCGTGCGAGTTCCAGTAGCTGTCGTGGCCGGCGCGCACGTGGACGTCGTCGGGCGAGCAGCTGAGGATGTCGGCCACGACCTGCGCCGCGGTCGTCTCGTGGCCCTGGCCTTGCGGCGTCGTGCCGAGCGTGACCACGATCTCGCCGAAGATGTCGAGCTTGACCGTGGCGACCTCGTTGTTGCCCGAGAACTGGAGCTCCGGGTTGATGAGGCGCGACTGGCCGAAGTTGTTCGTGCCGGAGTCGAGTGTGGAGCCGATCCCGGCGCCGAGCAGCTTGCCGCGCTCCTTCGCTTCGGCGCGTTTGCCGGGGATGGAGTCCCAGTCGATCAGCTCGAGCGCGAGGTCGAGCATCGCTGCGTAGTCGCCGGAGTCGTAGACGCAGCCGTTCGGCGTCTCGTACGGCATGTCCTCGGCGCGGACGTAGTTCCGCTTGCGCACCTCGACCGGGTCGAGGCCGAGCTCGCGCGCGACGATGTCGATCACGCGCTCGGTGAACCAGAGGTGCTGCATGCGCGAGTAGCCGCGGTTCGGCGAGACCGGCGCCTTGTTCGTCGCGACCTGCGTGAACTCGAGCTCGATGTGGCGCCAGCGGTACATCCCGGGCGTGACCTGCGCCCAGATCACGCCGCCGAGCGGCTCGTAGCGCAGCCAGGCGCCGGCGTCGTCGAGTGCCTTGGTGCGGAAGCCGAGCAGCGTCCCGTCGTCCTTGACGGCGACCTCGGTCTCGTGGAACCAGCGCTCGTTGCCGTGCGACATCGAGAGGTGGAAGTCGGTGCGCCACTCCGTCCACTGCACCGGCCGGTTGAGCTTGCGGGCGAGCAGGCAGCAGACCACGAGCTGCGGGTGGGACGTGATCTTGTTGCCGAAGCCGCCGCCGATGTCCTGGGTGACGAAGCGGAGCTTGTCGAGCCCGACCCGCATCGCCGGCCCCATCATGATCGCGGCGAAGCCGGGGAACTGGTTGTTCGTGTGGATCGTCCACTGCCCGACGCCGCGGTTGAACTCGACGAGCGCGCCGTCGCACTCGAGCGGGGTCGAGTTGAAGCGGTGGAAGTGGAGCTCCGGGATCTTGACGACGCGGTCGGCCTCGGCGAAGGCGGCGTCGAGGTCGCCCCAGGAATAGAGGCCGCTCCACATGAGGTTTCCGTCGGCGTCGTCGTGCAGCACCGGCGTGTCCGAGTCCAGCGCCTTGCGGGCGTCGACGACCGCCGCCAGCGGCTCGTACTCCACCTCGACGAGCTCGGAGGCGTCGCGCGCGAGCTCGCGCGTCTCGGCGACGACGGCGACGACCGGCTCGCCGACGTAGCGCACCTTGCCGAGGGCGAGCGCGTAGTCCTTGATGTTGGCGCCGGGCGCGCTCGAGATCTGGAAGAACGGGTCGGTCAAAGCCGCGACCTCCTCCCCGGTCAGCGTCCCGTAGACGCCGTCGACGGCCTCGGCCGCGGAGACGTCGACGCGCGTGATGTGGGCGTGGGCGTACGGGCTGCGCACGAAGTGGAGGTAGCCCATCCCGTGCCGCTTGACGTCGTCGACGAAGACGCCCTCGCCCTGCAGGAGCCGCTTGTCCTCCTTGCGCGGGACGCTCTGGCCGCCCCAGCCCTGCTGCACCTCGACAGGCGCCGGAGCGAGCGTGGTCTCGCTCGCGCGGGTCATTTCGCCACCGACTTCACGGCCTCGACGATGTTCCAGTAGCCGGTGCAGCGGCAGATGTTGCCCTGCAGCGCCTTCTTGATCTCGTCCTCGGACGGGCTCGGGGTCTCGCGCAGGAG